>NC_009718.1:1200000-1574470 GCF_000017545.1 Fervidobacterium nodosum Rt17-B1 | reverse complement strand
CACCATCCGTAAATTATATGTCCCTCAACATTCCCTTTGTTTTGGATAAGCCAATCAATCGCATCTGTAATTTCCAATTCGCCACGCCATGATGGTTTAATATTTGCAATACCTTCGAATATATCTTTTCTAAACAAATAAAGCCCTATAATCGCAAGATTTGAAGGTGGTTCCTTTGGTTTCTCAACAGTTTTTACTATCCTGTTTCCTTCCATTACCGCAATACCAAACCTTGTTGGATCGTTAACTGGCGAGAGCATTATAAGTGCACTTATATTCTTTCTTTGCTCGAATTCATCAACAAAAGGTCTTATATCATCCATAATAAGGTTATCACCAAGGTACATCATGAAATCTTCATCGCCTAAGAAATCTTTTGCCATCAAAACAGCATGAGCGAGTCCTTTTGGTTCAGGTTGGAGAATATAAGTAATCTCAACGCCGTATTTGCTACCATCACCAAGATTTTCTTCAAAATCAGCCTTATTCTCCGGGCTAACTATAATACCTATTTGTTTTATACCAACACTCTTTATTTTCTCAATTGTGTAAAGAATAACTGGTTTGTTTGCCACAGGAATAAGGTGTTTTGCGGTTGTATAAGTTAAAGGTCTGAGTCTTGTTCCCTTACCTGCACATAAAATAATAGCTTTCATAGTCTTATCCCCCTTTTTCACTCTCTCAAATTTTGCGAGCTTCTTTAACAATATATTATAACCCAACAATTCATAGTAACAATTCTTAAATTATTCAGAGTGTTAAAACATAACAATGCATCGCAAAGTATATTATAGCATATATAGAAAAATTTAAGATAATAAAATGATTTTGAACATTAAGAAGGGATAATAGAACTAATTTTGTGCATTTTGATTTGTACTAAAATATAACAAGTGATAGAATTTTTGTACACGAATAAATTATTGGAATGGGAGGTTATCCATATGGACGCGAGTCAAATTCTAAAGTTAGTTGAGCAAGAGGGAATTAATTTTATAGACTTAAAAGTTGTAGACCTTTGGGGCAGATGGAGACATGTAACTCTTGCAAAAACAAATTTCTCAGAAAAAACATTTGTTGAAGGTGTGGGCTTCGATGCTTCCAATCTTGGTTATGCCGAAGTCTTCAGCAGCGACATGGTAATAATCCCTGACCCAAACACAGCAATAATAGAAGAATACAACGGTGAAAAAGTCTTGTCTATGATATGTGACGTTTACGAAGTTGAAAACATGACACCATGTTCACACGATCCACGAACAATATTGAAAAAAACGCTTGAGTCAATAAAAGACATTGCAGACGAAGTATACCTTGGACCTGAATACGAGTTCCACATATTCGAAAATGTTAAGTACGAGGTAAAAACAAACAAAATATCTTTGGAAATTGATAGTTCAGAAGCATTTTGGAAATCGGGCGAAACAGGAGAATATTTCGTAGGAAGGAAAAAAGGTTACCACCGAATTCCTCCATTCGATAAACTGATGGAAGTAAGAAACGCGATAGTTAAAAAATTACTCGAGTACGGTGTCCCCGTAAAATACCACCACCACGAGGTGGGAACATGTCAGGTTGAAATAGAATTACCATTAATAGATGCTCTTAAAGCAGCCGATTATACAATGTTAGTCAAGCATGTTGCACGATTAGTTTCAAAAGAATACGGTTACTTAGTCACATTTATGCCTAAACCATTGTACGATGAAGCTGGAAATGGAATGCACGTGCACCAATTTTTGAAAAAGAACGGAAAAAATATATTCGATGGCGATAAGATTTACAACCTTTCACAAGAAGCGCTTTATTACATAGGTGGGATATTGAAAAACGCTCCAGCGTTAATGGCATTCACCAATCCATCTACAAACTCATACAGAAGATTGGTACCTGGCTTCGAAGCCCCAACAAACGCAGTCTTTGCGCTTGCAAACAGAACATCAGCGATAAGAATACCAGCTTATGTGAAAGATCCAGAAAAAAGAAGAATCGAATTTAGAACGATCGACGCAACATGTAATCCATATCTTGGCTTTGCAGCTATGATACTAGCTGGTGTAGATGGTATAAGAAAGAAAATTGACCCAACAGCTGAGGGTTTTGGACCATTTGAAGGTGATCTATACGAAAAAGAAGTTAAACCTCTCCCGAAATCTCTCGAAGAAAGTTGCAACGCTCTTTTATCAAATAACGAATTTTTAACAACTTTCCCGAAAGAATTGATTAAACACTGGGTAAACATTAAACTCTCTGAAGAAAGACAAGTTAACTCAATACCCCATCCAAAAGAATTCGACTTATATTTTGATGTATAATTAATATAGCAATAAAAAAATAAACGAAATCCCTCTTCGAATTGGGGATTTCGTTTATTTTTATAATTATCACTATTGATTTTTTATCAATACTGATATATAATATTATCGTCATCAGAAAATACTATCATGTAATGAGGTGTTTACCTGTGAGGAGAAAATGTGGATGTCAACATGGTCAGGGTGGAAATATACATAGATGCGAAGAAACTGGTTTTTCAACAGGAGACTTTCTCACAGCGGTTATTTTGAAACTGTTAAGCCAAAAACCAATGCATGGTTATGAACTCTACGAAAAACTTCAACAAGTTGCTTACTATCCTTTCAAACATGATCCATCCGTTATTTACAACATTTTGAGAAAACTCGAACATCACGGAATTATCGAATTCAAAGTTGAAGAAGGGAACGGAGGATTAAGAAAAGTATATTCTATAACTGACAACGGAATTAAATACCTCAATAATCTTTTAGAGTTGATAAATACTCTTAAAGAATCTTTCGAAAAATTCTTGGAAAGTTAGTTTAAAACAATTAAATCAAATAATCAAAAGGAGGCGGTATTATGGTAAGAATTGCAATCCCAACAGACGATGGTAAAACAGTAGCTTCTCATTTCGGAAGAGCAGAGTATTTTGTGATTGTTGAAATCGAAGGTGACAAAGAACTATCAAGAAAACTTTCCGAAAATCTACACGCAAGAGGTCACCACGGCGGAGAACATAACCATCACGGCTATGGCAGACACTTTGGAAGGCTACATAATGAATATGAGCACGAGCACGAACAAGAACACGGGCACCACCATGGCCATGATGAAGTATTTGCTTCAACAGGCGATGTGGATGGAGTTATAGCCGTGAAAATGGGACCACATATGTTTGAAGACATTAAAGCAAGGAAAATAGGAGTTTACTTGGTACCGTTAAATACAACCATAGACGATGCAGTAAAACTATTTTTAGAAGGAAAACTTAAAAATATAGTCAGATAAAACTGAATAAATTTACTCCAAATTATTCGAAAAAAACCAAAAAATCCGCCCTTGTGTTTTAAAAAAAGGGCGGATTTTTTATTAAACGAGAGCAAAGAAAAACAACAAGTCGTATTTTAAAATAAAAGCACAATATTTATTCCTGATTTGACATTTTTCGAAATTTAGTGTAAACTTTAAAGGGGTTTATTGGACTTTGGAAACGATTCAAGAGAATTACAAAGTGTATTACAACAACGGTGAGTAAGAGAGGTGTAGATAGTGGCTAAAAACTCTAAAATTGACATAACAAATCAATTTACATATCATCTCAATCACACATTAGCTGAAAATAAAGACTTTTCAACAACTCTGCAGAAATTTTTTGCACTATCTTACTCCATTAGAGACATCGTTGCAGAAAAATGGCTTAGAACCGAAGAAATCATACATCAAAGGAAAGATTTAAGAATTGTCAATTACTTATCAATGGAGTTTTTGATAGGTAGACTGTTGTACAACAACATATTGAACTTGCAAGTTGAAGATGAGGTGAAAGCTCTTCTTAAAAAATTTGATTTAGACCTTGATAAAATAGCATTACTTGAAGAAGATGCTGCTCTCGGTAACGGCGGACTCGGGAGACTCGCTGCATGTTTCTTAGACTCGTTGGCAACTCTTGGATATCTATCATACGGTTATACGATAAGATACCAATATGGTCTCTTCAAACAAACAATCGAAAATGGATTCCAAAAAGAAATGCCAGATGATTGGCTAAAAAATGGTTATCCTTGGGAATTTCCAAAACCCGAAGAAGCTGTAACTGTTAAGTTTTTTGGAAGAAGTGAACCTTACACCGATGAAAAAGGTAACATTAGATTCAAATGGGTGGATACGTACGATATATTAGCCGTACCATATGATATTTACATAACCGGCTACAACAGTGACATCGTTTCAGTATTAAGACTTTGGCATCCTAAAGCTATAAACGAATTTAACTTTGCGGAGTTTGAGAAGGGTAATTATGAAAAAGCCGTTTACGAGAAAAATCTTGCGGAAACATTGTGCAAAGTTCTTTATCCAAACGACGCATTTTACCAAGGTAGGGAATTAAGGCTCAAGCAAGAACATTTCTTTGTAAGCGCCGCATTACAAGATATAATAAGAAGGCACAAGAGAAGATTTGGGAACGATTTAAGTAACCTTCATGAATCCGAAGTTATACAACTCAACGACACGCATCCTGCCCTTGCAATACCAGAACTTATGAGAATATTACTCGACGAAGAAGGATACGGTTGGGATGATGCCTGGAACATAGTCAAAAACACAATAGCTTACACAAACCATACTGTAATGCCTGAAGCACTTGAAAAATGGGAGGCCCCATTACTCCAAAATCTCCTTCCAAGACATTATCAAATAATCGAGGAAATAAACGCAAGATTTTTGAAAGAAGTCGGAGAAAAATTCAACAATAATCTGAAAAAAATTATAGATATGTCCATATTTGAAGAAGGAAACATAAAGAAGGTAAGAATGGCTAATCTCTCATCTGTAGTTTCGTTCTCAATTAACGGTGTTTCTGAATTGCATACCGAAATACTTAAAAAAAGTGTTTTAAAAGATTTTTATGAAATGTACCCTGAGAAGTTCAATAATAAAACAAATGGAGTAACTCAAAGAAGATGGCTCTTGGAATGTAATCCACCACTTGCGAAACTCATTACCGAAAGTATAGGTAATGGGTGGATAACAAACCTTTACGAATTGAGAAAACTAGAAACATTTTTAAACGATAGTGAATTTCTTAAAAAACTTGCCGAAGCAAAAAGATGGAATAAAGAACGATTAGCAAATTACATCCGTGAGAAACTAGATATATCCGTTGACCCATCCACGCTATTTGATATACAAGTTAAAAGGATCCATGAGTACAAAAGACAATTATTAAATGTTTTACACATAATACACCTATACAACGAAATCTTAGATGGGAAAAAGCCGGAAGTTCCGAGAACATTCATATTCGCAGGTAAATCCGCTCCAGGATACAGAATGGCAAAGCTTATAATCAAACTCATCAACAGTGTTGCGGAAGTTGTAAATAGAAACCCAATTGTCAATAAACACCTGAAAGTTGTATTTATACCTAACTATAACGTCTCAGCTGCACAGATTATTATTCCCGCTGCAAATATCAGTGAGCAAATTTCCACGGCGGGAACGGAAGCTTCTGGAACCGGGAACATGAAATTCATGATAAATGGAGCGCTCACATTAGGAACATTAGATGGCGCAAATATAGAAATCCTAGAAGAAGTAGGCGAAGAAAACATATTTATCTTTGGACTTAAAGCCGAAGAAATAGAAGAAGCAAGAAGGAAAGGAATTTACAACCCGTTTGGAATTTACTTAGAAAACGAAAAAATTAGGAAAGTGCTTGACATGATTAGGGGTGGATACTTCACACCAAATGAACCAGAGTTATTTGTAGATATATACGAATCTTTGCTTTACGGAAAACATGCTCCAATGCCAGACCAATACTTCTTACTCGCAGACTTTGAGTCATATGAAAAAGCTCACAAAGACGTGGAAAAATTGTATCTTAACCAAGAAGAATGGAACAAAAAATCCTTGCTCAACATAGCAAGAAGTGGGAAGTTCTCAAGCGATAGGACTATAGAAGAATACGTTAGGGATATATGGAAGACAAAGAAAGTTGATTAAATACTTTAAATACTTTATATAAAAAACAAGCGGGAGTTTTTAATCTCCCGCTTGTTTTCTTCATTTATTCGGATTATTTCAATTTCTTGTGGCAGAACCACCAATCGTAACAATCGTATTCTTCCATCCTCCTTGCAGCCGTTGCACAGTCACTTGCAGGTGGAATAATAACCTCATCACCGATTAATTCGTTATTTGGCCAATTCGCTGGGAGAGCAACACCATTTGTATCATTAACTTGCAAACCTTTAACCATTCTAAGAATCTCATCCATATTTCTTCCAAGTTCTTGTGGGTAGTAAAGCGATGCTCTTAGTATACCCTTTGGATCGATAATGAATACTGCTCGGACCGTATTCGTTCCCTTCCCTGGGTGAATCATACCGAAAAGCTCTGCAATTTGACCCCTATCGTCCGCAATTACTGGGAATTTGATTTCTACACCAAGCTTTTCCTTAATCCACTGTACCCATTTGATATGTGAGAAAACCTGGTCAATACTCAAACCAACAAGTTCTGTGTTTAGAGCCTTGAATTCATCGTACCTTTTCTGGAATGCAACAAATTCTGTTGTACAAACAGGTGTAAAATCTGCCGGATGGCTGAAAAGTACTACCCATTTACCTTCATAATCTTTTGGAAAATTTATAACTCCGTGTGTTGTCTTTGCTGTAAATTCAGGAACCTTTTCTCCTATAAGTGGTAAACCCATACCAAACACCTCCTATTTCAAAATTCATAATGGTTTTTCTGTTTTTCCTAAGTCATTTCTAAATCCAATATAATTTTATACTTAGTCCAAATAATTTCAAGAAACAAAATGTAACTAAATTTTTAATTTAATATTTACAAAATCAAAGTAGTGATATTAAATTATTTAATGAACTTATACATTCTTCCGGAAGCCTATCGTATCCTTGGTTTTCAATCTCTTTGTTTTTAATAAATTCAACTCTTTTTGTAAGTGAGAGTTTAACGAGTTCTCTGTATTCATAATCCGATGTTCTTACTTCAAATTCAGGTATTTGCATAGTTTTTAATCCACCGAACCAATCGACAAAATTGGCTTTTTTCTCAACAATTTGCTCTATAATTTCAAGGGTCAATTCCTTTGGTACTTTCTTATTGAGATAGAATCCTGTATTGACTATATAACATTCCACTCCCTTTTCAAATAGTGCTTTAAACTTATTGTAGTCTTCAGAGAGCGGGTAAGTTCTGAATGGATTGGCGTATGGCTCAAAAACGAGCGCTTCAGGGTCTACTCCTGGAAGCAATTTTTCTGCCGAAGTTCTTTTGGTAGCCAATGTTGCACCCATTGTAGAAGCAAGAATAGGATCTTCTATCTTTACAACTGGTGGTAAAACCGGGTCTTTCATTATCCAGAATATTGCATTTACAGGCTCTTCAATCTTATCTACCCTGTTTGGTGACCATAATTTAGATTTTATCGCTCTACCATTTCCGTTCCTAATATCTTCCATAACGGGGACTACTTTTAAATTTTCGTCAACAGTTGCACCACAGTTTTGTATTGTTATCAAATATTTATTGTCTTCACTTGTTAGAGGATAATCTGATGTTTTATCGAAATACGACGGTTCAAGAGCGATGGAAGAAAGATCTTCTAAGTTTATAACAAGCGCATCATCATGAAGAACCGTAATTTGATACTTACCTTTATGTTTTGCGTGAGTTAGTGTAGACTTCCCAGAACCAGAAAGTCCAAAAAATGCAGCAACAAAATGCTTACCATCGTACTCGTATTTTTTCAAACCACCATGACACGCCACATATCCCTGTCTATTTCCAACAGACCAACCAAGTGTCAAAGTACCCTTCTTAAATTCTCCGAAATATCTTAATCCAAGCAACGCGGCACAGTTGTTATTCGGGTCAAAGAGCGCAAGCCCACCAGGATAATTAGGATGTGACCAATCAGGATCTGTAAATATGTAAATATCAGGTTCATTCAAAAGCTTGGAATTTTCATACATAAGTGAATATTCTGAAGTTAAGTCTTGAAAGTTTAGAAGCCAATTGTAAACAGTATTTTCAAACCCCTCTGGAATTAATATATGATTTTTGACGATAAAGTCAGGATGTAATCCTGTAAAACTAATCGCATGGTACATTTTCCTAAACCTTGTACCGTAAACTGCTTCACGAATTACTTCTGCTAATTGGTCCTCATTAACACCTGGCATACCTATTATTTTCCTTGCGCCTGCAAATCTTCCCACAGTCGCACCATCGTTGAAAAGCAATATTCTTGTCCCCTCATCGAGATTAAGAAGTTCTGGCTTATAGACAAAAAGGTCTGTCGCTATAGTTCCTGGAGATTTTAACGCTTTTTTGTAAGCTTCTCTTCTTGAAGTGAGTAACTCAACATTA
Organism: Fervidobacterium nodosum Rt17-B1; assembly: GCF_000017545.1. Classification (NCBI taxonomy): domain Bacteria; kingdom Thermotogati; phylum Thermotogota; class Thermotogae; order Thermotogales; family Fervidobacteriaceae; genus Fervidobacterium; species Fervidobacterium nodosum. Next base: position 1,566,049 of record NC_009718.1, on the reverse strand, counting down.
TTTCCATAAAAAGCTGTTTCAATCGTCGTTCTAATCTTAGAAAAGTTAACTTTGTTAACATCCTGCCACTTCCACCTTCCATTTGTTGACATACAAAAACCTCCTCTTCTGATTCTAAAGTTTTGATTTTCAAATTTATCAATAGATTTAACCCATGAAATTTCACAAGTAAATTTTAAACCTTTTAAACATAACAAATAAACTTTGCATAATAAAACATACTATAACATAGCATTGAAAATCGATAATTTAAAGAGATTAATACAAATATAGGACTTTTTTCTTCTTTTTCCAAAGTTTTATTGATTAAAAAAATTAGTTTAATTTTTGAACTATTTAAAAAATAAACTGTCTAAATATATAGGGCGAAAATCAAAATAGGAGGGTCAACTATGGAACTCAACATAGAGTTTGCTAAAGAAGTTGTAAAAAACATTATGGAAATCACCACCAATTTCGTAAACTTCATACCACAGATTTCTGAATTTGAAGAAATGAGTACAACTGAACTTTACATATTTTTGTTTATAGCAACAAACGACAAAACTTTTAATAACGAAATTTCCAAAAAACTTGGAGTATCAAAAAGTACAGTAAGTATGTCTTTGAAAAAATTAATAGAAAACAAACTTATAGAAACTGTTGAAGACGAAAAAGACAGAAGATATACAATGATTCACTTATCGGAAAATGGACAGAAACTATTTAACAAGTTCTTGTCCTCATTTCAAACTATATTAGATGGCGTCTATAAATCTTTCGGAAACGAAAAAATTCAAAAACTAAACGAGTGTTTTGATAGTATACTCGAATTTTCAAGAGTAATTTCTAAAAAATAATAAATTTGGAGGCTAAAAGAGTATGGTATTAGTTACTGGAGGTACAGGACACCTTGGCAATGTTTTAATTAAAAAATTAATCACCGAAGGTGAAAAAGTAAGGGTTTTAGTCCAACCTGGAGATTCTCTCTATTCATTACAATACTTACCTATCGAGGTTGTTTATGGTGATATTCGCGGTGATATTAAAAAAGCTTTTAGTGGTGTCGATGCTGTCTTTCACCTTGCGTCGGTTATATCAATCACAAATTCCAACAAAAAGCTAATATATTCTGTAAACGTTGATGGCACAAATAACATTATAAATTTAGCTAAAGAGCACAGAATTCCACTCATATACGTTAGTAGCGTACATGCGTTCTCCGAAGTCAAACCCGGATCCGTAATAGATGAAAAGACTCCAATTGACGAAAATAACGTAGTCGGGGATTATGCAAAGTCAAAAGCAATAGCCACCAAAAAGGTTATGGAAGCATTTAAAGATGGTTTAAGTGGTTTTATTGTATTTCCAACAGGGATATTTGGGCCATATGATTATAAATTTTCTTATTTCTCAAGAGTTTTGGAAAAATATAGACTTGGAAAGCTAAAGATAACAGTAAATGGTAGATTCGATTTTGTTGATGTTAGAGATGTCGCAAATAGCATCGTTGCTTTATATAATCTTTTAAAAGAAAGACATTATATCGTGAACCATCAAGGCTTCATAGTCTCTGGAAACAAAATTCACTTCGAAAAATTACCATTGTTATGTGGTCTGAGAAAATACAAGATACTAAAAAATTCATCCGCACGTCTAATGAGTTATTTAACACTATTATTTAACTCGCTTTTTAAAATCCCCGTTGAATTCGTTCCATATGCATTACACACACTTGAGCTCGATTATACCTATTCTCACGAAAAGCTTTCAAGCACAATAGCTTATCATCCAAGAAAAGTGGAAGAGACCATTCAAGATTTTTTCAAATGGCTTGACGAAATACATTGAACTTTTTATTTACCAAATTTATATTATTAAATATCAAATTTGCCAAAAATATTTTTGACAAATTTGATATATTTTTTTCATTTGCTTGAACAGGTTGAATAAAGTTGTGGTTGTGTGATATAATAGCATTTGTGGAACTGAGGAGGTGGATTTATTGGCACGCTTAAGGGTATACGAATTGGCAAAGCAGCTTGATATGGATACAAAAGAATTACTCCACGAGTTGGAGGAGCTTGGTATTGAAGTTAAGAGCCACATGAGTTTTATTGATGAGGAAACTGTAAATATCCTCCTTGACATATACAAGCAAACTCTTGATGAAGAGGAAGATATATCTCTTGCAAAAACACGTGAACCGTCTAAAGAGAAAACAGAAGCGAAAAAGCCTCCAGTCCACATAACAGAGGCTGATTTAAAGCTTGATAAATTTGCCGAAAAGATAAAAATACCACAAAACAGAATTATTCAAGATTTCTTCATGAAAGGTGAAATTCTCAAACCTGGCCAAACAATTTCGATTTCGCTTGCTAAAAAAATTGCGAAGATGTACGACGTAAGATTGACTTTCGAAGAAGACGAAACTGCTGTAAAAGAGCAACCAAAATTGGAAAATCCTCTCGATGAATTAAAAAGACAATTTGAGGAAATATACCAAAATAATAAAGACAAATTGGTAAACAGGCCTCCTGTAGTTACAGTAATGGGACACGTCGACCATGGTAAAACGACTTTACTTGACTATATAAGAAAAACAAGAGTCGCAGAAAAGGAAGAAGGCGGAATCACTCAGAGCGTTGGTGCTTACCAAGTTATTGTAAATGGTAAGAAAATCACATTCATTGATACACCTGGTCACGAAGTTTTTACAGAAATGCGAGCCCGTGGCGCTCAAGCGACTGACATAGTAGTATTAGTTGTAGCCGCAGATGACGGTGTCATGCCTCAAACCATAGAAGCCTATAACCACGCGAAATCTGCGAACGTACCAATAATAGTGGCTATTAACAAAATAGATAAAGCAAATGCTAATGTTGACATGACAAAGCAAGAATTAGTGACGAAATTGAATCTCATTCCAGAAGATTGGGGCGGAGACACGATTGTTGTCCCTATTTCGGCAAGAAATGGAATCAACGTCGATACACTTTTGGAAATGATACTCCTTGTAGCTGAAATGCAGGACATACGATGCATACCAGATTCGCCAGTTAGAGCGGTTACCATAGAGACAAGACTTGACAAAGGTTATGGCCCTGTAGCGAATGCTATCGTTAAAGATGGTGTATTAAAAGTAGGGGATTACGTAGTCGCAGGTAAAGTATTTGGTAAAGTAAAAGCTCTCATCGATGATAAAGGTAAAAGATTAAAAGAAGCAGAACCATCAACACCAGTTATGATTGTCGGTTTTGAAGAATTACCAGACCCACACAGTATAATCTATGTAGTTGACTCAAAAGAGAAAGCACTTGAAATTGTCGAAAAAGTAAGAGAAATAGAAGCAAGGGAATTAAGAAAGAAGAGACAAGTAAAACTTGAGGAAATACTCAAACGAATGCAGGAAACTGAAAAACGAGAATTAAAACTTATTTTGAAAGCCGATACCGTTGGTTCACTCCAAGCCCTTCAAAACGCAATAGCAAAATTAAGAACAAATGAGATAGATATAGATATTGTCCACTCAGCGGTCGGAGCTATAAATTCAAGCGATATAATGCTAGCAAGCGCATCTGAAGCTATTATCCTTGGATTCAGGGTTAAAGCCGACAACCAAGCTTCAAAGCTTGCTGAGAGCGAAGGAGTTCAAATAAAAACATACACAATTATTTACAAACTCCTTGAAGATTTAAAGGCGGCGCTTGAAGGAATGCTTGAACCTGAAGAAGTTGAAGAAAAAACAGGTTATGGAGAAATTAAGAAGGCATTCAAAATCCACAAATACGGAAATATCGCAGGCGTTCAAATGTATGATGGATACGTTGATAAATCTGGATTTGTGAGAATATACAGAAACGGTGCACTCGTTTTCGAAGGGAAAATAGAGTCTCTGAAACATTATCAACAAGACGTCAATAAAGTTAGCGCTCCACAAGAATGCGGTATAAAGTTCCAAAACTTTGACGATATAAAAGAAGGCGATGAGCTAGAATTTTATATTATAAAGAAAATTCCAAGGAAGTTGACAATTATTGAAGAGGAAAAGCAGCAAATATAGCCAATCAAAAATCGCATAAACACCCCGGATTATGGGGTGTTTTTTATTACTTAGATTAGTGGTAATTGGCAAGTTTTTTATCGATATAATCAATCAATATTTTATAACTTTCATAAATGTCATTATCTACGTACCAAGGTCCATCATTATTTGATTTTTCAAATAACTTCGATTTCAATATCAACTCTCGATTTCAATATCAACTCTGGCCTGTACTCAAAGTGCATTAAATCAAAATGAGCCCATTTTCCACCCCAGATAAATCCATTACTTTCAAAAATCTCCACAAGTTGTTTTGGATATAATCTTAAAAGCTTTAATCCCTGCTCATAGCTTGCGTTGAGCCAGTAACTTTCTCTTTTTGGCGCCAAGTCAACAGCCAAGCCAAATGCATGCATGCTAAGTTGGTTGGAATTTGCAATTTTTCTGAACACATAAGTACCCAATAAAGGCAGTACAAACTCTTTTATGCCTTCGTTATTCAATATTAAACTATGCGCATTATCCAATGCTTCTTTGAATTTAGATGCTGCGTTATTTTCATTGTTAAATTTCCACTCCCCCAAAGATGTTTTCACAATGGTTAGTTTACTTTCTATACTTTCTTTGTCTTTTCCATATACAGCTTTCAAAAATTCATAGCTTCTAACTCGTCCAGGATCGAAGCTGTTTGTGGCGATATTTGTTGGAAAATCCAATGGATAAATTAACTCCATTGAATCTTGCAAATCACCATTTGATAATTTCTCCTCAAAATTTTTTTCTAAAAAATCATCGTATATGACTCTCTCTCCAGACTTCATCACCAAGTAAACGTATTTTCCACTAATTTCTATGTCGGTGATGTAACTATTGTAAGATACCATCAAACAAAACAAATCTCTTTTCAAATTCACCAAGTAGTCCTTGTCTACTAATACTGGAAAAACACTAGTACTAAGTAAACTAGTACTAAGTAAAATTAAAAGAATTGTTCTAAGTAAATTCACTCTCCAAACCATACTATCACCTTTGTTCCTATAAGGTGTTGTGATTCAAATTCAATTTTGTAATTTGCAATACTTGCAAGATGCTTAACAACCGCTAATCCCAATCCTGAACCAGAGGCCATTTTTACCGCACTTGGTGTTCTATAGAACCTACCGAATATCTTTTCCTTCTCAGAATCTGGCACACCAATACCAAAGTCTTGAATACTCATTCTTTCAGCACTAAACTCGAGAATAACTTTTGACTTTTCGAAAGAATATTTTAAAGCGTTTGAAAGTAAATTTTTAAGGATTGTTCGAATTATGAATCCATCAGCTTCTATCGTTTTAGTCTCAAGATTTATGGAAATTTCTATTTCTTTTTTCTTCCTCAACTCTTCGATTTCTTCCATAACTTCTGAAATAATTTTCTGGACATTTAAAGTTTCCTTTCTTGGAACGTAAAGACCAAGTTGTGCCATAGTTATATACTCAATCTGTTGGATAATTCTATTAAGCCTTTTGGACTGTTTTTCTATTTTCCATAATTTTTCTATTTTTTCTTCATCTTCTTCGTTTTCAAGCATATCAGAAACAATGCTTTCAATAACTCCCAACGGATTTTTTAACTCATGCGAGATAAGAACAGACATGTTTAATTTAGCCTCTTCGATAATTTTTATAAAAGATACATCTCTCATTAATAAGGCTTCTATTTCTGGTATGTATCTAATGTAAAAATCACACCAGCCGCCTTTCTTACTGAGAAATACTTTTGATTCGATATTCAATGGTTTACGTTCATGTATTGAATCCACTAATAAAGTAGACTTTTCAAATATAAGCAAGTCAAAAATATCCATACCTTCGCTTGGGCCAAAAAAACTTTTTGCCATTTCATTGGCAAATGTGATAGTTGTTTTATCGAGTAAAAAGATCGCTTCTTCTAAATTGTTTAATAGTACCCTTACAAAGTCCTTATCATAATCGCTCATTTTCACTTGATTGGGCATCTCCCTTTTTTGAAAATTTGTACCCAACCCCCCTAACGGTTATTATCCAATCTTTTCCAAGTTTCTTTCTAAGACTATTTATATGTACATCGACAACTCTATCAAAAACATCATACTCATCAGTCCAGATGGTCTCTAATATTTCTTCACGAGAATAAACCCTGTCTGGTCTTTGAGCCAACAATTTCAATATTTCGGCTCTTTGTCAAGTAGTGGGGTGGGTATTCTGAATGCCCACCTTTTTAGCTTTTTCAAGCATACATTAAATGTTATTAATGTATATTATAGGCAATCAAATCTAAAAAAACTAATACCACTTTTGCCCACTCATATAGTGGGTTTTTAAATATTCAACTTTTTCAACTTATCTACCACAACTGTACAAAATCCTCTTCCTGAATCTTTCAAAATTCCTGTATCCAAATCCATTCCTCTTTAGTACCTTTATTTTGTTGTTAAAACCTTCTGTCATACTATTAGTATACGGAACATCAAATGCATTTACTATCTCCGAAAACCAGCTCCTAAAAACCTTTACACATCTCATAAATTCAGAAAGTCCACTTTGCTCTGCTCTCTCTATCCACTTTTTTAATACGAGTCTTGCTTCTTCAGAATTACTGCTCTTTAACACTCTCTTAAATTCTTCTTTGAGTTGATGGGCTTTCCTCAAATCTTGACTATACCAAAACATTACTTCTAATTCTTCTCTTTGCTCAGGCTCAAGTTCTTCATAATTCTTCAATAATAACTTCCTACTCCTCTTAAAATATCTCCTCAAATTACTTCCTAATTTCTTTTGTACCCTTTTCCTCACATTTTCTAAAGCCCAATAAACGTATCGGGTAAAATGAAATTTGTCTATCACTATTTTAGCGTTTTTAAAATATGTTTTTGCTACCTCTACAAATGGTCTCCACATATCACAGATAAAATATTTTACTTTATCTCTACCTTTCAGCCTCTTAAAATACTCAATTAAAATATTTTGCTTTCTATCTTTCAAAATCTCGATTATTTGCCCTTTTACAGGATCTACAAATATACATTGATATTTTGCTCCACCTGCATTGCCTTTAAACTCGTCTACACATATTGCTTCAGAAGAAAACTCATCTACAGTTTGACCTGGATTTACTTTATCAAACAATCTCATAACTGTTGTCACTGAAACATTTGTGTGTTTTGCTATCTCTTTCATACTTGTTAAACTTCCAAGTTGACTTATAATATATGCTGCAAGTCTATTTGTCATCCTTTGAGATTTGCCTAAAAAACTTATGTGTTCAAAAAACTTCTTCCCACATGCTTTGCAGACATATCTTCTCTTTCTTATAATCAAATATGTTTTCTTGCCCATTATAGGTACGTCTTTTACCTTCTGTGTGTGATAATCATGTACCTTACTTGTAATATTACCACATTTAGGACATTTGTGGGGCTTTTGTACCTGACTTATGTGAAGTTCTATTTCACTTTCATTCTCATTCATTTGGTGAAGAATAATATCTTTCGATTTTAAAAGTTCAGTGATATAATTAGATTTGAGCACTTATTCTGGATGCCTCCTTTCTTTTTGAGTGTTTTTTTTGTCATAAAACAGTTTTTATTATAGCAGGCATTCAGAATAAGTGCTATATTTTTTCCTTTTTACCCACCCCAATATTTATTATAGAGCCGCAATTTTTAACAGTTGTTTCTACCTTCTTTTACAGGCACTTTGCCTTTCCAAGAAGTATATTCATAATTGCATTTTTTATCCAGTTTTTGCTGCTCGTTGGCTGGAGAGGGCTTGTTTTATATGTCTTCAAAAGAGTGCAGGGTGTAAAGCATGTGATGGTAATAGGTTATATGCCAAAGGCACAGGAGTTTGCCCAAAAGCTTCAAAACATATCAAAAGGGTGGATTGATGTAAAATATGTTCTGGAGCCCCAAACTGCTGAAGATCTTGTACAGTATATAAAAGTGGTTGATACAATCTATCTTTATTCAAAAATGGATGAGAATTTGAAAAGCGAGATTATTAAAAAGGCAATAGAGTTCAAAAAGCACATTTTCATTGCGCCCGACTTCAGGGACATTCTGGTGTCGCGCGCAAGGGTTATTCAGTTTGACGATGTTGCAACACTTTCAATCGAGCAGCCGGAGCTTACATCCGAGCAAAAGCTAATTAAAAGAGTGTGCGATGTTCTCCTTGCCTCTGTTGCGCTGGTTGTTTCTTTTCCTATTATGATTCTGATTGCAATTGCCATAAAACTTGATTCTGAAGGACCGGTAATCTACAGACAAAAAAGGGTTACAGAAGGCGAAAGAGAGTTTTACGTTCTGAAGTTCAGGACAATGGTAAAGGATGCTGAGAAGATGACAGGACCTGTCCTGGCAACCGAGAATGACCCGAGGATAACGAGGGTGGGGCGGTTTTTGCGCGCAACAAGGCTTGATGAGATTCCTCAGCTTGTAAATATTCTAAAAGGTGAGATGAGCTTTATTGGACCACGACCCGAGCGCCCATACTTTGTTGAGCAGTTTAAAAAACTGTATCCGGAGTATTCTCTTCGCCACAATGTAAAGGCAGGGCTAACAGGGCTTGCACAGGTTTACGGCAAGTATGCAACAAGCCCGGAAGATAAGCTAAGGCTTGATCTGATATATATAAAAAATTACTCTGTGTTTCTTGATATTAAGATTTTGCTTCTGACTTTAAAGACAATCTTTACAAAAGAGGCGGCAGAGGGGGTAAAAAACCAGAAACAATAAGTAAGTTTAAACTTTAAAAATTAAACTCTTTGTTTGTTCAGAAAAGCTGTGAGAAAATTAAAGCTTTTTTGTTTTATTTCAATAAGTATCTTGCAAAATGTAAAATGCCAATAATTACGATAAACATAGATAAATTACATAAAAAGGCTGAGAGTCAAAATTTTATTGAAATACACAGGAATTTGGAACATGTTAAGTGCCCTCGCTGTAATACTTTAATGATTTTAGGAGAAGGGCAAGGTTAACCCAAAAAATTTTTCTCTACAGGGTGCATTAAAGAGGAAAAATAAGGGCATAAAACTATTAAGAGATAACTATATCAGTAAGTAGTAATAGTCTATTTAGGGGATTGTGATGAATAGCTGTTCATTCTTTCTTTAACTAGGTGAGAAGGGCAAACTTGACAACACCGGTTTTGATTGATATAATGAAATGTAGGAAGTTTGAGAAAAAAAGGAGGTGAAAGTGATATGCTTGGGTTTTACAACAAAAGCTTAAAAATGAGAATTGCTGTTTTGTTTGGGCTTATTGTTTTAATTGGCTGCCTTATTTTATTTTTTATAAGCGAGAATCAAGCTGGCAAAGCATTAGAGGCAGAAGCAAAGGAGGCAATGCTGAAAGTTGCAAAACAGCTTGCTGAGACACAAAACAGTAGAATACAAGCCAAATTTTATATTATTGAAATGATAGCTAACAGAAATATAATAAGAGGAATTTGGGGCGAGCGGGAGGCAACATTGGAAGAAAAAATAAACGTCATTAAAAGCGAGGCAAAAAAAGGCGAAAGCCTGGGATTTAAACAATTTGGCATCGCAGATAAACAAGGTAATGCTTTTTTATCAGATGGAAGCAAAGCAAATATTTCGGACAAGGAATATTTTAAAGAAGCTCTATCGGGCAAAACGGTGGTTTCAAGCAGCCTCATCAGCAAAGTAGATAACTCATTAGTGTTTGTTTGTGCAACACCAATTAGACATTATAAAACAAATGAAATAATAGGTGTGCTGTTTGGAGTAATTGATGGAACTAGTTTAAGCGATCCTATAAAAAGCGTAACTTACGCCAAAACCGGTTATGCCTTTGCAGTAGATGCTACAGGAAAAACCATTGCGCATAAAGAAATAGAGCGAGTATTAAAACAAGAAAATATTATAGATTTAGCAAAACAAGACCAATCTTTAGTTCCTTTGGCTAATATTGTTTCTAAAATGACTAAAGGCGAAGAAGGAATTGGCGAATATACCTTTAAAGGTGTAAGGGAATTTATTGCTTATTCACCTATAGGTTCTACCGGTTGGTCTATTGCAGTTGTAGCCCCTGCTTCTGAAATATTGGCAAGAGCATCGGGGCTTAGTAAATTCATGCTGATCACATCAATTATAATAATCATTATTGCAGTACTTTTAATACTTTTATTTACAAGAAGTATTACAACGCCGCTGATAGTTGCTGTAAATCATTTGGGGGTAATTGCAAACGGTGATTTTACAATGCCTGTTCCAGAGATTTACCTTAAGCGTAAAGATGAGATAGGACTGCTGGCAAAGGCGATAGATAAGCTGCAGGCAGATATAAAACCGCTACTTGCAAATTTGAAAGATGGAGTAGGGATACTTTCTACCAATTCAGAAAGTTTAACTTCGGTATCAGAAGAGATTGCAGCTTCATCAAGTGAAGTTGCAAAAGCTATACAGCAAGTTGCCCAGGGAGCAAGCGAGCAGGTAAATTCTGTTCAGAAAGTGGTAGAGTTGTTTGATTTGATGGCACAGAATTTGGAAAGAGTATATACAATGTTCAATAGTATAAAGGAAAACAGTCAGAATGCATCCAGGTTGGCCGAAAAAGGTAAGAAAGAGATGGATTTACTTATAACATTTATTAGGAGTGTCAGAGATATATTCAACACTTTGGTTGAAAAGATTAAAAACTTGTCAGGCTCAATTGCTCAGGTTGACGAAATCATAAATGTTATGAATGGAATTGCAGACCAGACAAATCTTTTAGCACTCAACGCAGCGATAGAGGCAGCGAGGGCTGGTAGTGCAGGACGAGGATTTGCAGTTGTGGCAGAGGAAGTGAAAAAACTTGCAAACGAATCAAGAGCATTTGCAGATAAAATTAAAGCAATTTTAACCAGTGTTACAGCTGATACAAACAAAGTTGTTCAGGCATCTAATGAAGTTACTGTGAATATAACAGCTCAATTAGAAAATGTTGAAAAGAATGTTGCTGCATTTGATGCTATAATAGAGGCTATTTCGTCCTCTGTACCTCAGATAGAAGAAACATACAAGCAAATTGAGGGTGTAATGAAGCAAAAGGATACAGCTATGGGGCATTTAGAGAGTGTAAGTACAGTAGCAGAGGAGAATTCAGCAGCTTCAGAAGAGGTATCAGCATCGGTTGAGAAGTTGGCAGCTACAACTGAAGAAATTGCAACATCAGCACAGCAGATAATGGAAGTTGCAAAGAATTTAGAAACACAAGTAGAGAAATTTAAGATTTAAAATGAAGCCATAGTTTCAAACGTTGCGATCATAATTATTTTAGGTAAGGGGAAAAAATATTATCAAAAGTAGGAAAAAGGTATTAACAATAACAGTTTGTTTGTTAATAATCCATTTTTATGCAATATTACCATTTATACCGCTACTCATAAGCAACGCTTTAAGAAAAGACATATTAAAATACTACCTCTAATCTTCTTGCATTTCTAAAGGCTTTTAAAGGCTTTTTAAGAGGATTTTTTAAGGGTTCTTGGTTAAGAAAATAATACAAAAAAGGGGAGATGTACTCTCTCCTTTTCTTTTTTGGCTCTTTGTCAAGTAGTGGGGTGGGTATTCTGAATGCCCACCTTTTTAGCTTTTTCAAGCATACATTAAATGTTATTAATGTATATTATAGGCAATCAAATCTAAAAAAACTAATACCACTTTTGCCCACTCATATAGTGGGTTTTTAAATATTCAACTTTTTCAACTTATCTACCACAACTGTACAAAATCCTCTTCCTGAATCTTTCAAAATTCCTGTATCCAAATCCATTCCTCTTTAATACTTTTATCTTGTTGTTAAAACCCTCTGTCGTACTATTCGTATATGGAACATCAAATGCATTTACTATCTCAGAAAACCAGCTCCTAAAAACCTTTACACATCTCATAAATTCAGAAAGTCCACTTTGCTCTGCTCTCTCTATCCACTTTTTTAATACGAGTCTTGCTTCTTCAGAATTACTGCTCTTTAACACTCTCTTAAATTCTTCTTTGAGTTGATGGGCTTTCCTCAAATCTTGACTATACCAAAACATTACTTCTAATTCTTCTCTTTGCTCAGGCTCAAGTTCTTCATAATTCTTCAATAACAACTTCCTACTCCTCTTAAAATATCTCCTCAAATTACTTCCTAATTCCTTTTGTACCCTTTTCCTCACATTTTCTAAAGCCCAATAAACGTATCGGGTAAAATGAAATTTGTCTATCACTATTTTAGCGTTTTTAAAATATGTTTTTGCTACCTCTACAAATGGTCTCCACATATCACAGATAAAATATTTTACTTTATCTCTACCTTTCAGCCTCTTAAAATACTCAATTAAAATATTTTGCTTTCTATCTTTCAAAATCTCGATTATTTGCCCTTTTACAGGATCTACAAATATACATTGATATTTTGCTCCACCTGCATTGCCTTTAAACTCGTCTACACATATTGCTTCAGAAGAAAACTCATCTACAGTTTGACCTGGATTTACTTTATCAAACAATCTCATAACTGTTGTCACTGAAACATTTGTGTGTTTTGCTATCTCTTTCATACTTGTTAAACTTCCAAGTTGACTTATAATATATGCTGCAAGTCTATTTGTCATCCTTTGAGATTTGCCTAAAAAACTTATGTGTTCAAAAAACTTCTTCCCACATGCTTTGCAGACATATCTTCTCTTTCTTATAATCAAATATGTTTTCTTGCCCATTATAGGTACGTCTTTTACCTTCTGTGTGTGATAATCATGTACCTTACTTGTAATATTACCACATTTAGGACATTTGTGGGGCTTTTGTACCTGACTTATGTGAAGTTCTATTTCACTTTCATTCTCATTCATTTGGTGAAGAATAATATCTTTCGATTTTAAAAGTTCAGTGATATAATTAGATTTGAGCACTTATTCTGGATGCCTCCTTTCTTTTTGAGTGTTTTTTTTGTCATAAAACAGTTTTTATTATAGCAGGCATTCAGAATAAGTGCTATATTTTTTCCTTTTTACACACCCCAATATTTATTATAGAGCCAAAACTTTTTGCCATTTCATTGGCAAATGTGATAGTTGTTTTATCGAGTAAAAAGATCGCTTCTTCTAAATTGTTTAATAGTACCCTTACAAAGTCCTTATCATAATCGCTCATTTTCACTTGATTGGGCATCTCCCTTTTTTGAAAATTTGTACCCAACCCCCCTAACGGTTATTATCCAATCTTTTCCAAGTTTCTTTCTAAGACTATTTATATGTACATCGACAACTCTATCAAAAACATCATACTCATCAGTCCAGATGGTCTCTAATATTTCTTCACGAGAATAAACCCTGTCTGGTCTTTGAGCCAACAATTTCAATATTTCAAATTCTTTTGCGGTTAAATCTATCTTTTGCCCATCGTAAAGGACAACGTAATCAGATGGATATATCTCCAATTTACCATAACGTATAACCTCTTTTATGCCTTTTGTACGGCGTAAATACGCTTTAACTCTAGCAACAACTTCTCTTGGATTGAAAGGTTTTCCAACGTAATCGTCAGCTCCAAGTTCTATACCAAGTATCTTATCAATATCCGTACTCTTTGCTGAAATTACGATAATACCTATATCAGGAAACTCATTTTTGAGCGTTTGAATCTCGTTTATAGCATTTCCATCAGGTAACATCAAATCGAGCAATATAACTTCATAAGTATTTTTCTCAAGTTTCCTATACATATCGTTTATCCCATTAGCGACATCCGATTCAAAACCATCTGATTTGAGCAACTTTTGAAGATTTTCTGCGATAATACGCTCATCTTCAACGATGAGAACTCTCATAGAAATGATTTCAACTCCTTTCCGGTTTCTATAAAAACAATTTCCTCACATACGTTCGTAAGATGGTCGGCTATTCGTTCAAGGTCTCTTGAAAACAAAACATAAAGTACAAGCGAATGCGGTTCAATATTATCAACTTCATTTGTTATTCTTCTATCAAGGTTGTCTACTACATCATCCATTTTCCATGTTTCGATAGCTAAATTCACATCTCTTTTGGAGAAAGCTATAACTGTCTTTTGTAGCATCCCTATAACTACTCCAAACATCTCTTTAACAAGCATAGATGGTTTAAAATCTGGCAAGTGTTCAACTATCCATATAGTTCTTTCCGCAAAATTACAAGAGTGGTCGGCAATACGCTCCAAGTTATTTGAGAGCTTCATAGCCGCAACAACATATCTAAGATCCTTCCCCAATGGATTAAACCTTGCAATTATATCGTAAACGAGATTTTCTATCTCCCTGTTGAGATTATCAATTTCATCGTCTAATTCTATAACTTTTATTGCAAGGCTTTTATCAAGGTTCTCGAAAGCCTTTGAAGATATATCAACAGAATCACTTACCAAAGATACCATCTTTACAAGTTCCGCTCTAAGTAATGAAAATTCTTTCTCAAAATGATGTCTCATTTCAACCATTTTATTTTCCTCCCTATTAAACTTTTAAATTTTTATTTTTCATTTCTCTATCCAATTTTACCACTTAAAAACTGCTGAGTGATTTCATGCTGTGGATTTCGTAAAATTTCAGCGGTATAATTTTGTTCAACGATTTCACCTTGATACATGAAAACTGTGTAATCTGAAATTCTAGATGCTTGACCTATATTGTGAGTCACTATAACTATCGTAAACTCTTCAGCTAATTCTTCAATTAAACTTTCTATCTTTTGGGTGGCTACAGGGTCAAGCGCGGACGTTGGCTCATCGAAGAGAATTACCTCTGGTTCGATAGCTATAGCCCGTGCTATACACAATCTTTGTTGTTGACCTCCTGATAATCTCAACGCACTCTTATCCAACTCCGCCTTAACTTCGTCCCAAAGCGCTGCTTTTTCAAGGGACCACTTAACTTTTTCTTTTATTTCCTTTTTATCTGTTATACCGATAAGTTTCAATCCATAAGCTATATTATCATATATAGACATGGGAAACGGTGTTGGTTTTTGGAAAACCATCCCTATCTTCCTGCGTAAAGTATAAATATCAACATCTTTATCGTATATATTCTTTCCATGGAATAGAATTTCACCATCAACCTTGAAATCTGGTATTAAATCATTTATCCTATTTATACTTCTCAAAAGTGTGGACTTCCCACATCCAGAAGGTCCCATAATCGCGGTAATTTTGTTCTTGTATATTTTTAAATTTGCATTTTTTACAGCTTTCTTTGCACCATAATAAGCGTTAAAATCCTTTATATCCAAAACAAGCTCATTAGAAATATTCTTCATCTCTCTTCCCTCCTAAACATAAATGCTAATGTGTAGACTAATATAACGAAAACTATAAGAACGGACGCTGTTCCCTCTGCCATCCAACGTGCCTTCTCACCGTAGGCTGCCGCTAAGAAATACAAATGTGTTGGCAGTGTCATGACTGGTGAAAGTAAATTTCTTGGAAGGTCGGTCGCATAAAATACCGCTGCAGTGAGTATCAACGGTGCAGTTTCTCCTATCGCCCTTCCCGCAGAAACGAAAGAAACTGTCAATATGGATTTTTTTGCTGCGGGCAACAGCATTTCAAAGATCACTTCACTTTTCTTCGCGCCAAGTGCGTAAGCAGCTTCTCTCAATTCCATAGGAATTGCCCTCATCGTTTCGTAAACTGATGATGAAATGACAGGCAAAACAAGGAGTGATAATGTTAATCCACCAGCTAAAATAGACGTGCGCATTCCCATAGTTATACAAAAAAGCCCAAGACCGAAAAGCCCATAAACAACTGAGGGAATTCCGCTAAGAATAGTCACAACGAACTTTATATATTCAAGATTGTATTCAGACAAAACAACACCAAGTAAGATACCAAGAGGTATACTTATCGCAAGTGCCGTTAACGTTAAAAGCAAAGACCCAAGAATAGCTGGGAAAATTCCTCCACCTGTCATTCCATCTTTAGGAAATTGAGCAAAAAACGTTAAATTCCAGTATTTTAAACCTGGTATAAAGGCAAGCAAAAACAAAACAATTATCATCAAAGAAATTAAATACGTTAAAATCCTCAAAAACACATTCGCTCTTTTATTTTTCTTGGATGATTTACTATTAATAACAAGCTCATTTACATTTATCTCATTCATTTCTTATGCCTCCTTAAAATGGAAATTGAAACAATTTCAAAAATAGTGGAAAAGATTATGAGTATAAATCCAGCGGCAAAAAGAGCATGATAATGCATAGAGCCTCGTGCTGTTTCTGGCATTTCACTTGCTATTGCGGCCGTCAATGTTTTCATCGGGTCAGTTAACTTTTGAGGTACTATTGAAGCTCCTCCACCAAGTAATAAAACCACTATCGTTTCTCCCACAATCCTATTGGCCGTAAGGACAATTGCGTTCATAATACCAGGAAGAGCTGCTTTGGAAGTAACTTTTGTGTAAGTTTTGAACTCGTTTGCTCCAAGCGCGGCACTTGCTTCTTCTAATTCGCGTGGTACGTTATCTAAAGATTCAAGAATGAGTATAGTGGCAATAGGTATAGTCAAAAAGAAAAGTCCTATGAGCGCAAGGAGTAAATTTTGAGGCGAGTATATACCAATTTTTGGAAAAAGCGGGCTCGCAAAATCTAAAAGCACAAAAGCTATTATCACGGAAGGAATACCAGATAGATATTCAAATATCCTCCGTATTACATATTTTTCTCTAAAATAAGCGTAACCATGGAGATATAAAGCTATAAAATAAGCTATTGGTAAAACCAATAATGAACCAAGTACGGTTATCAATATTGAATTTACTATAAGATTTCGCATTCCAAATTCTGGAGGATCCCAAACAGGATACCATTGATTCGAAAGAAAAAGTTCTGCCCCAACATTTTTTAGGGCAGGAAGAGATTCTTTAATGAGATACACATATATTCCAAAGAGAGTGCTTATTGCCAATATCGCAGGTACAATTAGCAGCAGGTTCCTAACTCTATCTTTTAAAGCTCGATTCATGTGAATCTCCTTTCTAAAAAGGTTTTAATTTTTAAATTATTTAGATTTATATGAAAAGGTAGATGGTTGCTTTCAAATATCCGCATAACCATCTACCTTGTGTATATTCCTTATTACTGACCTAACGCTGCGACAAAGCCTGCTTTTTCAACCAATTCTTGTCCTTTCTTTGACATTATGAACTTAAGATATTCTGCGACTGGACCTTCTTCCGGCCAACCGTTTGTTACATCCACGAACACAAAGAGCGGTCTTGAAAGTGGGTATTTACCAGCCAATATATTTTGCTTTGATGGCGAAATGCCATTTACTGTGAGAACCTTAACTTGGTTCGGATCAACATATCCAACGCCAAAATAAGCTATTGAAAATGGTGTTTTTGCTACTGTTTCAAGTTCTGCCATAGATGATTCCAACATCCTTACCCTTGGAGACATCTTTTCATCACCTAAAACCTTTTCTTTAAAGACCTCGAATGTACCAGAAGCCGTATTTCTCGAAAACGCTACTATATCTCTCGCTGGAAGATTTGGATCAATTTGGTTCCACCTTGTTATTTTCCCAGTGTAAATATCTTTCAATTGTTGGATTGTTATATTCTTCATCTGAATATCTTTGTGTACAACTATCGCTATACCGTCCCACGCAACCAAAATAGGGGCAAGCCACTTTTTCTGATTGAACATATTCTGCACTTCTGAATTCTTAAGCCATCTACTTGAGTTGGCGATATCCGTTGTATTGTTGAATAAAGCAGCTATACCCGTAGAACTACCTGCGCCTTCAAGTGTAACTTTTATTTCGGGATAAAGTTTGTTGAATTCCTCAACCCAAAGTTGCGCAACATCAAGTAACGTGTTTGAACCTTTGATAACTAAAGTATTCTTATCCACTGCAAAAATGTTTAAAGCGAGAACTAAAACCAAAATACCTAATAAAAATCTTCTCATAATATGCACCTCCCAGTTTTTGAAGTTTACAGCTTAATTTTCTAATAGAATTATTTGGAAAAAATTTTGAAACGTTAAGAAATATTAAGAAAATTTGGAAATGATTCCAAAAAAATATGCAAAAATTGAATAAGTAATGTATAATTTATATTGGAATTTTCAAAATTCTTCAAACTCAAAAATAGGAGGTGCTACTATGGTTAATTTTTCTAAGAAAGCTCTTGTTTTTCTATTTTTATTAGCTGTTGTTTTCTCATACGCAGCAACAGAACTGGTCATCCATTATCATCGCTGGGATGGTAATTACGATGGTTGGAACCTATGGATTTGGTGGGTAGAGCCTATCTCTAAAGACGGCGCGGCATATCAATTTACTGAAAAAGATGATTTCGGTGTCGTAGCAAGAGTTAAATTCGACGAAACTTTGACAAAAGTTGGAATCATTGTTAGACTTAATGAATGGAAGGAAAAAGATGTTGCGATGGATAGATTTATATCGATAAAAGATGGAAAAGCGGAGGTGTGGTTGTTGCAAGGTATCGAACAGATATACACAACAAAGCCAGATACAAGCCCAAGAGTACTTTTCGCTCAAGCTAGAGCACAGGATGTTATCGAAGCTTACTTAACAGGACAAGTTGATACTACAAAAGTTAGCGCAAAAGTTACAGTCGACGGTGTTGAAAGAAAAGTTGCAAAGGTTGAAAAAGCAAATCCAACGGATATATCAAAAACAAACCACGTAAAAATCACTCTTGCTGAACCAATAAAGCTTGACGAAGTCAACAAAGATGTCCAAGTTGAAATCGAAGGCTACAAACCAGCAAGAGTAATCATGATGGAAATCTTAGACAAAATATACTACGATGGTCCACTTGGTTTTGAGTATTCTCCAACTAAAACTACAATCAGAGTATGGTCTCCTGTCTCAAAGACAGTAGATTTACTACTTTACAAAAATTGGGATGACAAAGAACCTACAAAAGTCGTACCTATGAAATACATCGGAAATGGCGCGTGGGAAGCCGTTCTCGATGGTGATTGGGAAGGTTGGTTCTATAGAATAAGATATTTCAGTTACGGAGAGTATAGGGAAGGAGTAGATTACTTCTCCAAAGCAGTCACGAAAAACTCTGCAAAGAGCGCAATCATAGATCTGAAAAAGACAAACCCATCTGACTGGGATAAAGATGTAAGACCAACCATGAAAGCTCTTGAAGACGCTATAATCTACGAAATTCATATTGCAGATATGACAGGACTTGACAACTCCAATGTCAAAAATAAAGCTACATACCTTGGCCTTACCGAAAAGGGTACAAGAGGACCAAATGGCGTTACAACTGGTTTAGACCACCTTGTTGAATTAGGCGTTACGCATGTGCATATCCTTCCAATGTTTGATTTCTACACAGGTGATGAATCAGAAAGAGATTTTGAAAAGAGCTACAATTGGGGATACGATCCTTACTTATTCACAGTACCAGAAGGTAGATACTCAACAAACCCAATTGACCCACACGTTAGGATAAACGAAGTCAAGCAAATGGTCAAAGCATTACACGAAAATGGAATAAGAGTAATACTCGATATGGTATTCCCACATACATTTGGTATCGGCGTTCTTTCACCATTTGACACAGCGGTCCCTTACTATTTCTACAGAATCGATAAGACAGGCGCTTATTTGAACGAAAGCGGCGTTGGAAATGTCATGGCAACAGAAAGACCAATGCTTAGAAAATACGTTATTGATACATTGAAGTGGTGGGTATTAGAATACCATGTTGATGGATTCAGATTCGACCAAATGGGTCTCATGGATAAGAAAACAATGCTAGATTTGGAAAAAGAATTGCACGCTATAGATCCAACGATATTGCTCTACGGTGAACCATGGGGTGGTTGGGGTGCTCCAATAAGATTCGGAAAATCAGATGTTGGTGGAACACACATCGCTGCATTTAACGATGAATTCAGAGACGCTATGAGGGGTTCCGTGTTCAACGCAACAGTCAAAGGTTTCTTAATGGGCGCGCTTGCAAAAGAAACAGCGATCAAACGTGGCGTTGTCGGAAGCATTGAGTACGACGATGTAATAAGAAGCTTTGCAAAAGACCCAGAAGAAACAATTAATTACGTTGCATGCCATGATAACCACACACTTTGGGATAAAAATTACTTAGCAGCTCAAGCAGATACAAACATAAAATGGACAGAAGAAATGCTCAAAAACGCTCAAAAATTAGCTGGAGCCATACTATTAACTTCTCAAGGTATACCATTCTTACACGCTGGCCAAGATTTTGCAAGAACCAAAAAAGGTGATGAAAATTCATATAACTCACCAATTTCAATAAACGGTCTTGATTATGCAAGAAAAGCAGAATTCATAGATGTCTTCAATTACTACAAAGGACTCATAGAAATCAGAAAAGCTCATCCAGCATTCAGACAAAGAACAGCAGATGATATAAAAAAGAAAATCACATTTTTGCCAACCACAAGGAAAATGGTTGCCTTTACAATCAAAGATGAAAACGATAGCTGGAAAGAGATACTCGTCATATACAACGGTGATACAAAAGACCAAGATTTTACATTACCAGAAGGCACATGGAACGTAGTAGTCGACCAACAAAACGCAGGTACAAAAGTATTGTATCAAGTTAGTGGAAAAATAACTGTAAAATCCATATCCGCGATGGTAATGTACAAGTAAAATTAAAATTATTGAAAAAACTATCAGTATTGTGGTATAATATCCCCAAGAAAGGGGGTAGGATATATGCCCAAAAGGATTCTTGTCGTGGAAGATGAACCAAACATGAGACTATTGGTTACGGAAGAGCTTACCGATGCTGGCTATGACGTAGATGAAGCGGCAAATGGAGAAGAAGCCCTAAGAAAATTCACAGAAAAAACATACGATCTTGTAACGATTGATATAGAAATGCCAGGAATGAACGGACTTGAACTTGCCGGAAAATTGAGAGAAATAAAGCGTGATGTTAAATTAGTATTGTTAACCGCTTATTCGCATTACAAAAGTGATATGGCTTCTTGGGCCGCTGATGCTTACGTTGTTAAATCTTCTGACTTGACAGAATTAAAAGAAATAATAAGCCGTTTAATTAACATGTGATATAGTGCCCACACCAGACAAAAAGGGGTGGGCACTCACCCCTTTTTGTCTTTATATATACAAATATAATAATTATCATATAAATTCTAAGCAAAATCAGGAGGTGTTTGAATTGGATTACAAAGAAACATTGAACTTGCCACAGACCAACTTCCAAATGAAAGCAAATTTAGTCCAAAAAGAACCAAACATGCTTAAATACTGGGAAGAGAAAGAAATTTACAAAAAAACGCTTGAGACCCGCGAAGGTGCTCCAACGTATTTGCTCCATGATGGACCTCCTTACGCAAATGGAGATATCCATCTTGGTACCGCAATGAACAAAATTTTGAAAGATTTCGTAACAAGATACAAAACGATGCGTGGTTACAGAGTCCCATACGTACCTGGATGGGATACACACGGTCTTCCAATCGAGCACAGAGTCACAACAACCCTTGGCGAAGAAGCAAAGAAAAAATCTCCAGTTGAAATAAGAAAACTTTGTAAAGAATTCGCTTTAAAATACGTGGATATTCAAAGAGAAGAGTTTAAAAGACTTGGCGTGAAAGGCGATTGGGAGCATCCATACATAACACTCACACCAGACTACGAGTACCACATATTAGATGTATTCAAAACATTGGTTGAAAATGGGAATGTCTATCGTGGCAACAAACCAGTTTACTGGTGCCCAACTTGTAGAACCGCGCTTGCGGAAGCAGAAATCGAATACCACGACCACGAATCTCCATCAATATACGTAAAATTCCAAATGGTTGACCAACCAGATACATACGTTGTCATCTGGACAACAACACCTTGGACAATTCCTGCAAACGTTGCAATAGCGCTCCATCCAGAATACGAATATTTGAAAATCAAAGTTGGAAACGAATACTGGATTGTCGCCGATGGTCTATTGCAAAAATTCGCTTCAGAAACAGGTATCGAATTCCAAGTAACCGAAAAATTCTTGGGAAAAACCTTAGAAGGCAAATTAACAAAACATCCTTTGTACGACAGAACTTCCGTTATCGTACTCGCCGATTACGTTACCCTTGAAGATGGTACTGGTTGTGTCCATACAGCGCCTGGACACGGTGAAGAAGACTATCAGACTGGTTTAAAATACAACCTCCCAATCTTATCGCCAGTCGATGACGAAGGAAAATTCACAAAAGAAGCTGGAAAGTACGAAGGATTGAAAATCTGGGACGCAAACAAAGTAGTAGTCGAAGATTTAGAAAAAGCAGGGGCATTGATAAAATTTGGAAAAATTAGCCATAGTTATCCACATTGCTGGCGCTGTAAAGGTCCCGTTATGTTCCGTGCAACACCTCAATGGTTTATCTCTGTCAACAAAAACAACTTAAGGGGAAAAGTTCTTGAACAAATAAAGAAAGTAAAATGGTACCCATCATGGGGAGAAAATAGAATCACCGCGATGGTCCAAGAAAGACCTGACTGGACTATATCAAGACAAAGAGTTTGGGGTGTACCAATCCCCGCAGTAAAATGTAAGTCATGCGACGAAGTTACACTCGATCCAAAAGTTATAGAACACTTTGCGAATATAGTCAAAGAAAAAGGTACTGACGCTTGGTTCGAACTTGACATAAAAGAACTTATACCATCTGATTTCTCCTGCCCAAAGTGCGGAAGCAAAGAATTTGAAAAGACTTACGACACATTAGACGTTTGGATTGATTCAGGTTGTTCTTGGGAAGCGGTTATAAGGTCAAAGGGTGAGAAATTCCCCGTTGACTTGTACTTGGAAGGCGATGACCAACACAGAGGATGGTTCCAAAGCTCAATATTCCTCGCAACAGCAAAGACAGGAAATGCGCCATTCAAAACAGTTGTTACGCACGGATTTATCAAAGACGAACAAGGCAGAAAAATGAGTAAATCACTTGGAAACGTAATCGACCCAATGGAAATTGTAAATAAATACGGTGCGGACATACTAAGACTATGGGTGGCAAGCACCGACTTCTTTGATAACATAAGGGTTGGAAAGAATATAATAGAACAACAAGTTGAAGTATATAGAAAACTTAGAAACACGCTCAGATACTTACTTAGCAACCTTTACGACTTCACAGAAAATGATATCTTACCATACGAAAAACTACTCCCACTTGACAAATGGGCACTTGGAAGATTACAGAAATACATTGAACAAGTAACACAATATTACGAAGAATTCGAATACTCAAAAGTTTACAACGCAACAGTAAAATACTGTACTACAGAATTAAGTTCCATCTATCTTGACATACTTAAAGACAGACTTTACGTTGAAGCCAAAGACTCAATTTACAGAAGGTCTGCGCAAACAGTACTTTATTACATCCTCGAAGCACTTATCAAAATCCTTGCGCCAATTATGCCATTTACAGCTGAAGAAGCTTACCAAGAAAGTCCTCTGAAAAAGTATGAAAGCGTACACCTTGAAAATTGGCCAGAAGTGAGAAAAGAATTTATCAATGAAAACTTACTCGAAGAATTCCAACAACTGCTGCTTGTTAGAGACGACGTTCTAAAAGCACTCGAAAACGCACGTTCTTCTGATGTAATCGGTCACTCACTTGACGCACATGTTAAAATCGAACCTAAAAACAGCGAAATTGGTCAATTACTTGAAAAATATGCCGATATGCTGGAAGACTTCTTTATCGTATCAAAAGTCTCTATATTAAACGAACTATCAGATGGTATAAACGGGCAGCTTGTGACTGTATTAGTTGAACATGCGGAAGGTCAAAAATGTCAAAGATGTTGGAAATACCATCCAGATACAGGAAAAGATGAAAATCACCCAGAAACCTGTCCAAGGTGTAGCGCAGTGCTGAGAGGGGAAAGAAAATAAAAAACATGACTATTAAAAGATTAAACATAGAAACATTTAGAAAATCTTTTGTTTATAAGATTCTAATATTAACAATATTCACATTCTTTGCATCCTCGGTGGTGTACGCCGCCGAGGCTTCTCAATCGATACCTTCAAAATTGGGAATTAAAAAAATAGAGTTAAATAAGACTATAAAAGTCGACGGAAAAAATTATCCGTACACCTTTTTAGATGGAATGCTCCTTAAAGATGGTGAAAGAAAAATTACAATAGACAACAAGACATACACCGTGGAAGTTAAGACACAACCAGACAAAGAACCTATTGAAGTTACCCAATCTTTGTATGCTTATACATTCACCAAAGCGGCTTTAGTAATTAATCCAACCAACCGTTCGTTAGGAAATCCGGTAAAGAGCACGGAAGTAACCTTGTCTGAAAATCCTCAAATCGCGGTATTTGAAGATGAATTCGGTAATATCTCCGATGTTATATTCATCCCTCCACTACTTGAAAAACTAGACATACTAGATTCCCAAGTCCCAATAACAAACATATCTGGGAAAAAATTCTTACTCTCTTCAAAATCACCTTACAGACTCCTGAGCAAAGTTATTCTAAACGAACAAAGTGGGCTCATACTTGAGGAAGGCGTGGTTATAATGAACGCGCTCAATTCTGAGCTAAACATCAAAGGTTCATTCATATCAACAGGTCCAATAACTATCCTCGAAAGCGGAAGATTAAGCGTAACCCAAAGTGGCATACTTTACTTAAATGGGAATGCTTACACTACAAACATAAACTCCGATATAGGGGCTTTAATCTTTCTTGATAACGCGAAGGCCAACAATGCCAATTTAGTACTACCAAATTTTGTCGTCATAAGAAATTCTGAGCTTCAAAATGTAACAATAAATGGCGCTTACGCTGTGTATATAATAAACTCAAAGATAGAAAACCTAAACATCCAAAATTGCGGAAAAGTATATATAAACAACTCTGTAGTAAACACCTTCGTGACTTCTCTACTTTCCAAAGTAATCATGTACGACTCTCAAATAGACAACTCTGAAATCTCGGATCTTTCTGAGCTGAACATAGTTAATTCGAAAATTTCATCGCTGAAAATTCTAAAAGGTGGATTAGTTAAATCAAAAAATTCTGAATTAAACCAAATTGATATTGATGATTATTCAATAATCTACTTATTCAATACAAGTGCAAACGCGCTCAACGTAGGCAATGGAAAATATTACAACCTTGAAAGTAAGATAAAAACAATAAACAAAATTAAAAAATGAAATCTTTCAGATTGTGGGGGTGAAAATGATGAATGATTGTGTATTTTGCAAAATAATCGATGGGCAAATACCTTCTGAAAAAGTATACGAAGACAATGACTTTATCGTTATCAAAGACATTCGCCCAGTCGCTCCTGTTCATCTGCTTGCGATATACAAAAAACACATTGCGACAATAAACGACCTTTCCGAAGAAGATTCTAAAAACATGTGGAAACTATTTGAAGTGATAAAAAAAGTAACAAAAGACCAAAACCTCGAAAGCTATAGAATCGTCCAAAACAATGGCAAAGACGCTGGTCAAGAAGTTCACCACATACACTTCCATATAATCGGCGGAAGAAAATTAGGCGCTTTGGGTTGATTGAATCGATTCTGAGCTATCAAAATACAAATAATCAAACAAATTCACCAAAAATCGGCAATTGACATACAGATATAGGTAAGATAAAATCAAATTAGAAAAAGTGAATATTCTCCCAAGGGGAGCTCCATACTGCGGGGCTGAGAGGAGGGAGGCAATCCCTCGACCCTACGAACCTGATCCGGGTAATACCGGCGGAGGGATTGGGAGTGGTAATTATTGTAAAAAAGTTAAATAAGCAAAATGAAATATCAAAACAAAAATCCCTCCGAAGAAAATTCGGAGGGATTTTTTATTGTAAAAAACTTCAAAACAGGGAGGAGATGAGTATGAAAGACTTAAAGATTTCCCAACTTATCGTAAAGCATTACTTCCAAAAACTAAACGATGTGCTGAATGTAGATGTAGCTATAGCTGGATGTGGGCCAAGCGCCCTTGCTCTTGCCACAGAACTTGCCAAAAATGGTAGAAAAGTAGCGATTTTTGAGGCGAAAAACGAACCTGGCGGAGGTATTTGGGGCGGTGGAATGATGTTCAATGAACTAGTTTTGGAAAGTGAACTCGAATGGTATTTGAAGGAACATCATATTAAGTACAAAAAGGAAGATGAGTTCATCGTTGTTGATGCCGTGCACTTTGCTTCCGCAATGCTTTACAACGCAACGAAAAATGGTGCGTATATATTCAATAACGTATTCGTTGAAGACCTTGTTATGTACAATGAAAGAATATCCGGTGTTGTCATAAACTGGATGCCAACTATAAAGGAAAAATTACACGTCGACCCTATAACGGTTGTAGCTAAATTCACAGTTGACGGCACGGGACATCCAGCAAATCTCGTCAGATTACTCTCCAAAAGAGGAATAATTAATTCTGTAAAAGGTTCTTCGGAAAACCTTTGCTCATGCGGAGTTGTTGAATACGAATTTCCAATGGACGCTGAGAATGGTGAAAAATTCGTCGTTGAAAACACAAAAGAAATTTACCCCGGTCTTTACGTCATGGGCATGGCGGCGGTAAGTGTCGGTGGTGGACCAAGAATGGGGCCAATTTTCGGTGGAATGATAATGTCTGGTCTTCGCGCTGCTGAATTGATAGAAGAAGAGCTGAAAAGAATAGAAACCTCAGAAGATAAGATGTGGGTGAGAGTATGACACAACTTGAAATGGCAAGAAAATCTCAAATATCTCCAGAAATGTCAATTTGTGCAGAATATGAGGGTGTAGATGTTAAAGAAATATTAGAAAAACTTTCTTCTGGAAAAGCCGTTATACCAAAAAACAAAATCCACAAAATATCAAGACCAATGGTTGTCGGTGAAGGATTTTCTGTAAAAGTTAACGCAAACATTGGAACATCACTTGGCTATAGTTCACTTGAAGAAGAAATCGAAAAGTTAAAAGTAGCTATAGACTCTGGTGCGGATTCCGTCATGGTACTCTCCACGTGGGGAGATTTAAAGGAAATGAGAAGAATTTTAGTCGAAATGAGCCCTGTGCCGGTTGGTTCAGTACCAATTTACGATTCCGCTGTTCTTTCGTACAAATCTGGAAAAAACGTTGTAGATTTCTCAGAGAAAGATTTCATAGATATGGTTAAATCGCACGCAGAAGATGGTATAGACTTCATGACCATTCACGTTGGAATAACGAAAAACGTGCTTGAAAAGGTTAAAAACAACCAAAGAATACTAAAAATAGTTAGTCGCGGGGGAGCGATTGTCACAGGCTGGATGATAAAAAATAACAAAGAAAATCCTTTCTATGAGTATTTCGACGAGATATTAGATATAGCTAGAGAATACGACGTAACGCTTAGCTTAGGTGATGGCATGAGACCCGGCGCTATTCTTGATGCCACTGACCATCAACAATTGGAAGAATTGTTCGTTATGCGCGAATTGGTTGAAAGAGCTTGGGAAAAAGGCGTACAAGTCATGTTAGAGGGTCCTGGACACGTACCACTCAATGATATAGAGATGAACGTGAAATTGATGAAAAAAGTGGGAAAAGGTGCTCCAATATTTTTATTAGGTCCCCTCCCCACAGATAGAGGTGTTGGATACGACCATATAGTTAGCGCTATTGGAGGAGCTTTGGCAGCTTACTATGGTGCCGATTTCCTGTGTTATGTAACACCATCTGAGCATGTTTCACTTCCAACTGTTGAAGATGTCAAAGAAGGTGTTATAGCTTCAAAAATAGCAGCAACGATAGCCGATGTGGCTCGTGGAAACAAAAAAGCCTTAGAACTCGAAAAACAAATGGCCATAGCAAGGAGTAAATTTGATTGGGAGAAGATGTTCGAATTGGCTATCCACTCTGAAAAAGCTAAAGATTACTTAAAGAAAAGACCATACGAAGAAAAAGGCTGTTCGATGTGTGGTCCTTTTTGCGCAATAAAAATAGCTAACGAATACGCAAAATAAATAAAATCAAAAGGGGATAAAAAATGCGAAAAGGCATATCAACAAGCATGATAAGGGCAAATATCGAAAAAATAGAAACTTTACCGGTATCATCACATTACGAACTCACATTTTTTAAGCAACAAGATGTTGAGACAGTCTTAAACTTCCTAAAAAAACGAAACGCGACATTTGGAATACATGCACCGTTTATATACAAATACAAAGAAACGCATCCATTCCCAACGCACCTCTTAGAAGATTTGAGAATAGACACATACATAACGAACGTATTTTGTGGTAAATTTGCAAAAAACATAGGCGCAGAATATATAGTAATCCACTTTCCAAACGCAAAGCAGAAGGATAATTGGAAAAAGGAAAAGATAGTAAATCAAGCGATAAACCATATCGTAAATTTAAATCGAATTATAGAAACTAGAATTGAAAATGTATATTTAAATGATTATTTCCATAATCCACAAGATTATGTATGGCTCGCGAAAGAAACCAACACTAAGTTATGCATAGATATCGGCCATTTACTCATAGACACTGAGTATTACATGCTTGATCCCATAGACTTTCTCAATCAAACAATCGAGTACACCAAAGAATACCATCTTTATTACGCTGATATTGAAACATACAACAAATGTCACCATGCGCCGTGGGGGGATTCTTTACAATTCAAAAAGATACTTGAGCTTATAGCCCAAGTTAAAAAATTAGATATAGATTTGGTAATCGAGCCATCAAACGATTGTCCAAATGAATTGAGTAAGCTCTTAGAGTATTGGGAGGCGGTGTAAATATGTCAAATACAGTACTTGTCGTATCTGGATTTGACCCATCGGCGGGAGCAGGGATTTTACAGGATATAAAATCGTTATCTTTGCTTGGAATAAGTGCGATAGGAGTTGTTAGTGCTTATACAGTTCAAAATAGCGAGAAAGTCTTTCTGGCAAAATTCAGAAAATGGGAAGAAATAGATTCAGAGCTAACAGTTCTTCCCAAGCCTGATTATATAAAAATAGGGCTCATATCTCCTGAAATGGTCAAACTCATTCGAGAAAAATACCCAGATGCAAAAATTGTTTGGAACATTGTTCTCAAAGCAAGTTCTGGGTACGAATTTGAGCAAAGAGAAATCGTTAAAGAAAATTTTGATTACGCCGATTACATTGTTTTAAACAACAAAGAAGCGCAAGAGTTAGATGTTAAACCTTCAGAAAAATTTATTGTAACGTACGGCCATACCGAAGGAGAATACATTAGCGTTTACTATAATGACAAAGAGATGAAGACAAAAAGAATTAAAGGACCTAAAGGTTCATCATTCCACGGAACTGGATGTGCTTTCACAAGCATTTTCACAGGATTTCTATCTATGGATTACCCCGTGGAAGAGGCTATTCAATCTGCGATGATTGTAATGAGCAAAATTCTAGAAAGAAGTACGGAAATACAGCAAGTGCAAAGTGAAAAACTCGCCCGTGAGTGGATGAAATACGACGCATTAGAAAGCCTAAGAATCGTGAAGGAAGAAATAGAAAAGATAGGCCACTTAACTATTCCAGAAGTTGGCCAAAATATCTCTTACGCACTTCCATGGTCGCAATGCGAAGAAGACGTGGCTAAATTTCCAGGGAGAATAAGACTAAAGGAAGGAAAAGCGTGCTTTGTCTCAGACCCGTCTTTTAATGACAAATCGCACACAGCAAGAATGGCTATAACGGCAAAGTCGTTCAAACCTTACGTAAGATGTGTAAGCAATGTGAGATACGAAGAAAAATACATAGAAAACGCTCTGAAACAAGGTCTGAAAGTATTTAAATACGATAGAAACTTAGAACCTGAAGAGATTAAAAACAGCGATGGAAGTTCCATGCAATGGATGATAAAATACGCCTTAGAAAAAACAGAAGAGCTTCCCGATATCATTTACGATGAAGGTTGGTATGGAAAAGAAGCGATGATAAGAGTATTCGGAAGAAATCCTCAAGAAGTAATACAGAAAATAAAAATAATCGTTGGCATTTCAGAATAGCAAAAATTAAAGGCTTCGGAAAAAGACCGAAGCCTTTAATTTTTATCAACCATTAAAAGCCTTTTTCAAATTCACCATCTCCAACGCAGCCATAGCTGCTTCAAACCCTTTGTTACCACTCTTTATTCCAGCTCTATTCAAAGCTTGTTCTACAGTATCCGTTGTCAACACGCCAAAAGTGATAGGAATCTTCGAAGTCATATTAAATTGAGCAACAACCTTTCCTATTTCATTAGCGACAATATTGAAATGGTAAGTCTCACCTTGGATAACAGCAGCTAATACAATTATCCCATCGTATCGTTCCTCCTGCTTTGTCATCAAATTAAGTGCATACGCAACTTCCATACTTCCCGGCACTCTAACAACTTCGATGTCTTCGTATCTCACACCATGCCTTGTCAAACAATCTACAGCACCCTCAAGAAGCCTTTCAGTAACGGTACTATTAAACCTTGACAAAACTATCCCAAAACGCAAACCTTCTCCTGAAAAACCGCCTTCAATTACTTTGTAATTTTTGTAACCGTTGCTCATAAATTGACCTCCTTTGACCCTTCAATCTCTATCAAATGACCAAATTTTTCTACCTTAGTCTTTAGATAACTCACATTGAATTTCGTTACTTTCCCATAAAGGCTCACACGTTCAACGACGCTTATCCCATAACTTTCTAAAGCCTTAACCTTGTTTGGATTATTCGTTAAAAGCCTTACTTTATCAATGCCAAGTGCTTTTAATATCTGACTTGCCGCTGCATAATCGCGCTGGTCAGGTTTAAACCCCAGTTTTACATTCGCCTCGTACGTATCCAACCCTTTATCTTGAAGTTCATAAGCACTTATTTTTGCGCTTAAACCTATATCCCTCCCTTCCTGCCTAAGGTAAATAAGCACTCCTCCATCTTTTTCTATCATCTTCAAAGCTTTACCAAGTTGCGAGCCGCAATCACACCTTAGAGAAGATAAGCAATCGCCAGTCACACATTCAGAGTGAATCCTTACAAGTGGCACACCTTGCCATCGCTTAACAAGCGCAAAATGCTCTTTGTAATCTAATTTATTGTCAAAAGAAACAATTTCAAATATCCCATATTCGGTTGGTAATTTCGCAGTGGATTTAATCTTGATAAGTTCATTACTTAAAACGTAAAGTCTCCATACATCTTTAATACTCATAGTCTTCAATTCAAACTTCTCAGCTAATTTACTTAAATAATCAAAATCATGCGAGTCGCCTCTCTCGTTTAAAATTTCAACAATAACAGAGTAAGGCTTAAATCCACACATTTTCATGAGCTCAACCGAAGATTCGCTGTGCCCACGCCTTTTGGAAAAATCCTGCGAACCAATCAACATCACATGACCTGGATACCTAAATTCACTTATTTTTTTGTCTCTATTAGCCAACGCCCTGCAAGTTACCGCCCTTTCATACGCACTTATCCCTGTACCATCACCAAAATCTATTGGAATAAAATAATTTGCGCCGTAATTCGTGGGCAACTTGAAAAATCCTCTGCTCAGTAAATCACCTTCCGGTGCAACCAAACAAAAAAGCCCTTTACCATACCTGACAAAAAATTCAACCATACTCTCATCGATAAGCTCGGCTGGATAAACAAAATCCCCTTCTTTTTCTCTATTCTCATCAATTAATATAAGTGGTTTACCCGAAAGAAAATACTCCCTCAAATCCTTCAAAATACCCAATTCAATACTCATACATCATCCCATCCTTATACCCCTTCTCAAGATTATTTAATTCATTATGAATAAACCTTGCTAATACATCAATCTCATAGTTGACATAGGAACCAGAGGTAATAAATTTAAACGTCGTATTTTCTATTGTGTGTGGTATAAGTTGAACAGTAAAAGTATCAAGAGATGCATTCGCGATAGTAAGACTAACTCCGTTCAAAGCTATAGAACCTTTCTTAACAACTCCCCATCTTTCCTTTGGCATTGAGAAAGTAAGATACAATGTTTTATCGTATATATGCTTAGCTATAAGCTTCACCATACCATCGACATGACCAGTCACAAAATGTCCAGAAACAGAATCTCCAAGTTTCAAAGCCCTTTCCAAATTAAATAACTTCTCGTATTTAATATTAGTTAACTTCAACGTTTCCGCCCCAACATCGAAATACATAAACGAATCGTCAAAATCTGTAAGTGTAAGACAAACACCGTTAATGGCAATACTCTCTCCCAGTGATAAATCTCCCCAACAACGCTCAATTTTCAACCTATTCCCCACCAAAACTCCCTTTGCTACCTTTTGTATTATCCCTGTGAACATCTCTTCATCACCACCAAGAATTCTTTCTTATTCTTCGAAACTTTAAAATGCTTAATCGAAAAATCGAAAGGGGAATCTATAAAATTCACTATATTTTCAAAAATACCTTTACCTTTACCCAAAGCTTTCAATCCGTAAAAACCATAAATCTCATCGGCAAAGGGCAAAAATTGGCTGAAAATCTCGCTCCCACCTTCTACTAGCACAGAATCTACACGTTCTTCCTTGTAAAGTGTCTTAAGAATCTCAATCGGTTCCAAAACATTAAATATCTTCACTCCATTCACTCCATTGAGCTCAGGAGCACTCACTTGCTTTTCCGTAAAAACAATCACCTTTTCGCCTTGAAATACGTTCAAATCTTTTATCTTTTCAAAAATAACACCTCTTTTATCAAGCACAACTTTTATAGGATTCCTCTTCTTGCTTTTTAAAAACCTAACGTTGAGCGTCGGATTATCTTTAATAACCGTACCTGCGCCCACTAAAACCGCCATATGTTCACTTCTCAATTTGTGAACAACCTTCCTCAACTCATCTGTAATCCATTTAGAGTTTCCGTTAACATCCGCGATTTTCCCATCAAGCGTAGCAGCGTATTTTAACGTAACATATGGAATCCCAGTCTCAACGGACTTAAAAAAGAACTTTGCCAATTCTCTCGCTTCTTCCTCGAGTAAGCCGATGTGCACATCCACACCATTTTTTCGCAATTTCTCAGCACCGTTTCCACTAATTGGATTAGGGTCCGTGCAAGCTATGTAAACCTCCTTTATTCCAGACTGAATTATCAAATCGGTACACGGTGGTGTCTTGCCATAGTGGTCGCACGGTTCAAGAGTTACGTACATAGTTGAACCGGAAATATCAATCCCTGCGTTTAAAGCAGACAATATCGCATCCCTTTCAGCATGGTACCCACCATAGTATTTGTGATATCCCATACTCAAAATCTTACCGTCTTTAACAATAACGGCACCAACAGGTGGGTTAGGATTTACAAACCCAATACCTTTCTTTGCAATAACTATGGCAAGTTTCATAAATCTTTCATGAACCTTATCTTCGTTCAGAAAAATCA
The DNA here is from genome assembly GCF_000017545.1 of Fervidobacterium nodosum Rt17-B1. Lineage (NCBI taxonomy): Bacteria > Thermotogati > Thermotogota > Thermotogae > Thermotogales > Fervidobacteriaceae > Fervidobacterium > Fervidobacterium nodosum. The sequence goes on along the minus strand of NC_009718.1, from coordinate 1,532,567 downwards.
CCCCTTTTGAAGAATCAAAAATAAACGCCCCGAGAGTCTTTTTACTCTCGGGGCTTGATTACTAACCATTTAACATCTGAGCACAATAGCAAATGCTCTTGGTACTCTCTCCCATCCGGACTTTCACCGTCGGCTCCGGAATTCCACCGGATCAACCTTCCTACAAAAAACTTAAAAACTTTCGGAAGGCTCGCGGGCTTTCACCGCCGGTCGGGAATTTCACCCTGCCCCGAGAGTACCCTGAATATTTTCGCCTTTTCGAAATATATTATACCATATTACATTTTAAAATATATCTTTCTGTTTTGTTTCAACGCCCATTATCCCTGCGATAATTGATGAGATAATAGAAAGTAAAGCAAGGTAACCAAAAATCTCAAGGAACGATTTATTATTGGCGAGCATAAAACCACCGTACTGAGGAGCCAATATACCTGCAATCCTTGCTATAACCCCCGCCATGCCATTCCCAGTTCCCCTCATCGCTGTTGGATAAAGTTCTGGTGTGTATGCGTAAACTAACCCCCAAACGCCCAACGTGAAGAACGATAAAAGTAAAGCAACAATTACCAATTGAACCGTCGAACTAACGAATGCCCATATAATAGAAGTAATAGCCATACCGAGCGTGTAAACAACCAAAGATTTTTTCCTTCCAATCTTCTCTATAAAATAAGCCGCAGAAAGATATCCTGGAAGTTGTGCAACCATCATAAAGAAAGTAAACCACAGAGATTTAGTCGCACTTAGTCCCTGCTGAGCGAATATCTTAGGCGCCCATGAAAATAGCGTATAGTAAACAAAACTCACCGTAAACCATTGAATCCATATCATTACAGTACGTTTAAAATAAGCACCCTTAAGTATATCAATTACACCTACTTTCGATTCGGGAATAGGCTCTATGTTATCTTCTATTTTAATCGAAAACACCTTTTCTAGCTTTTCTTTACCAGACTTTTTGAAAACAAACCTCGGTGATTCGGGAAGTTTAAACAACATTGGAAGCAACAAAATACCTATCAAGAAAACATAGTAACTTATCCTCCAACTAACACCAACCGTTAAAACAGAAATCAATCCAATGATTATACTTCCAATAGCCCAGCTAGCTTCAAGAAGAACCAGGTACGCCCCTCTTAATCCCCTACCTGTAAATTCAGCCATATAAGCATTCACAGATGGCATAAGGCCACCGTAACCGATACCTGCCAACAAACGAAGTACAATAAAAGTGCCAACATCTTTTGTAAACCCCAGCAACGCTGTGAAAATAACAGTAAATAAGAAATAAAGAATATTGGAAAGCTTCCTACCAAACATATCAGAAACTATTCCAACACTCAGTGCACCTATAAGCATACCAACGAATGTGGAGCTGATAACATTAGCAGAAGTTGAAACCGATAAATTCCATTCTTTCGATATATTCGGTAAAGTAAAAGACAAAACCAAAACTCCCGCTGCGTCAAACATCCACATCAGAGAAGTAATAAAAAGCATTTTCTTTTGATAGTTAGGCGCGATCTTTTGTTCTATTACACTGTCTAAACTTACCACATTTACCACCTCCCAATTTTGTATTTTACCATACATTACACTTATTGTCTATTGATGACAAAAAAATAAAAGTACAAATACAATCGAAAATCAGACAAAATTGGTGTATAATTATTTGATGTTACAACAAGAAAGAAAAACCATCGGAGGTGATTGGCTATAAAAGTACTTGTTTATTTACCAATCAAAGTTGATGTGGCAAAACGATTGAACTTACCTGTTAAATTACCAGTTTTAGCGGAAGATTTGCCATTAATAACTGACCAAGATAACATTCCACTCGATGTTATACTCAGAGGCTTAGAAGAACAGTACAAGGTTGAGAAAAGTGACTATTGGTTATCTTACCTTGTATATTTTTACTATGAAAAATTCAAAGTTTTGCTAAACGAAAAAAATTACGCAGAAGCTGAAGAAATACTAAAAAAAGTAAAAGAACTCCATTACGACTATCGTTACCATTTCTACAACGCATTACTCCAAGCAAAAATGGGGAACTATGAATTCGCTGAAATCGAATTCAAACAAGCTTTAACACTTAACCCAGACTTTGCCTTAGCTTACTATGAACTAGGTAACGTACTATTCGCAGAAAAAGATTACGAAGATGCAATAGAAGCGTACAGAAAAGCTTACGAAAAAGACCCAAACTTCTTATTGCCTCTATTGAAAATAGGCGATACTTACATGGAGCTCGGTCAACTTGACGATGCGGAGATGTTTTACAAATCCATAATCGCACGCGACAAACTGCACCAGTATGCAACAAAAGAAGGGCTCGAAATCGAACCCATGCCAGAGGCATACCTCAGATTAGGTGTTTTATACAACCTTAGGCAACAATACGAAAAAGCCGAAGAAATATTCAAATTGGGACTTAGCACCGGTAAAAAAGCTGAGATTACCTACAATCTCGCTTATACACTTACAAAATTGGGCAAACATATGGAAGCTTACAAAATATTATTGGATTTATCAAAAGAAGTCCAGACACCAGAAGTCTTAAACGAACTTGGCATACTCCAAAGAAGACTTGGACTTTACGAAGAAGCATACGAAACATTCAAAAAAATAGAAGAACACTTCCCAGAAAATTTTGAAAGGATACAATTTTACGTTGGCAAGAAAGACTTTGAAAGTGAATACATCAACGAAATGAAAAAGGCGGAAAGTGTCTTAGAAAAAGTGAAATTCCCATTTGAAAAAGAATTGGAAATAATCATAGAATCAACGGACGATGATGGAAATATATTGATAGACAAATTCGCTGAAATTACAAAAATAAACATTCAACCATTCGATAATCACAACCCAAACTTTGAAAACTTCCCGTACATACTCTCAGGAATGTACATAGCGGGTACAGACCCAATTATAATGGAAAAGAACGCAACGATATTAACAATTGCGACAATAGGTACAGGACTTCCATTAGCTTGTACAACTACCATTCTAAGACTTTACCAATACATACTCTCTAACGAAAGCAACGTTGACCATTTTATAGAAGACATCCATCCGGAAATTGATGAACTACACTTCGACTTTTCTAAGCAATTGCTTCAACTACTCAATCAACCGTTGGATAACTTCTTCGATGCAGAAATCACAAATTACGCTGAATTCACACTCAACCTCGTAAAAGCCATTGGATACTTTCCAACAAAAGAAGAGATTAAGAACATAAAAAACGAAATGCTCAGAAAAACTGTCGGATTTTTCGTTGAAATAATGGATAAAATAAGAAAAGCATAAAATAATTCATTGAAAAAATATTGATATAAAACATCCAAACAAAGAGCGGTTATATTCCGCTCTTTGTCTTTTTTACATACTTTACTCTAATTGACACTTATTTACCTTAGATGTAAAATATTAACAAGAAAAAACCAAAAAAGAGTGAAAACGATAGTGTTAACTTGTAGTGATGAAAGAGTGTAATTGTGAAAGAATGCGATTGATATTGCCATTGTGCGTTTTCCAAAGATTCTTCACTACACAAAATCCTTGAATATATTTCGCTAAGTTCTTCGTATTCTTCAGCCCTCGCTTGAGTCGGAAAAAGTCTTTCAACAATGAAAACTTAGATTCACATTGATTGTTTTTACCGAGCGGTACCACTACGTGATTGATATTTCTGAACAACAGCTTTACTGCACTTTCATATGCACCAAGTCCATCAGTAATAAGTTCAATGTTTCTAGGTTTTGAATTACCAAAGAACTTCTCGAGCAATACTTTGACTTGTCCCATATCACGATACTTTGAGACATGCCAACAAAGAATTAAGTTAGTTTCGTGATCAACTAATAGCCAAACATAGTACTTTTGTTCTTTGAACACAAGAACAGTTTCATCAGCATGAACTGAGAAAACATTTTCGATGGTAAATGTTGGAAAAAGTACAGAGAATAAAGTACACAATTTAATAACCCATTTGTATATGGTGACATGAGATACTTTGATATTAAGAGAATGAGCAAGAGAGCGATAAGACATATTGTGTTTCATATACAAAACAAAAGCCTTTAAGACGAAAAAGATAGGGAAGCGGAAATATTTAAATTTCTCAGGAATAAGGGTGACTGGTTCGGGGAGGTTAAAAGGTACTCTATCTTTGGTACGACAAGCTCTACAACGGAAGACAACGAAAGAGCGACGGACTTTGTAAATTTGCATAGATTTACCACAAGAAGTGCATTTGGGATAAGGGAAAGGGAAGTTTTTGCGTTTTTGAGAATGGGAGAGTTTGAAAGAATGATGGCAGAGTTTGCAAAGGAATTGTTGGTTACCGTATTTGTCATGACCGTTTTTGTATAAGCTGGTGGAACCGCATTTTGGACAAGAGAGCGTTGAGTTGTTCATATCGGGATACCTCCTTTGTCGAGAGTTGGTTGGGGGGTGTCCCCTCTTTAAGAAGATAATATGATTTTTGAAATTTATCAATACCTTTGGTTAACAAAATCATAACCAACAAGGGGGGGTTTTATTTGGCTAAGAAAGCTCAGAAATTCACGAAATATCCTTCTGGACTGAAACAAGAAGTTATCAGACTCTATTTGGAAAAGCATCTTCAAAAGAACAAGATTGCATCTTAGGCATCGACGAAGGTAGAGTAATAATGTGGATAAAGAACTACCTTACCCATGGAAACGTGGAAATGAAAAGAGGAAGACCAAAGAAACAAGCACATGAAAAACAGCTGGAAATGTCAAAAGCAGAGGAAGCGTATTTGAAATTAATCATGGAAAGACAGGTTAAAGAAAAAGATAAAAGAGCAAAGGCAGAAACAATCAACTAAGCACAGAATTCAGCATCAAGTTGTTGTGTGAAATAGCAAACATATCAATAAATGCATATTACCGAGCGATAAATAAGAAAGACAAAGATAAGGAACTAAAAGAAAGGATAAAGGAGATATACTTCAAGCACAATAGAACATACGGATACAGAAGAATAACAATGGAGCTAAGAAACGAAGGGATGATGATAAACCATAAAAAGGTATACAGAATAATGAAAGATATGGACTATGTGCACGGATAAGGAATAAAAATTACACAAAAAAAAGCGACAAAAGAAGAACAGCAAAGCGAAGCTGTATTTGATGATAATTCAAGATAACAAACTGGTATGGACTAACCTGAAAACTTTTTCAGCCATTATTATTTAAATTGCTCACATCAATTGAATAACACTCGCAAAATTGGGTAAGTATCCCTTCGTATTCTTTAAGTTGTTGTTGGTATAATCTGAGTCTTTCAATTTCGTGGATGAGTAACTTCTCGTTCAAGGGCCAGTACTGAGCAATAGAGTTATCTGCGAGTTCTTTTAGAAAGACTGGAGAAATATTTGGTTCCCTGCCGATAGCTTCTGAATAATAAGCTTTTAAGGCTTCGAGAGAAGTTTTCTGTATTGCTTTAGCAGAAGGAAAAGAGAGAAGAAATTCTAAAGTAGAATCACTGTAGATATTAGTAAACCTTTCGAGTTCAGGGAAAAGGACAATAAGAAGTTGTTTGATCTCACTCTTGGATTCTGAAATCTCTTGGATAACTCTCTCACGTTCTATAACAACATCACGAAACTCAGTATCAAGGAATGAGGAAGAAGAAAGTTGTTCTTGAAAATAAAACAAAGTACAAGCAATAGAGTAAGCATGGGATTTCTCGTTCTCGGTCTTTCTAAAAGAATCACAAGGAGAATCTTTAACATTCAAAGGTTTAAAGGCAACGCAAGAGAAATCTTTAACAAGGAACGAAAGCAAATTGACTTGGTTGCACGCAGTAGATTCTAATGTTAAAACGATGGAGTCTTTGGGAAAAGAAGAAAGACTTTCAGCAAATGAGGAAAAACCTTGGTTAGATATCTCAAAATCTTTCTCAAAGATGATGGAATTGGGATTGTGAATTACGCAGGCATTAAAGTTACCATTGGAAACATCAATACCTACGAAAACAGAAAAAACTTTACTATCCATGGCATGACCTCCTTTGATTGGAATAAAAGGCAAGTGCCTGCTGAACAAAATCTCCAGTATGACAAGGGTTGCAAACCCAACTAACTTACTATGATTGAACAGTCAACAGATTCTACAAATTACTTGAAAGCCAAAATGAGAGAAGTTGTTCTGTCCTTACCTATCTTTTAACTAGAATATTTATACCATAATTTTATGTAGGAGGTCGATAGAAAAGTATATAAAATTCTACAACGGGAAGTAGCATCAGAAGAAATTAAAACAAATGGCTCCGGTAAAGAACCGAAGCCATGTGATGTGAAGAGTTAGTCAGGAATACGATTTTTCACCTTTCAAGCTTTCAAAAGTGGGTTCATAGTGGACATCATTTCTATCACTTTGAAATATTATCTTGACCTCCTCCTACCCCTTTTAAGGGATTGGCTTCCTGCTTCATTGCACGAAACTTATCAAGACCTTTGGGTTGGCCCCAAAAATCTTGACAGCGGTCTCGTGCTCCACAGGCTTTACTTCGGACCGGTCCAGCCCTACGAACTTCAGCATATTATAGGTTGCGTTTAAGTCACGATCCAGTTCACTGCCACAAGCAGGACATTTGTATACTCTGTCAGAGAGTTCTAAGCTCTGTACGTTGCCACACCGGCTGCAAGTCTTCGTGGTAGGTTGGAATCTATCTATGAGTACAGTAGAGACTCGAAGGCTGTCCCTCAGTCCTCGCTTTATCATCCCTACTGCACTCGTTTGTATTGATTTGCCAAAACTCCCCTTGTGCCATGCCTGGATGTTATCGTCTTGGTAGATTAGTGTATCGTACCTGTATAGCAATGAGATTACTTTATTAACTACATCCTGCCTTACGTTTACTATATGTTCATATTCTTTCCTAACCTTTTGTTTGACTTTTTGCCTATTTCTTGAACCCTTCTTCTTGCATGATAATGTCCGCTGCAACCTTTTCAGTCTTGGTGTTTCTTCTATCTTCCATTCTATTTTCAATCCATTGGAAAGAACTACTCCCGTTGGTTTGAAATCTATTGCTGCTGCTTGATTAAATGTTTTCCACTCCCGTCGTTTGACTATTTGCTTGCGATTAACTCTGTTTTGCCAAACCTTTAGGAAATCTTCTTTGCCAATGTAGCATGTCACATGCAGGTATATCCCACTTGCTTTTCTCACAAGCTCTGCTTTTGCAATTTCGGCATCCTCTGGTATCTGGTGACCTCCGAGTACACGAATTGGTTTGTTGAACCCTTGTAATTTAACTTTCGTTTTCTGCTCGTTCGTAAATTTAAAAGTCTTCCCGTATTGTTTAAGTGGTATGCTGTTTACTTCTCTTTTAAACTTCAGAGCACCTACTTTATTACCTTTCTCTTTCGAGCTGTGTAATGCGTACAAGTTCCTCTGAATTCTTTCTACTATGGACTGTTTCATTTGAGAAGATAGATTAATGATTGGTCTTGTTTCAAACTTATCCCCTACTTTGACTTCAACTTCTGACAGTTTATATGATTCATATTTGAGCCTATTGTCAATATCAGCTACAATGTGATTGTACAACCACTTAGCTTCAGAGAACAAGGCAATCAGATTCTTTCTATCTGCCTTAGATAGCGAGTTGAGATTTACTTTCAGTTCATAGACCACTGGAACTTGCTCTTTATGTCTTTGTTTAGTTTGTTGGATAGCTTGCCTAATTCTCTCGGCTTTTGTCATGTTACCCCCACCAAGCAGAACAAGCTCTACCAAGTGAAAGAGCTCTTTAGCCAGTGAAATGTTCAGCCCAATACCTTGAAGTACATGTCCTTTCAGGTAGATTTACGTAACAGTTACAAGAACATCAGTTTTTATAATTATAACATTTTCAACTGTTTTTTCCAAATCATCATGGAACAGATGATATTCAGTGCAGGACCTTAATAATACACAGAAAACACCCTCGAATGTGGTAAAATATAACCAACAAGAGGGTGTTCTCTTTGGCTAAGAAAGGAGTCAGATTAGATTAAAGAACATAGCTTTGGTGGGGTACCACTGACGTGCGGTTTGAGGGGTTAACAATATAATTTTGTCTTTTCCACTTTCATTGGCAAGTTAAAATGTTTGAGCCTTGACTTATACTCTTTTCAATATCACATTCAACCACTTTTCGTTCGCCCTGTCTTTTCTTACATCTGTTGTGATTGCGGTTTCTAAGAGCTTGAAGTATGGATGATTTTTCAGCAATTCAGAAAAAGCATCTTCGTCGTAGTAGTTGAAATACCTTCCATCTTCTCTGTATTCTTCTTTGTTACCGTATTTGAAAGAAGCATAGAGTATTCCATTAGGCTTGAGTGCTCGGCGTATCTTGTATAGGATATCATCTATTTCGCTTCTCTTAACATGCAAAAGCGATGCACAAGCCCAGACACCATCAAATTCTTCAACAAAGTTCAGCTCATCAAAACTCATGTGAAGTGTTTGGATTCCTGTGTATTCGGTCGATATCTTTACCATCTCAGGCGAAGCGTCAGTAGCAACAACAGAAAAACCTCGTTCCAGAAAGTATTTTGTATCCCTTCCCGAACCAGAACCCAAATCAAGAATCTTCCCTCTGGCTGGGATGTATTTTAAGAACATCTGATACAAAAAGCTCATATCGACGTTTATTGTATCCTCGAAAAACTTCTTCGCGTTCTTATTGTAATAATCCAGCGTTCTATCCATGCTTTATCCTCTCCTTGTAGTACCTTATTGTCCTGTACTCAATTGCATCTCTAAAGTGTTCTATAAATGCTTTATTATTAAAGAACCTCGCAAGTTCTTCATTCAGGCAAAACAGCTCACCTTTTCTCTTGAAGAATTCTCCGTGTGTTTGCTCAAGAAAATGCTCAGGGGTCTTTCTTGAAAGCTTCACCCATTCATCTTTTCCCCATGTTTCAAAATCTCTCGTGGAGCTGTGCATTTTTAAGTCGACAGCATTGGATGGATTGGAATAAAATTCCTTAAAGCTCATATAAATATCATCTGAAGTTACGCATAATTTCGGGTTTCCATTGTTATAAAACGCAAGTAAAACTGGCATTTTATAACTTTTTGTCATATTAGTAGTCTCTATGAAGTTTATAAACCTATGAGCAATAGTATTGCAAATAGCTCTTTCATTTTCATCGAGCTCTCCGTGGTTGTTAAGAAACGCAATATAATCTCTCAGGATGTTCAGTTTCGAGTTTCTACGTATGTTGTTATATACAACTTTTTCTACATATTTATAGAACTCGTGCCTCAAAGGCTTGTGACCCAAGAATTCCTTTATTCTAAGATACTCGTTAAAGATGATTTCTTCTATCTGCTGCAATTCTTTTGCCATCTTCCTAATGAGGTCAACAACTTTGAATTCAAATTCAACTTCGCAACCTTTGGGGAGTTCCAGTACTTCGCTTAGTTTTTTTGTATCAAGTTCTCTTCTCAGCAAGCTAATATCGTACTCTTTCTGTGTAAGTATAAACGGAACAAGAACAGCATTCTTATAGTTGCCTATAAAATCGAGCACTATCAAGTATTTCTTACCTTTAGCTTTTCTCAAACCTCTCCCAAGTTGCTGGATGAAAACGGTAGTAGATTCTGTAGGTCTTAGGAACATGACCATTTCTATCTCAGGAATATCGACACCTTCATTGAAGACGTCTACGGTGAAAATCACATCTATTTCTCTATTTTTGAGTTTTTCTATAGCTTCCCATCTTGGAAGAGCATTTCTACCTTGTTCACCGCTGTAAACGGCACATGCATTTACACCGTTCTTGTTAAAGTAATCAGCCATGTATTCGGCATGGTTTCGAGAAACGCAAAAACCTATTGCCCGCTTTCTACCATATTTTACATACTTTTGCAACACTAAATCAGCTCTTTTATGGAGCATTAATGCTTTTTCAAGCTCGTCTTCTTTGTAATGACCGTCTATAATTGGAATCTTTGAAAAGTCGGTTTCATCATAGATTCCGTAATAGTGGAAAGGAACTAAGTATCCTCTATTAATGGCATCCGGTAGCCTTAAATCATACACAACGTTGTAGTCGCATATTTCGAATACATCCTTACCATCCATTCTTTCAGGTGTTGCAGTAAGGCCAAGCAAGAACTTAGGATTGAAATAACTCAAGAGCTTTTTGTAACTCTCAGCCGCAGCATGGTGGAACTCGTCAATTATTATGTAGTCAAAATAGTCCGGCGGGAAGTAATCATCGTTCAGATATTCTTCTTTGCCAATTGTGAACACAGAAGCAAAAACGATATCAGCATCTGTATCTTTCCCTGAAGAGGTGAAAAAGCCCATGCGAGATGTTGGGCGTACTTTCTCAAACGTGCTCTTCGCTTGTTTTAGTATCTCCTCTCTGTGTGCAATGAAAAAAACTCTGTTGAATTGCATAGAATCAAATGCTGCGAGGAAAGTCTTCCCAACCCCTGTAGCCAAAACGACAAGCGCTTTTGTGAATCCTTCTGCTCTTGTATTATTCAACTCCCTCAAAACTTCCTGCTGAACCTCGTTAGGAATGATGGGTAAATTGGACAGCTCAGACTTACTTTGTTCAATACCTTCCATTTCCTCCAAATTAGTTTCACATTCATCCGACTCAAAAACGTAAATATCCTTTTCCAAATTTTTCAAACCTTCATACTCGGAGTCAGACTTTTTGGCTGCCCACTTTTCAGCATATTGCTCGATGAACTTATCATCGACTAAGACGCTGTGATTTTCAAACAAGTCAAAGAAAGCTTTCTTGAAATACTCAAAATGTTCAGGATTTGCGCTTTTTGAAATTCTATAATTCCACTCTATACCACCAGTCAGAGCATCCTTGGAAATATTTGAAGACCCAACGAAGAGCTCTCCATCGCCATTTGTGAACTCAAAAATATACGCTTTCGGATGAAAATGTTTATCTTCATACTTAAAGACCCGCAAATCTAAATTGTCACCAAGAGAATCTTTCAAGAGAACAAGTGCGGAAGGTTCGGTTATATTCAAATAAGTACTCGTTAACACCCGCACTTTTGCACTATTTGAACTTGCTTTCTTTAACGGTTCAAGCAACAACTCAACACCTGATTTGAGAACAAACGAAACAATTATATCTATCTCAATAGCCTTTAATATAGTCTCGCTGATTTCTTTCAAAAACAAATCGTTTCCTCCGATGAAACACGATGGAAGCAGGCTTTTTGTTGAATAAGGTTGTCTAAATTTCCGACTGTCTTCGACCATGATTTACCAAACCCTTCTGACTTAAATTCTGAGGTACAAAAATATTATATAACAGAAGCCATAATAAATAATAACACAAGTAACTTTATACCAATCCATCAGGAACGTCTTATAAAATTTGTAGGATTATTTTTACGTCACCTAGTCGAGACTCTTACGCTTTTTTACAATTAAAACTATCCTTTTAAGAAACAGGTTTCCTTTACACTCGCAGCTATTAAAAAGACATCGCGTGTGTTATGAGGCCAGATAAAGTTAATTTATTCGATACATAAAAAACATACAAATATGTTATAATTGTTATAAGACACATGAGGAGTGCGATTTTATGAGCATACTATCCTTGGATAGGTTTAGAACTTTAGAAGAGCTCGAACATTTTTTTGAAGATATATTAAACTCCGAAAGTAAACCAAAAGTATTTGGGCTCATTGATTTCGACGAGGAAGATTATACATGCATTACTAAAATAATCAGAGAATGTATTTTCGAAGTGGAAGAGTTTTCTACCGGTTCCCTTGCTATTTCAACATTTCTCGTCTGGACCGGAATCCTAAAATATAATGGAAACTTTTGGGCACATGTTTACGAGGTTCTCAACATACCTTTCGAAGAGATAGCTGTTCAACGAAAGCTGGGTGAAATTTTCCTAAGCACCTTAAGACAACATGATATGATGTTTTTCACTGGAGGATTACGATATGTCACACCAGTGTTGGCACATGGATGTGTTGCAAACGTATATATAGATGACTATTTCAATTTCATCTATAATCTTTATAAGAAAGAATTATCAGGAGATGACTTGTCTTTTGCAAATGTCCAACCAATTGTCGAACAATGGCGAAGAGAATCTCAAAATCTGATGGCAAGAAATACTTTAGAAGAATTGATAGAACGTGAAGCAAAACTTACTCGAACTTTGGAGTTGTTTCCACTATATGAAACCCTTGGAAAGCTGACAGAATTAAGGAAGGCATTATCACAATCACAATTGGTAGATGAGTTGATAGCAAATCTCAACGATTATATAAAGAAGAAAAAAGACTTTGACGACCTGTTCAGCAAAATTAATGAAATTCTCGAGATTTTCAGCAAAAAAAGTGAGCTATGCATGAAAATAGAACAATTAGATCTCGAAATACTTAAACGCTTGCTCATTATGGAAGAGTATATCAAAGATAACACGCAAGCAACAAACCTTAAGTTTGTTAGAATGTCTACAAGCTCGAAAAGCATTATAGACCTTGTAAACATTAACAATCAAATTGCCAATGAAGTTTTGAAAAATCTGAGGGAGGAATTAAGCAAGAAAAGAGCAGAAAGCCTTAGCGATTTCGAAGAAAAGCTTAAAAATGTATATCCAGGCGAAATCATCGAAGGACTCCAGTTCTTAGAAAAGCAAAAAGAACTGAGAAAGAAAATAAACGACTTAGAACAAGAGAGACTACAACGCTATTCTCACCAAGATTTGCATGATATGACTAATTGCCTACCTGTGATATTTAACTATGAAATGAATATGCAGTTGATTAAAGAAGAGCTTCAAAGTATTCAAAATGAAATTGCGAATCATGAGCTTATCAACATTCGTACAAACAATCTATTGAGTTTACTTCCTGAGCCTGTTCGAATCTTCATACTCCAGGGTAGGGAAGTTGCAGAGAGATTCATTTACGAAAGTCTCAATTTGTTAAAGAGGATAGTGAGAAGTGAAAGAATTGAAGATATTAATTTACCAAGCAGGTTAAAAACAAGAATAAAAGAATCGCTTGAGCAAAAACTTAGTTTAGCCATGACCAACACTGTAAGGTACATTGTACGAACCACCAGGAATTTCAATCGTTATCAAGAAGATGAAAACTTATACGAAGAGAGTGATAAACCACATAGCCGGTTTAGAAAACCCACCATGAGACTTGACCCAACAGGCAAAAGTATACAAGTAATCTTACCGGAGCAAGTAATATGCGATTGCGATAAACTTGGGACGTGGGAATTCAAGATAAAGGGTGACAATATTATACTTGGAACAAAGCAACTACGTTATCGACGTGCTGGTGACATGTATCGCACCAAAGCTATCATAGAGCATTTAGCTAAACCATGTGAAAACTATGAATTCTTGATAGAAGATATGGATTCTCACATTGAAATAAAAAAATGGGTGCTCAAACTTAACCGAGATTATATGCTATTTAGCCCGGAAATGAAACTTATTATTGGTGATGAAATTCCGGAAAAGTACGATACCATCTATTTAGTAACAAAAGCAGGATGCAAAGTGATTCCCGATATTGTTATTGAAAGGGAACAACTTATTGCTGGATGGAATGACTATGAATATACTTGCCTTAATCTGAGAGACGTTGAATCAATAATCCTAGAAAAGGATGGTAAGACCTTTGGAAGACTAGAAAGAATGATAAATACTGAACCACAATTACACGGAGTTAAGATAGTCGAATGGATAAGCCTGGACGGAAAACAAATCTATTCCACATTTAGTCCAAGCTTTGTTTTCTCTATCAGAAAAGATGAAGATATAAGATTATACTATATAAATCTTGTTGATGAAACGGGTCAAGTTATATCCAAACCAGTAAAAGAACTCATTGGCCAAGGCTTTGCAGGTCGTACAATTGAAATTCCACTAAGTTTACTAACAAAGCAAATGTATGGTTCCTTTAGGTTGTCATTAATAAAAGACATGGTTCCTATTTGGAATCAGGAATTTGTTTTAGTCCCAAATTTAACTGTCAGCTTAGAAAGGTATTTCTCAAACAATAATGAATCTGACAGTGAAATTCTATTAAAGTCTGATATACCCTTCAAAGTTACTGACATAGACAAGAACGTACAACTTGAGGGCAGCGATTTAGTTAAAATCCTTCGAACAGATCGTCAGAGAGAAAACGTGAACCTCACAGTTGAATTCTACAATTCGATTGATAGAGCAAAAATGATTTACGAAACCACATTTAACCTCAACGTTCCAAGAATAAATTGGAAGTTTTCAGAAGACGAAGAATGGACGACCACCCCAAAGGAAGTTTGGTTTGATGACCTAAGAAGCTTTCAAGTTAAACTCCCATCCTACTTACTTAAGACGAAACCTTTTCTTTACCTTGGGTCTACAGACTTTTACATAACAGGAAAAAGAATTGGTGATGATGTGGTCAAGTTTAACCTTCAGGAAATGACTGATATTCTATATGAACTCCACTCTCAGGAAAAAGTTACTACCACTGGGTTATACTTGGGTTTTAAAGACGAAAACAAGAACATAATAGGGCAAGTACTAGTAGCAAATATACGATTGCTGTGGGAAGTTAAGAGCTTCTTAATAGAAATTTCTACAGATAACCCTCCTGTTCTACATATCCAATGGAAAGATTTGGGAAAAGCAACAGACAGAGTTTTGTCTATTAGAAAGCTAAATAAAGAGTTTCCGGAATGGCGCTGGAAAATCAAAGACGGAGAATACGCATTAAACTTCGAGAATTATCTGGAGCAGATCGAACCAGGGAAATATGTTTTTCAATTCGAAATTGAGGATCCCTGGAGAGATTCAGGTATGGAACCATCTATAAGAAGTTCATTCATCGTTCAACTCGTAAATCCAAAAAAGATTATAGAAGAAGTTGTAAAAGGAATCAAAAGAATCAGAATTCTGGATATTGAAGGAGTTGAATCAGAAAGCGAAGAACTTCCAACAAATGCTCAATACTGGATACAGGACATAGAACCACTAGTAGAAGATTCGCTAACTGGTAGAAGATTTAGGGGACGACTCTGCAGTCAACAAAGGAAAGACATTCTTGACAATTCCTTTTGGAACTTTACAGTTAACTGGAATAGCCTATTGAACGGAAAGTTCAGAATAACCGAGATTGAAGATTCACAAGGCGATGGAATTATGTATTGCAAAAAATGTAAGAGCCTTTTTTCTGATCACAGAGAGCATGAAAAGTGTAACAAAGAAGGATATGTCATACTTCCTGACGGCTTATTAATAACTCTGAGGGAGGAAGAACATGCACAGGCTTGATCCAATTGAAACAACACGGACAGTTGTAAATCGTTACATTGATTATTTAACAACTACGTTTTCATTTAACGACCCTGAACTTAGGGAACAACTTAGAAGCGAACTAATAAATAAGAAAAAATTTGTTAAAGGCCCCATCTTAGAGGCAACACCACCATTTGAAACAGGTAAGAAGCTAATAGAACTAATCGAAGAAGGTATCCTTTCACGAGAGTTTCTTAAACTTTCATCTAATGCCTTGCCTCTTGACAGACATCTGTACATTCATCAAGAAGAAGCAATAAGAAAAATTGTAGTAGATAAGAGAAATGTCATAATTTCAACAGGCACAGGAAGTGGAAAAACTGAGTCATTTTTGATACCAATTCTGAGTTACCTTATGAGACAGAAAGAAATTGGTCGGCTTACTCCCGGTGTAAGAGCACTCATCCTGTATCCTATGAATGCACTAGCTAACGACCAGCTAAAGCGCCTACGTCAAGTCTTGAAGAATTATCCAGATATAACCTTTGGTAGCTACACAGGGGAAACGGAAAGCACTGAATCTAGAGCTATAGAAAAATTCCAAAAAATGAATCCTAACGAAAATAGATTAGTGAATGAACTGTTATCCAGGGAAATGATGCAAAAGAAACCTCCTCACATTCTAATAACAAACTATGCAATGCTTGAATACTTACTCCTAAGACCTGACGATAATGTATTTTTTGATGGAAAACACGCTTCTGAATGGAAATTCATTGTCGTAGATGAAATTCACATTTATTCAGGCTCAAAAGGCATCGAGTTCTCAATGCTGCTTAGAAGATTAAAGGATCGAGTAACTAAAGGTCAAAAAGAAAAAATTCAATGCATAGGAACAAGTGCAACACTTGCAAGTGAAAACAACGAAGAATTCGAAGAAGTAGCAAAGTTCGCTGAACAACTGTTTGACGAAAAATTTGAGTGGATTAAAACAGATCCAAAGAGACAAGATATTATCACAGGTAAGAAGAAAAAGCTCAATATTTCTAGTCAACCGTGGGGTGAACCGGAAGAATCCCTCTATGCGGCTTGGTCAGAAATTATTGAAAATGAAAGTAATCAAAATTTAGTTATTGAAAAACTAATAATTGAAGGAAAGAAACATGGAATTCCTGAGTATGTGATTGAGAACGTAAGAAACAACTGTGAAGACAATTGGCAGAAGTTTTTGTATCTAGTCCTCAAAGATGATAAAAGAATTGTTCAGCTTCAAAACATAATAGAGGAAAAGCCTGAGTATTTTGAGGACATGGCGAGAAGAATATTTACATCCGATAACGATGAATTCAATTACAAAAATTTGTCAGCCTTAGTGCATGTTGCAAGCAACGCCAAACTGGATGAAAATTCGCAACCACTCCTTCCTGTAAGGTATCATCTGTTTATACGTGCGCTCGAAGGCGGGTTCATATCACTATTTCCGAAAATAAAACTTTACTTAAATAGGCGAGAGTGGACTGATGACAAAGAGTTCCGGTGTTTCGAGATTGCCACCTGTTCCAAATGTAACTCACTTTACATAGTAGGTGAGCTCAATACAAGGGATAACTTGTTGTATCTGAACCAGCCTGGCAAACGATTTTTCGAAGACATGAAGAGTCTAAAATTCTTCCTAGTACCAACAACATCCCTTGCTCCGGATAACGAGGATGAAATGATATTGTTAGACAATAACGAACAACAAGAAGATCTCGACAATGAGTACATTCTTTGTGGAAAATGTGGTGCCATAAGACAGGCGAACGAAAGTGGAGAATTTTGCAGTTGTGGAACTCAATACCACGTCAAAGTTATCAAGGCCTCAACTCGTGAAGGAATCATTCATAAGTGTCCTGCATGCGGCAGCATTAACCCCAGTTCATCAATTGTCAGACGATTGATCCTTGGAAGTGAGGCTGCAACAAGTGTTTTAGCCACAGCTCTTTACCAACATACCGGCGAGAGAGAAAATCCAAAATTAGAGCTGAACTCAGATGATGGATGGTATGTCCCATCAGTACCAAATTCTGCAGAAACTAAAAAGAGAATGTTGATCTTTTCGGATAGCCGACAGGATGCTGCGTTCTTCTCCGTATATTTAGAGAATTCATACAATCTAATACTACAAAAACGACTATTAGCAATGACTATTGAACGATTTGCGGATGAGATTATTAAGAATGAGTGGAGAATAAATGATCTTGCGAGGTATCTTAAAAGAATAATGCAAGAATCTGGAATCTTTAAAGAATACAGTCCCCAGGAATTGGAGGAAATTGCATGGAAGTATGTTCTTAATGAATTTTTGGAACGTGGCGGAGAAACAAGTTTAACCAGTCTAGGGGTATTAAGTTTTAAGCCGTTGTTATCGAATAATCAACTTCCACCAGCTTTACGCAAACAGTTCGTAGAGCTAACTGAAAACGAAGCAAATGATCTTCTATTCGTATTGCTCGATACCATACGAAAATATGGTGCTGTGAAATTTCCCGACATTGTAGATCGTAATGACGAGTTCTTTGCACCACTGAATAAAGATATTTGTTTTAAATACGTTAAAGGAAATGAAGAGCGAACGAAAAAAGTGCTAAGTTGGATTCCTTATGAAAACAAAATCAATTCAAGGGTAGACTTTTTGATGCGCCTAGCCGCTGTAAAGGGAGAAGAAAAAACAACGGATGAAGCCATAAAATTCCTTTCAGACATATGGCATAAGTTCTTAGTTCCACAAACTAGTTTCCTCTCAGGAGACCCCAAGAATGGCTATCGCCTTGATTTAAGTTACTGGAAAATAGTACCCCTGGAAGTTGACAAATCCAGCAAGGTCTACAGATGTACAAAATGTAACAAGATATCCATTTACAATGTTCAGGGTGTTTGCCCATCGTATCGTTGTGATGGGCAACTAGTTGAAATCAATATTTCTGAAGAATTGGAAAATAATCACTATAGAAAACTTTTCTTGACAATACCTCCGATAAGCATGAAGGTGAAAGAACACACCGCACAACTTACCACAGACACCGCTGCTGAAATCCAAGCAAAATTTAACAAAGGAGAAATAAACATACTGAGCTGTAGCACAACATTTGAATTGGGAGTCGATGTTGGTGAACTTGAGGTCGTATTTTTACGAAACGTCCCACCCACCCCTTCAAACTATGTGCAAAGAGTAGGACGTGCTGGACGAAGAATATCATCAACGGCCTTCGCACTTACATTTGCACAAGCACGTTCACACGATTTTTCACATTTTTCTGAACCTTTCAGAATGGTTGAAGGAAAAATAAAGCCACCACATTTTGAATTAAGGAACGAGAAAATAATCAAAAGACACATTCACTCAGTCGTACTCTCGCTATTTTGGAAGGAGAATCCTTATTATTACGGCACAGTTAAAAACTTTTTCGAAAAAGATAAACCTATAACGGAGGTATTGAGAGAATTCCTGCATAACAAACCTCAAGAATTGAAAGAGAGATTAGAAAGAATAGTTCCAAAAGACATACAAATGGAAATAGGTATTCAAAACTGGGAGTGGATTAATGAGTTTATAGGTAAAGACGGTGTATTAACAAAAGCCGAAAGAAGAATATTAAGTGACATAGAAGAACTAAAAACCATAGAAAGAGAATACTCCAACAATCGTCAACACAGAAGAGCAGATGAAGTAAGCAGAATCATTAACACACTTGAAAATAAGAACATAATAGATTATCTCTCGCAGAGTAACGTGATTCCGAAATATGGCTTTCCAGTAGACGTTGTCGAGTTGATTATAGATCATTACGGCGATGAGGCAAAGGGGCTTGAGCTCACAAGAGATCTGAAAATTGCCATATCTGAATACGCACCCGACAGCGAAGTCATAGCTGGTGGAAAACTCTGGACAAGCAGATATATTAAAAAACTACCTGACAGAGAACCAATAACATATCGATACGGTATCTGTGATAAATGTAAGAGATACTTCAGCGATATAGCAGAAAAACATGACACATTCGATACATGCAAATATTGCGGTTCAAAACTGAAACAAAAAGGAATTTTTATAACCCCAGAATTTGGTTTCATATCAGAAAAACCAAGGAAACCTAGTATGACAAAACCCGAAAGAACTTACACCACGCGTTATCACTTTGCTCAGGAAGAGAAAATTGACGAACCAATAACCTTGGAAAAGAACGGTTTTATTATACAAATATCAGCAGGAAGTGGAAAACTTGCGGTTATAAATAACGCCGGAATGCGCGGTTTTATAGTCTGCAAAAAATGTGGTTATGCAGAGATATACAATAATAAGTATTCTCGAACTCATAGGAATCCTTATGGCAAAGAATGCACAGGTTCTTTCGAAAGATACGCATTAGGTTACGAATTCAAGACCGACATATGTATTATAAAAATCCCAGAGCTCATCAATACAGACGAAGCCTTTTGGTTATCAATGTTGTACGGGCTAATCGAGGGAACAAGTAAAGCTTTAGAAATAGAACGCCAAGACATTGATGGTACGTTATATTACTATCAAGGTGCTCTAGGGAGTCCAGCATTAGTTCTCTTTGACGATTTTCCCGGAGGAGCAGGACATGTCAAAAGAATAGCTAACGAGGACAATTTTACGAAGATACTTTATGAAACCCTAAACATTGTTAAAAACTGCGAATGCGGTGGTACAGACGGTGATTCAAGCTGTTATGGTTGTCTACGAAACTACAAAAACCAATACTGTCATGATTCCTTAAAGAGAAAGTATGTTATAAACTTTCTGTCAGAGTTACTCGGAGAATAGTACCTTAATTTTACAACTGTATTGCTTACTCAGAAGCTTGTAAATTGGACTTGCCCACGGAAGTGGAACGGAAAAAATTATCTTATAAAGTTTTCACTCGGCATGGCTTCGGTGGAGTACCGAAGCCATGCGATGTGAAAAAGAATAAATCAATTCTTTACATATTATACTTTCTAACCAAAGGCATTAGCTCTAATAAGTTGTTTTAGACAAGGAGTTTCAATTTTTCTTTTGATACTTCAAATCTTAAGAGACCTTCTAATGTCTTTGTCTCTTGATCTGATTCTAATTTTTCTGAAGATATGTAGAAAGAACCTTTAAAATCCCCGTAGAAATGAAGTGGGTCGTACGGTCTAAATGAAGCAACGTTCAGATACCACTTGTTTTCAGCTTTTTCAAAGACAAAGACAAACCAGTTGCTTCGTGTTTTGGTTAGGTGCCAACTGTCTCCTGTTTCCGCAATTATTCGTGCCATTGTTCTGTAATCAGTTCCGTCAAAGAATATTCCAGTTTCTTCTGCCAATTGCTGTATGTTATCTGGTTCGTGTCCGTTCTGCATGAGCAACACAATTCTATTTTCATTTCTTACAACAAATGGATGAACGTGTTCAAGGTCAACGCTTCCAACCGTTGCATACCTCGTGTGAAAAACAAGCCAAGAAATTTCTAAACCTGCGTGCTCATATGCGTAGTTTTCACCAATGAACCATTTCTTGACATGCAAATCGTTCACTAAGAAATCTTTTGTTTTGCCAATTTTGTAGCGTCTTGGTTCTATCTCTTCTGAGCTAACAAACCCGTTTCCATCTCCGCCTCTTGATAGAGTAAGCATGTCCAACCATGTTCCTTTTATACCCATGTTGTTGAAAATGGCTAATCTACACACCGAAAAGACCTCCTCTTCTAAAGTTTAATACTTAACAGAATAACCGCATAAGTAAGCCGCAAAGATATTGAGATATCACGACGGTCTAATTAAACCTAACCTTTCTAATAATCCTCTCTTTTTAATAGGTACCCAAACAGGAAGACGGTGTTTACGAATTCTTCTTCTCACACGTTTTTCCTCTTTCCTCCTAATCAAAGGAATACCTCCCAACTAGAAGCTTTTCTGGTAGTTTACAATATATAAAACGTAAGAATCGGCAAAATCTGACATAACTTTTTCAACTTTTCAAAGGAAAAACCGCCTCAAATATAGAGGCGGTTGAGGAGAAGAAAAAGGTATCAAAATTAGAATGAAACTGAAAATTCAAAGAATGGGACTATATACAATGTAAAAAGCGAAAATGCAAATGTTCCATCACCGTTGACATATTCAGTTCCTATACCTATATATGGGAGTACAATAAATGCCGTTCCCCAATGCCAGAAGTTGTTCCATGAGTTGAATTTCATAGATCCATAATAGTTCTTTTCCACGTATCCAAAGAGAAGTGCCGAGAAGCCTTTGTAACTTGTTATGTTTCCTTCTTTGTCAGAAAAAGGGTAGAGAATATTGAAAAATGGAAAAGTGATCCTTGTTTTTTGGTTTTTAGAAGATTTCGATGGCAATTCTATTATTATACTTGTTTCTATGTACTTCTTTTTATCATTAACTTCGTATGTAACAAACAACTTTCTATTGGAAACAATTCCGGAGATTCCAAGAACTTGCCAACCACCTGAGTAATAAATGTGACTCTCTGGGACTGCAATAATTGAAAGTGTAGAATTCGGCAAGATTACTGTCGGAACCTGAGCACGCGTTGCGTCTATGAACTTTTGACCTTCACGAATTAGTTTGACGGGTTTCCCGTAGTTGTCAGTGAATAGAGATTCGTCCCATATGATTTTCAAAGGTAGTCCTGTCTTGTTAGTAATTGTTAAACGCAAGACTTTTGTATTTGCCAAAATGTCAAATAGCGTTCCTGCATAGCTCTCCAAGTCTACAATTATTCTTATTTCTTCGTTCTCTACAACCGCCAAACTAGCGCTTGTTGCTGATTCTGTTTCTGCAAGCAAAGTTGTTCCAAAGAGAGTTAATAGCGTGATAATGATCCATATGCTTCCCTTAAGACCTTTCATATACCTTCCAACCTCCCCTGAAGTTTATGAATTTTGAAAAAAGTTGCCGGTACGGAACGCAAAATGAAACCAAACAATTACTTATCATTTATTGAACTTACTTCTTATCTGCTTAACTGCTTCTTTGCCACCTGCAAGTGGGAATTCAAAATGCACATATCCTTGGCTGTACCAATTGAGTTCGACCGTCAGTTTTTCGTGGTTCAGGATTTTGTCAATGATATACACATCGTTTCCAAAATTCAAGAAGTTACTCAGCGGTTCTTTGTAAAACGTAGCGTATTCCGGTTCTTGGTTATCCCATTTTATGCGCGTGTTTATAATAAGGTATCCCCCACTCCCAAAGTCGAAATCTACGATGTTGGGTGCATTGTTGAACCATATGTACGTCCATTCTGTTTGTCCATCTGTTGCAACGACTAACCTCGCTTTTGTGCCTGAATATGGAAAGGTCATTATTTCGAGCGATTTTACCTCAGGTGAAATAGCATACCAACTCTCTTTTCCAGTCATAGGGTCTTTCTTGCTCGAAATTGTCCAGCCGTGTAATGGATCATCGAAAGTGCCAACACATGCTTGTAAACTGAAGAAAATAGAGATTGTGAATAGAAAACAAGTAATAACTATCCCCTTTCTAACCACTACTATCCACCTCCACAAGAAGTTGGAACTTTAGAAATTCCGTACCGGCTTCAAAAGAACCATTACTAGCAAAGATTTTTGAGGGTCACTATAATAAACGTCGTAACTGGTGAAATCTGACAGATGCTTTCTAAGAAATCTTGGAGAAAATCAAAATGCTTGCCAAAAACAAGAACGATTAAACAAGGCAAAATAAAGTGGATAGCGAATTCCTAATAAACAAAAAAGGTGTGTGCGTAAAGCACACACCGAGCTATTCAGAAAAAGATTAAGAGTCTATATGATAACGAAATATTGAAATCCAAACATTATTCTGTCAGAACAACTTCGAGCTTCTCAGAAATTATGCTTACAGGAGCATCGGTATGCAAATCAATTTTCAAAACGTTCGGAGCGGGTCCTGAAAAGATTATCTTGTTGAAAAGCTTAACCTCAACATTCTTGCCAACAAACTCGTCGGAAAAGAACAAGGAAAGAACGCCATTTTCGCTCTGTAATATATAATCTTCTTTGCTCAAAATGTTTGAGGCGGCAGCAGCAACTTCTGTAATTCTCTTCTTGATTTCATCAACATCAAAAAACTTTCGTAAATCAATTATTATTTCGTCTTTATCAAGTTCGTCTTTATCAAGTGCCTTTTTCGTTTCCTCTTGAGTGCTAATATATTCCAAAAACGCGTCATAGAAAATACCTATACGTTTAGTTTCCCATTCATAGAAGCTTTTCCAGACACCTTTGTATTCTCTCTCCGTCAGCTTTCTGAAGTTTTCTTTCAAGGTCTCCAAATCTTGTACCTTTCCTATGACCTCACAATACTTAACAAGTTCAGGAATTACGTAAAAATTTATTGGTGTCACTTTCAACGCTGAAACCAAATGGTTCACTTTAACTTTGTACCCCGGACCTCCTAATATCAGTTCACTTGTTAGAAAGATTGCATTGTAAACGCCGTCTAATTCTTCTATAACAACACCATAGACAAGATCTTCGGCATAGACTACAAAGATATCCCCAATCTCAAGTCTTTCTATTCCAACCTCGTAAGGCTTTTCTATCACTTTCGAAATGCTTTTATAATTGTCAAATATTTCTTTCAATTTTTTCATAAGAACACCTCCAAACGTGAGTCACTTGCTTTAACAACTGCTGCGTACTTTTGCTTCAATTATTATTACGTAAACTCTCGCAAATTTCTGACACAAATCTTTTTAAAATCTTCTTTATCACGCCGTATGAAACACTTACCTCTTTCTCGAAAAATGCTTTTACCCTATCCCTTGCCCTCTGATGAGCCTTATACATTGCATCGGTAGAACTGTACTCTCTGAAGTGTGTACTTTGAGCTAATAAAGAAAAGAAAATATAATCGCAGATATCGGCTTCTTTACTACGCATATAGCTCACGAAACTGTCAAAAATATATTCAGCAATGACTTCATCGAACTGCTCGATCTCAGAACCTTTATCAGGCACAAAATCGAGCATCTCAGAGTACTCATCATCATTCGAGGCAATTGACTGATTCAATGAAACAACACTTGAAGCCCTGATATTAGCGCGACGATAGTCTTGAATCTTATTTTTGACAGATCTCATAAAATAATTAGTCAGAGCAGCATCATCAGTTATAGATTCCAATCTCTGTCTTACATTCCAAAAAGCACTCAAAACCTCCTGGGAAATGTCGTCAACTAAAGCATCGTTGGATAAGCTACGCGAAGCTCCAAAACTAAAACCAGGTGTGTTATATATTATGTGCCTAATGAAACTCTTGATAACACCTTCACATTCAGAAGAAAAGTTTCCCGTACGAATATACAATCTTAGACATCGGCCAATTTTTTTAAAATCTCTCAATTGTGACACATTCATCACTCCAATGCTCTAAATCAATGGAACAACCAGCAACGAAGACAATCTTCTTCTCTCGCTTTAAATTATTGATATAGAAAACTGGTAGCCTAAAGACTGAAACACCATGGAATTTCATTATATAATTTTCGTTTCCGTAAATTCTCTCGTTTGCCAAAGGACAACAGTCTATCAAATTAAATCTTATACCCGAATAATTCTTTGTAGAAAGAAAGGCAACAAGAACTTGCGAGCCCTTTTCTTCCAAGAGCCCGGGTCTTGATGATCTCGTACCACTCCTTGACATATACACATCTGGAAGATTCAAAAAACTTCCAACCGTCTTCGCTGGATGATAGAAAATGACAAGTTGAGAATAAAACTTATAACTTCCGAGCTTTTTCAAGTCTTCTCACCCCAAAACAAACACTCCTGTCTAAGACAATTATATCAAAAAAACAAAAGAACTTAACTACCAAACATTCTTTCTATCACAACATGATTAGTTAGAAAAACCCCTCTTGAGAAAAACACCATCCCTGATAGCTCCTTCTAAAACCCTTTTTAGCATTTTGCCTGGTCTTTGACCAGATCTTTATTGTTTCCATTTTTATAGTTATTTCTAAAACAGTTTCGTAGGATATTAGGAGACAGAAACTATTGAGTGAGTTTCCATCCCTCATAGTCACTTCTAAAACGCAGTTCCAGACAAAATTATAAATGAGGCAATTTTAAAGTTTCCATCCCTCATAGTCACTTCTAAAACTTTTTTAAAGGAAGTAAGAAGCTTGTTAAAGGGGGGGTACAAGTTTCCATCCCTCATAGTCACTTCTAAAACTTACATTAACGTTGGGAAGGGAGAGTTCAGAACTTTGTTTCCATCCCTCATAGTCACTTCTAAAACCGAAGACGTCGTCGATGTTTACTTTTCATTGGAACAAACAAGTTTCCATCCCTCATAGTCACTTCTAAAACAAACTTTCTATTATCACAGAGGAACTGATTCAGATCGTCAAAGAAGTTTCCATCCCTCATAGTCACTTCTAAAACGAAATAGATTGGACCGCAGACAAGCGGGGCCGGTTTAGGGTTTCCATCCCTCATAGTCACTTCTAAAACACACCCGAAGAGATTGACAAGCTCATCAAAGCCTCCAGGGCGTTTCCATCCCTCATAGTCACTTCTAAAACCTAAGAGGAGGTGTTGGGTATGGTTGGTAAAGAAGATACTTTGGTTTCCATCCCTCATAGTCACTTCTAAAACTTGAAGTTCTTGAAGAAGTTTCTCGCGAACAAAGGGAAGTGTTTCCATCCCTCATAGTCACTTCTAAAACTGACAGACGAGCTGCTACAAAAACTTTCGGATATGTTTCCATCCCTCATAGTCACTTCTAAAACCACTCAAGAATGGTGATAACAAATTAGCGTTGGCAAGTTTCCATCCCTCATAGTCACTTCTAAAACGAGTAGCATACTTCAACAGGGAACGAAAAATCTTTGTTTCCATCCCTCATAGTCACTTCTAAAACTCGTCCATCCCTCATATATAATATACAACATTTTATGTTAAAATTGATAGTTACATTTGTAAAATTCGTCTGATCTGTGAAGTTAGAGCATAGATAAAGAAGTTGCGAGTGTTTCTTCAAGAAAGAAGTCTTGAGTTCTAGGTGAGAAGATTAGTAGCAAGAATTCAACTTAACAAATTTGTTACATACCATAAGTTCATTTAGCGTGTTTTGACGCTAGTTGCCAATTTTCAGCGAGCTATATGTTAATGTTGCTACCATATAAATTAAGATGTATGTAACTTTTGAGTGTCTATAATGTCTCTTTTATATTACTTAGTGTTGGTTGTTGTTCTTTTTTTTTTGCTAACATATGCTATAAAAAGTTTTTAGAATTACTGTCGATCATCTCAATTAGTGTTACAGATGAGATATTAATTATCAATTGCTATTATATTGCAAAATGAATATCATATTGATTCGAAATGCAGTGTCAGTTCTCTGTATTTTCCACGTTATTTAAATTTAGAGATGAGATTGGGAGGACGAAAGGGTATGTACTTTATAGTTGTCTACGATGTTGAAGTGAGGCGGTGTCGAAAGGTCTTGAAAATATGCCGAAAGTATCTCCACCAAGTTCTTAGATCTGCTTTTGAAGGTTATCTCACTCAGGAGCAGTATAGTATGTTAAAGTCTGAGCTAAGAAAGGTAATTGATGAAGAGTACGACAGTATTTATTTTTACATAATAAAAACAGGAAGTGCGCCTCATAAGCTGATCATCGGGGAAGCGCAAGGTGAAAAGTCTATGATAGAGTAACAAACTTAGAGGGCTCTTTATTCTATAAAGTTCGAGAATTTGTTTCCTTTGTCAGTTCCAAGAATTTCTACTGTTACACTGTCTTTTGAGGAAAGGTAATATATCGCAACCCCATCATTTTCTTCAGGTTTTATGTATCTTGATATTTTTCTTATCATTTCTTTTATAGCGCCATTGGTTAGTTTTCCTTCGAAAGTTGAGTTCTGCCGCCATACTAAGTATCTTAGTAACAATCTGTGAACTTTTGCCACTCTTTTTTCGTTGACGTCATAAACAAGCAGTATTCTCCTTGACATTACCGTAAACACCTCACTTTCAAATTTTTTGTAACGGAGGTAGAAAGAATGGCTATAATGAGATTCAACGATTTGATAATTGAGATTGATAGTAAAGTAGCAAATGTCTTTCTTAGCGATGATTTAGTAACTATGCCGGGTGCAATTATATTCAACGGTAAGCTATTATACAAAGGTCGGTTGCCATTTTCGTTTTCCATTAAACTGGGCTGTGATATGGATCCAAAAACTTTCTATGCTTTATTACATGTTAAGACTGTCGCCCTTTCAGACTTGATACCAAAATACAAGTTGCGTGAAGCAGCTGAAGAAAGTGGTATTATACGGAATTCCAGATACTTAATCTACTGACCTTAAGTCAGTACTTTGTCTACCAGTTCGATGCAACCAAATCCTGCAGAGTTTTTGGAACCTAATCCTGTGTCGTAGGCTATTTTTAGTATCTCGTAATCCCCTTCGAGCTTTAGAACGGTTATCCATCCATCAAGCTTCCTGTTCTTGTACTGCAATATCACTTTTTTTGGTTTTTCCGCTATGTTTTCAATATGAAGCTCTCCTTTAAACGGCGTTTCGTGTATTGTTTGGTATTTTCTTAAAAGGTTTTCTTTAAGAATCCTTATAAAATCATCTTCGTTTGGTGAATGAAATTTTGTGAATTTCTTTCCGTCATCTTTTTCGATCGTCGAGTAAACTGTTATTGGAGATTTTGTTGATACGACGATTTTTTGGGTTTGTGGAAATTCAAAGATTTCGATTTTCTCTGGTCGAACAATATTACGACCTATTCTTAGGCTATCAAATGTTCCTACTTTTTCAATTATGAACTCAGCAAGTAAAGTATCATAAGAAGATATTATCAACTTCGCTTCGTTTAAAAACTTGATGGTCTTATTTTCTTTATTAAGCTCGAATTTACCAAGCAATCTTGAGAAGCTAAATAGTTTGTAAGTTCGTTTACCGAGTTGATAGCCTTTGTCATGAAGGAATTTCCTGTATTTCTCCTCACTAATGATGTTGTATACGAACCCTTGCAAAATGTTGTTGTATTCGGTTGGAAGTTCGAGCTGTTCGAAGCTGAATTTGATATATAACCTCAAATTAAAACCTCCTTAATTTTGTTTGAGAGCTTTTCTAATTCCCCAAGTTCTTCCTTGTGGTAGAAGAATAATCTTTTTCCAAAAATATTAAGCCCTACGATATTGAATAATTCTATCACTTTCTCATCGCCAAAAAGCTGGATTCGGTAAAGATTGCTTTTGTAATTCGTTATAACTGGAATGAGCTTCTTCTGATAAAAACCGTTGTATAACCGTTCTGCTAATGAAAAATAGCAATCCTCAATATGTGATAAAACTTCGTCATAGTTTAGTTCTCCAAGTTCTTTGTTTGCAATGATAAACCCCTCTGAATTTGGACTGATTTCTTGTATTGAGATGGAACAAGGGCTGGTTCCGTTTATGAACAGCTTAATGAGTTTCTTCGCAATGGAACCAACCCGTGATTCATAGGTTCGAATCTTCAAATAGGTCTTTCCAAAGACGTAGTAACCTTTTTCGTAAGGGTAATATTTCTTAGAGAGAAAATGAGAAACTGACAAGAATTCTTCGTCTAATGTATTGTAAACTAACTTAATATCCTCTGTAGTGATAGTTCTTGGAGCCTGAAAGTTCCATTCAGTGATAATCTCAATCAAATCCATTCCTCCAATTTGTTAATCTAAGACTGTAACTTTAACCCATCCAAGTGGCTTCACTTCGTTCGGAGAAGGCGAAAGCCAGACAATTTTTGTGGTTATCGGAAATTCGTTCATGTTCAGATTTCTGTATCCAAATCTTCCCAAGAATCTGACCAGCTCTCCAGAAAGAGGTTTCTCGAAAATTGTCTTTGAATAAAATCCAGTATGTCCACCAAGTCTGAGGAAGAATGAGTCTTGAAGTTGCTCATTCTGAGCTTCGATATCATCATAGAAAGTTTGGAGTACTTTTTTTATCTGCTGCCTGTTTTGATCTGAAAAATCTTTAAGTTTACTGATCTTTTCTTTCTCGATCCGAATAACTTCGTTATTTGCCTTCTTCATTGCAGCAATAAACTTGTCCTTTTGCGTAAGTATTGCGGCGAGCTCTGGAATAGCACATATTCTTGAAATATTTCTTTTTTCCAACGCTAATCTGTATAAGTCGTTCTTAAATTCGACGGTTACCTCTACAGAATTGCTCTGGCCGTCTGTATTGTTTTCAGGTAACCATGCCTCGATAAACTGCGGTATCTGAGCCCTTACATTTGAAAGGTGAATTATCTCCACCTTTTTCACGTTGATGTATCTGCTATCGATGAAAGTACTATCCGAAACTCTTAGAAATTTAAATATGGACTGCTGCGGAAAACCTACCAATTCAGATTCGATTGCATTTTTTCTGATGTCGTTGACCGAATTGTTATCTCCAAATTTTCTTGTCATTTTTTCTCTTAGTGACGTAGCCTTGATTAACATCGTTCGAAGTGCACCTTTAATCGATGTTCCGGGGATGTATCTTCTGTTTGCTGAGTGTATGAATTTACTAATCTGTAAAGTCTTGGCAGACTCTTCATCCATGATGGTTTGAAAGACAAATTTTGTATAATCTTCGACGTTCATTTTTAGAGCTTTGAATATTTTTTCCAGGGCTATGTCTTTTTTTGACGGTTCAAGGATTATATCAATGTTTGCAACAAAATATTCCACAAAATTGTTCTTAGACATTAGTTTGTCAAAATCTAAAACGTATGTTTTGTCACCACGAATTAGCATTTCAAACTTACCTATTTTCTCACCTGAGCCTATATATACAGGAGAGACTGGCTCAATTCTCAACCTCATGTGTTTGTACCCCCTTTAAACGGGAGTAGGAATGCTTTCCCGTATCTGTATATTCTGTAATCGTATTCGAAGTTGTCGGGTGTTACGTCAAGTATTTTTCCTTTTACTGGTTTTGTGAATACACTTCCTTCTGCGAACATTGTCACTCTTTTTGCCTTTTTGTCGCTGTTGTGGATGTAACCTGTTCTGTATCGTAGTTCGTACGCCTTTGCAAGCTTTGTGATTTCTTTCGAGTTTTCTTCGTAATCTTCCGAATCTGGAATATATGGTGAGAGAAGTAAATAGTTCTCTCCTTGTTCTGGAAGATTCACCTGTGTTAAATCATACTCAAATTGGCCAAAGCCGTAAGTTCTGTCTCCGCCTATTCCTTCATCGGAAAGCAGTTTCAAAGCCGCCAATACTTCTTTTTCTATATCGTCGCTAACTTTTAAGTAAAACCATAGCCCACTGCCCTCTTTGAAATGGACTTCAGAGAAATAAAACAGGTTCGATTGAGAATAATCCCGCGCAACCATGACTCTCGGACGTTCTAGAACTTCATAGAACTTCGCAATCGCTGCATCGGCTTTTCCTGAGAGTATGAAGGGTATATCTATGTTTTCTTCGCTAAGCGATGAATTCTCCAGTAATACCTTGTCTTCAACGAACTTAATCTTCTTAATTTTCTTAACTTGTTCAATTTTATTCTCTAAACCAAATGTTTCACCCTTTGGTTTTGGAAGAAAATATTTGTCTCCTACGTAAAAGAATGTCGACGATAAAAGTAGCTCTGAGTGACTATTGTCTATTTTCCCAAGTAGTTCCTTAGTTTTCTCACTTCCGAAAAGTAAGTTATAAGAGTTAATGAGCCCTGAGAAGATGGTATCTGCATGAATCGTAGCATCAGAAACTTCAAATACTCTATCAAGGTATCCAATATGAATCGGTCCCTTGAATCTAAGCTTTACCCGATAGGTTAGCATATGCATCACATCCTACAGTTTGTTTTGAATTGATAAGAAACTTACGGAGCTTAGTGTGAACTCTTAATCGCCACGTCCTCTAAACATTTGATCTCCTTAATCGTTCTCTCTTCTTTATCTCCAGTGTAGTAATCCTTTTCTCTTTTGATTATTTTTATGTTCTCGAATTTTATTTTTCCGTAACCTCTTGAACCACTGCCACCTATGTAATCATCTTCCAAGAGTTTCATTATTTTCAAGAGTTCATTCAGGTAGTCCTCGTTGTCTCCTTCAAATATATTGACTACAAACTCTGCCTTGAAAACTGCCCCTGCCGGAACTCGCTCCTGAGGTCGAGGATTAGCCCTTGATGTTAGTCTGTTTATCATGTTTTCGTGTTTCACCTCTGTCCATTTTGTTTCCAAGTATTCCTCCAGGTCTTTCAAAGATTCTGGATCTATGTATGCATCTCTAACTATGAGCCTTCTCAAATAAAGTGTTTTGCTCTCTGTTCTAAGAATTCCTGTACCGAATAGTCCACACACGACACATTTCTCATCATCACATGCGTGAGGTTTACCAGATTCATCCACTTTTCCGTTGAAGAACTCACTTAACACCCTTAGTTTTCCTTTTAGTGTGCTACCTGGGATGTATGGTTTTCCTTCGGGATCTTTGATGACTGGGTTATCAAGTCCTCCTATTTCAAGGTCATCTTTACTCGTGCCTATGTGCAACCCTGTTATGAGTCTTATATCAGCCTTGACAATGTATTTACCTTTGAAAGATTTTACTGCCATACCATTTCCTCCCTTATGCTTTTATTTTCTTGCAAATTTCCGACCTAAAAGATTTAAGACCTTTCCGGATGATAGTATCTATGGTAAGCTACAAGTGATTCGAAGAAATCAAGGAAAATGTTGTAAAACTTCTTTATTTCGTGTTCATTACTCGACTTCACTAAGTCTACGAGTTTCTTCATACCTAAAGCAAAGTTCTTTAGTTCTTCATTATTTTCCCTTCCCACATCATACATCATTATGGCAATGAATTTGTTGAGCTTTCTTACTATGCTATTGTGATCACTAATCTCCATTTCCAGTTTTTTGATATGGTTATAGAATTTTCGCAATTTAGATGAATTGAGTGATAGCTCTTTTCCTATGTCATGGGCATATGTATTTAGTTGGTTGTAAACACTACCATCAATGTTTTTAATGTCGATACCCTTAAACACCCTTTCAACCGTTTCAAACAATTTTTGCAAAGGCGATGAGGTTTGGTGAGCTGTTGAGTGTTGATTATTTCTGTTTTCCGGCATACTTTACACCTCCGTTATCATTCTGTTTTGAGAAGCTTTTCCATTTTCATCACTTTCAACTTTACGCGTTTTGTCGTGAACCCACTTAATTACCAATCCCAATTTATCATATAATCTGCTGTTACCTTCCTCCAGTATTTCATTGAAAAACCTTTGAATCAGAGCTTTTGTTTCTCTGTTTTCCTGCCTTTCCATGAGTCTTCCTACGTAATAATATAGCCGCCAAATCTTTGGTTGTTCACCTTCTTGCTGTTTATCAAGAAAAGCGCTCAGCACGTGCAGTATATTCCTTGTAACACCTTGTGAAATAATGTCTTCAAGTTGCTGGTTGAGTTTGTAGACCTTATCAAACTCCTCCCAACCTACATACCCCCCGAACATGTAGATGGCTGATTTTTCTAATTCTTTGTTATTGTACGTGCGTTTATATGATTTCGCTTTGTCGTCCAGATACTCACCAGCCAGCGTTCCAAGTTTGTAGACCGGGAATTTTCTTGAAGGTGCCACTGCTATTGCCATGGATATCGATAACTCATCATTTTTGCTGTATTTTCTAAATTCATTTGTTATATCTCTTGCAAGTAGTGGTAATTCGCTCCATGGACCGAGTATCATGAAGTCGTCGCCGCCTGAGTATATGACATTGCATTTTGGGTGTTTCTCAACCACCATCCTTTCAAGAACGATGCTGAAGAACGCTTCAAGTTCTGACGAGAGTGTTGAAACAAACGATATCGGGGTTCTTTTCTCTTTATCAGACACTTGTAGTGTTTGGAATATTCTTCCAAGGTTGTCAACGTCCCCTCTTAAGATCCCCCATCTCTTAACTCCTTCTGCTTCACGTGCTATAGTTTCAAGGTCGGCTGTCATTTCGTAGTCTTTATCGGACTTTTTGTAGACGTAGGTTGCCATCTTTGTAAAGTACATTGCCTTGTTTTGGTCGTATGTCTTTTTGTCAATCGCAAAGGCAAATTTGTCTGGATTATCACTGAATTTTAGTTCGTAACCGAACATCTTGAAAACTTCGTCTACGTTCGCTGGTGGTGTGATCAGCTCCGGGCATTTTTCTATTTTGAGATAATCTGAGTTTGCAAGTTTTCTCCCAAGTTCAGCAAAAGATTCACAAAATACGCACTCAAATGCTTCTTCTTGTTCTTCCTTTCTTGTAATCTGCAGCATTTTTCTTCCGCAGTACGGACATCTTGGACCTGAGAAGTCTTCAGGAATAAACATTTCAAGGTCTATTACGCTCTCAAATTTCTTGTTTTTCTTTTCCTCAAGAATCTTTGCAAGTTCGTCATGGACTTTGAATTCAATGAGGTCGTGTATGTTGATCTTTATTCCACCAAGTAAAATAGCCAAGTCTATTCCAAACGCTTTGTACATTTTTTCATCTATATCCCTTTGGTATTCCTCTAACCTGTCGATTGTTTTGGCTGGAACAAGCAAGTAGAAGTGCCCGCCACCGCAGTAAAGGATATTTGATTGGTACAGCCCTTCTTTCTCAATAATGTATCTGGCTATGATTTCTGAAAGGTATGCGATAAAGAATGACCTGGCTCTAAGCTTTTTGAGACCGTTTTGCCAAGAGGTTTTGTATATAAAATCTTGTATTCCAGATATGTCACCCTTTATTACTCCGAATACTTCCTTGTCACTGGCATCTGGTTGAGAAGCTTCGTTTTTCCAATACTTACGTACCAAGTTTTCTATTCCGTCAAGAATACCAGCTGCTTTCATAAATCTGTCATTCTGCTTTACAAACAAGTCGTCTTCGAATTGCTTGTAGAGAGCTACAGCTATCGCTGCCGTTGAAGTCGCATGCGAGAATAGAGATATATCAGGTTCACTGTAGTAAAAAGCGGAAGGCACATTTGATGTGTATTCTTTTAGAATATAGTATAATCTTTCAAGGACTTCATTGTTTGATGCTTCAAACTCAGGATCCTGAATTAATTGTTCAAACTCCTTCCAAAGTGCTCCATATTCTTTTTCATAATTGGTACGAACTGCTTCTTCTTCATTAACAGGTTCGTATGCATCAGAGAATTTGGACAGTTTTCTAAAATAACCATCTTTAGAACGACCACTTAGCGAGACTGTAGAGATTATTGATTTCATAAGTTTTATTCTAACATCTGACTGAGTACCGTAATCCTCTCTTTCGGCAGATGAGAGTTTGTCAGCTATACTTACAACCCTGGTGATCAATTCATTTTCACTCGTGATGGTTGATATTCTTTCGTGATGTTTTGAGATAATGGCTGAGACTAACTCTCTGTAAGGAAGTTTTGAGCTCTTGTAAACGTACGCTCCAACATACTGATGAGCGAGTCCTGTTAAATTTTCAGACATTTGAAATCCATACTCTTCCTTTATCTTTCGCTTCAGTTTTTCATCCATCGATGCTCTTTGTCTGAATTTTCCGATGTCGTGAAAGAGCGAAGCAAGGTAAAGCATATCTTTGTACTTCTGTGTTGCATTGTTAATGGCCATATATCTGCCCCCTCACTTTGCTTACCACCTAAATGCTTGGTAAGCCTGTTCTTCTTTCAAGTGCCTGATGAGCTTGTAGCATTCATAACGTATCACCGTTCTCCATGACATTCTTTGACCGTTCTCGTAGTCAATAGTTTCAGATAATTTCTCCTCGAGTGCTTTAACAAACTTCTTTTTCCCAGTTTCGTTAAGATAAACCCCCCCTTCCACTTTCTTAAAGTCGTCTTTCTTAATCATTGAACGGTTAACAAGAGTCAAAATTGTTCGGTCAACAATGATAGGTTTAAATATTTCTGCAATGTCAAGCTGTAACGAGAATTTCCTTTTGTTGGGTTCGTGCAGAAAACTTATTGCAGGTTCAAGCGACGTTTTGAATATTTCTGAAAGCACGACGTTGTACAATATGGTATTGCCAAAGCTAATCATCGCATTTATTTCGTCCGCTGGAGGTCTTGCTGTTCTTTCTTGGAATGTGAAATCTTTTTTCGAGAATATAACACCAAGTGCTTCGTAATAGTTCTTGCGTATATTGCCTTCTATAGCCATCAATGAAGCTATTTCTTCTTGCCGATGGTAAGTTTTTTTGAGTTTCTCTATCATTTCGATTTTTTCGTTTATCTCGGGAAAGTCGTTTTTGTAACTTTTCAAAATTTTCAAGATATTGTCCGCCACTCCGTATAATATCTCTCGTGCTATTATTATGCGCTTTTCCAAGTCTTGATAGTGTTGCAGTTGGAGTAGTAGCATTTCTCCCGTTTTGTTTTCTTCAACTGGATAGAAGCAACCGATGTATTCTCCGTTGTAGTTAAAAAAGAACACAGGAACCTGCGAATATGAGAACAATTCAAGAGTCTTCTTGTTCATTTCTATTTCAGAGAACACCATTATTGAAGATATGTTTTTTAATGGAACATAGATCGGCTTTTGGTCCTCAGATTTTGGTTCTATGTAAAGCGCAGAGCTTTTCTTTCTTAGATATGAGTCTTTAAAAACATATAGAGCTTCCATAACATCGGACCTCCTGGAGTTATCTTGGTTTGTTTTTCATTAAATTAAACGGAGGGCATATGGAAAATCTGACAAGTGTTTCAAAAAATTCTTGGAAAGATTATCTGTTGCTCAATTTAGATATATCAATGACCTCAAAATAATCAGCTCTTTCTCTGTCGTAGTGATAAATTTTCCCGGGCTTATAAGTTCCCAATGCCATGCCTAAGCCAAACGCGATTGGAACTGGGATGCTCAAAAAGTAGCTCGCCTCTTCATACCCGAGAATGTATTTTGTGTTTTGGGTTATGGTAAATAATTCAGCGACGTA
The DNA here is from genome assembly GCF_000017545.1 of Fervidobacterium nodosum Rt17-B1. Classification (NCBI taxonomy): domain Bacteria; kingdom Thermotogati; phylum Thermotogota; class Thermotogae; order Thermotogales; family Fervidobacteriaceae; genus Fervidobacterium; species Fervidobacterium nodosum. Next base: position 1,496,324 of record NC_009718.1, on the reverse strand, counting down.
TTCTGTCCAATTTCCTAACGGTAAGTTTCCGGATGAGTTTGCACGGATGTGAACTATGGCAGTGTCAGGAAGATGTCTTTGTATATAACTTTTTGCATCTGGGTATGGGTCGTGAGATCCGATCTGGATTATGAAAGCTGCTCTTTTTCCTGTTCCTTCTATTCGGTAATTTAGAAATCTTATGTTGTTCTTTTGTTCTTTTATCTTTCTCAAGTTTTCAGGTTCTGTTAGGTCTAGTACAAGATGATATTCACCTTGGAAGTGATAAACAGCTAATAAATGGGTAGAACCTATTGCCATGCCAAGTCCCATTGCAAATGTTGCTGGACCATTTAATGATATGTGTGGAATCCCAGAACTGGAAATAATTCTATCCAAAATATTTTTTACTTTGCCAATTTCTTCTTGGAAATCCTCAACTCTTAGTTCAGAGCTTATGTACTTGAACTCCGGGTTGTAGACCTTTTTAAAAAGCTTTATATCATCAACGTAAAATTTCTCTTTAACCTCTTCGAAAAGCATATCCCAATAGTCATTCTTTGAAGAGTTAAACGAAATATACACAGGAACATGATATTTCTTTTTTTCAAAGAATTTTTGCAGATCAACTACATTTTTTGCGTCGTCTGAGGTTATCAAGACGTATCCGTTTCTACGACAAACTTCGATTTTTTCAAGAATATTGTCGGCTGATGTTATCGTTCCATCTTCAAGAATCCCACCGGTAAATACAATATGGTCAGGTACCCTCTTAGTCAAACTGCCAATAGTTATCGATAACATGTATGAATCTCCAACAATCTCTTCAGGAAAAACAACAGCTAAGTTTTTTCCCAAGAATTTTTCTATTATTTCGATATTCGGTCTGTTCCCTTGTATGTTTGTGAACGAAATAGGTGATAGAAAAATCAAAGCAGATGTTATCATTGATTTTTTTGAGTTGTATACTATTGGAAACTTGGCTTCAAAATATTCGGAAGAGACTATTCTATAACTATCTGACAAACTCAATTTAGAAGCAATAGAGAATAACCTTGCGGCAACTTCCTCCAGACCTTTCTTAAGTAAGTACCTTAGGATTTCAAAGAATATTTTTTGATAATTGGGGATATTTGGACTTAAGAGCGAGAAATCATGCAATACCATACCTATCTCTATTTCACCAGCGGATACAAATTCTAAGTATTTTTTGACGTCATTCGCCATGACATTGGAAAACGACATTGAATCCCCCCCTCGACTTGAAAAAAGCCTCAGCACTCTGTTTGCTCAATCTCAATAACCTTTCCTATTACGTACGGATTTTGCACTTGTTCTTGATACGGTCGTTCATCCGCAGCAAGAACTGTCGTTATTCTTTTACCATTTCTAATTCTATCTCTCACACGCTCTATCATATATCCTAAAAGCGAAGTTCCACCGGTTAAATTGATAATCACATCAGATACATCTTCAAGATACTCCGTGGCTTGTTCCACAACATCCTTTGTTTCATCAATTCCCGTAAATGGGTCTCTGATTACAATCACCTCTGTTCTGTTTTTGTATTCAGCCTTTTCCACAATCTCGTCGATGAGCGATTTTCCTTTTTCAGAAGTAACTACCACAACTAAGTCTGGAGTATAATGCTTCAGAATTGTGTACAGCGCTCCTGGAGTTGTGCCAAGCGGAGTTAGGACTGCTAATTTGCTCTCCTCACTCTTTTGATTGAACAGCTTACACACGTCCTCCTCTGCAATTACTGCTTGTATCGCATTTCTGACGTTCTCCTCACTTGGATTGTTGTCTTTATTAAACGCGAAATGAGCAACGTGATTTCTTGACTCTCTGATAATACTGATATTAATCTTTGAGCTCTTAGCAGCATTCAAGAAAGCAGCTTCTCTACAAGCCAGATCGAAAACCTTGTCTGCTTTCCCATAACAGAAGAGATAACAGTTTATAACATACTCTCTGCACAACCTCAGAGCCATTCCTATGTCGCCGGTCTTTAAATAGAAGCTAATAAGCTCTCTTTCCGTTTTCAATTCCTTCTCATCCAGCAGAACATCTTTACGTCCCGAATCAAACCTTTTGTAGGTGTTGATTATCGAGTCAATAAGCAAGTTTAGATGTGGAACGAACTTTTCGATTTCTATCTTTGTAAATTCCTTTGTTTCCCCTGAATCAAAAAGCTTAAGAAACTCATGCACCGATTCACGTAAAAGCTTTATACTTCCAATCCTCAATGAATAAGATACTCTCAAGAGCCTTGAAGCAAGCGCACCGAGTTTTCGCGGTTTATCTTTGACTGTACTGTTCTTGTATATTCTTTCTCTTGCTGTATCTATCAGTCTGCTTAATTCTTCTCCGTAACCGTATTCAATGAATAACCTTGTGGAATATATCCAGTCAGCTATCTCAATAAGCGATGAGATGTCACATAGTTCCGTTATTTCTGACTCCTTTTTGTAATTACCGTAAACTATCTTAATTCCTACATTCTTTCTAACTTGCTTGATAAACATAGAAATGACGAGAGCTGACGCAGGCATCCATCTGAAGCCATGTGTTATATCTATAATGACCTCATCCCCATCCTCGAAAACTTCGGTCATCCCTTTGATTAAATCAACAATCGTTTCAGATGGCGTTTTGTTCTCACTTACACGTATTGTTCTGTACTTCACATTTCCAAGTTCAGCAAGAAAAGGCGCAACTTCATCTTGGAATTTTTTCTCTGCTTCTTCCGTCAAAGCAAAAATACCTTCAACTCTCTCTCCCTTTTTGACATAGTACTCAATCAACGCAAGAGGGAATACTCTTTGATTAATTCTTTCTCCTTGTATTAAAGCAATGCTCGGACCATACCTAGCTGAACCTAAAAAACCAATCACCTTTATCACATTTGATCTCTCCCACGCACATCTATTTAGTCTAATGATTCACTTTCGGGAATGAAAGGTTCTTTCTGATTCGCAATTAAAATATGAATATGCACTAACAAGGGAAAACAGCAGCAAACTTACTCAAACAAATATGGATGTATACTACAATTTAACTTTATTACATCACTGGATATTTCAATTTAGTTAAGAAAAACTGAAGAATTCTTTTAAGCAAGGACGTTATCTTACTATAAAGCACGTCGCGTTGTGTTATCACTAAAGATATGTACCTACTTTGAGCACACGAGGGAGATGTGCTGTTAGATTTGCTAATGATTGCGAAAAATTTGACAAAGGCTACAAACTATAAAGTCTGTTTTTCGTTTTGAAAATTATGAGCTCGTCATAACCTTTTTTCAGTTATCTCAGCTAAGAAGTCGTTGTGAAAATCGTATTAAGTCGAGTATTACCACCTATACGATTACGTAACTATTATATCACATAATAACAAATAGATAGCAATTCAGAGTTTCCAAAAAAAAGGCTCTATAATAAATATTGGGGTGGGTAAAAAGGAAAAAATATAGCACTTATTCTGAATGCCTGCTATAATAAAAACTGTTTTATGACAAAAAAAACACTCAAAAAGAAAGGAGGCATCCAGAATAAGTGCTCAAATCTAATTATATCACTGAACTTTTAAAATCGAAAGATATTATTCTTCACCAAATGAATGAGAATGAAAGTGAAATAGAACTTCACATAAGTCAGGTACAAAAGCCCCACAAATGTCCTAAATGTGGTAATATTACAAGTAAGGTACATGATTATCACACACAGAAGGTAAAAGACGTACCTATAATGGGCAAGAAAACATATTTGATTATAAGAAAGAGAAGATATGTCTGCAAAGCATGTGGGAAGAAGTTTTTTGAACACATAAGTTTTATAGGCAAATCTCAAAGGATGACAAATAGACTTGCAGCATATATTATAAGTCAACTTGGAAGTTTAACAAGTATGAAAGAGATAGCAAAACACACAAATGTTTCAGTGACAACAGTTATGAGATTGTTTGATAAATTAAATCCAGGTCAAACTGTAGATGAGTTTTCTTCTGAAGCAATATGTGTAGACGAGTTTAAAGGCAATGCAGGTGGAGCAAAATATCAATGTATATTTGTAGATCCTGTAAAAGGGCAAATAATCGAGATTTTGAAAAATAGAAAGCAAAATATTTTATCTGTGATATGTGGAGACCATTTGTAGAGGTAGCAAAAACATATTTTAAAAACGCTAAAATAGTGATAGACAAATTTCATTTTACCCGATACGTTTATTGGGCTTTAGAAAATGTGAGGAAAAGGGTACAAAAGGAATTAGGAAGTAATTTGAGGAGATATTTTAAGAGGAGTAGGAAGTTATTATTGAAGAATTATGAAGAACTTGAGCCTGAGCAAAGAGAAGAATTAGAAGTAATGTTTTGGTATAGTCAAGATTTGAGGAAAGCCCATCAACTCAAAGAAGAATTTAAGAGAGTGTTAAAGAGCAGTAATTCTGAAGAAGCAAGACTCGTATTAAAAAAGTGGATAGAGAGAGCAGAGCAAAGTGGACTTTCTGAATTTATGAGATGTGTAAAGGTTTTTAGGAGCTGGTTTTCGGAGATAGTAAATGCATTTGATGTTCCGTATACTAATAGTATGACAGAAGGTTTTAACAACAAAATAAAGGTACTAAAGAGGAATGGATTTGGATACAGGAATTTTGAAAGATTCAGGAAGAGGATTTTGTACAGTTGTGGTAGATAAGTTGAAAAAGTTGAATATTTAAAAACCCACTATATGAGTGGGCAAAAGTGGTATTAGTTTTTTTAGATTTGATTGCCTATAATATACATTAATAACATTTAATGTATGCTTGAAAAAGCTAAAAAGGTGGGCATTCAGAATACCCACCCCACTACTTGACAAAGAGCCAAAATTTTTTGTTTTATTCAATGCTTTGTACTCTTAGCTTTCTTTCCCTTCAATTGAGAATTAAAATAAAAAAATCTGTTGGAATTACCAACAGACTTTTTATTTCTTATTTCTATCAATCTTTAAACATCCATACCTTTATACAACCGTTTGGTTATTTGCACTGCCTCATAGTGATTTACAATAGGCTCATAATAATTGAGCTTATACTCCAGTGGATTATGAATTTTGTAATTTTCTTCATTCTTCAATTCAGGAATATACTTTTTGATATACTCACAATTTGGGTCGAATTTTTCCGATTGTATCATGGGATTAAATATCCTAAGGGGTTTTGGGTCTGGGCCAACGGAAGCACTCCATTGCCAATTGCCAACGTTTAAAACCTCATCGTAATCAAGTAAGTACTCTCTGAAGAACTTCTCGCCAATACGCCAATCAATAAGTAAATCTTTCACTAAAAAATTAGCCACGATTAGCCTGACCCTGTTATGCATCCAATTTTCCTGTTTAAGTTGCCTAATCCCAGCATCGACAATTGGATATCCTGTCTGAGCGTTAACAAATTTCTCAAATAGCTTTTCATCATATCTCCATCTCACATTTCTTCTTTTTTCCAAAAATTCCAACTTATTAAACTCACTAAAATTATACTTTATATGATACCAAAACTCGCGCCATGCTAATTGCCTAACAAATTCTGGACTAACTTTACTTGCGATATTGTGTATCTTTCTTATCGATAAAACCCCAAAACGTATGTAAGGCGATAACCTAGAACTCATATCAAGCCCTGGAAAATCTCTTTGTTCTTGATACTTAGCAAAATCATAACTGCGCAACCTCTCAAATCCATAATCGTAAGTAAATACCTCATTCTTCTGATTTAGCTCTGGGAACTTAACCAGAATAGTATCTATTGTGTCCAAATCAAGGGCCACAACCTTTCTTTTTAATTCTTCGATATTTATCTCATATTCCTGACTCTCCACATACCCAAGCCACTTTTTGTAAAATGGGGTGAATACCTTGGTGTACGGTATCTTTCTAAAATCGGCAAGATAGTTATCGAACACAGCATGAAATTTCACGTTACACTTTCGACAAACTTTTTCAATATTCCTATCTCGCTCCTCACCTTGCCAAGAAAATGATTGCGCTGTATAAAGCGCATCTGGTTTATATTTTGAGAACAAAAATTCTAATATCTCATCATCTTCTCCATGAAAAACATACAAATTTATCTTCTTAGAAATATTCTTCAAAACATCGACAACAAAACCAACTTTTTGGTTGTAAGCGTTGAATTCTTTAAGGATGGTCTTATTGAATACAAAAATCGGAATGATTTTAGATGAATTTTTTAGCGCTTCAAATAATGCTTTGTTGTCATCTAACCTAAGGTCTCTTTTAAAAAGATACATAGAAAGCATATAATCACCCCACAAGGCAATTTTAGACAATTATTATTTTTAATTATACCCTATGCAAATCAAAAAATTAAAAATAAAATTTGACAGTTAAAATTAGATTTGGTATAATATAGTACAGAATATCACTTTAAACAAATGGAGGGAAAAATATGTTAGAATTAGGACAAAAAGCACCAAATTTTGAATTGGTTGACCATGAATTGAAACCTGTTAAATTATCAGAATTAAAAGGAAAAGTGGTTCTTGCGTTTTATCCGGGTGCATTCACAAGTGTATGTGAGAAAGAGCTTTGCACATTCAGAGATATGATGGCAAAATTCAACAACCTTAACGCAACGGTATTCGGAATAAGCATTGATACACCATTCTCGAACAAAGCATTCGCTGAAAAGAACAAATTAAACTTCAGATTGCTATCAGATTTTGGAGGGAACGTCGCAAAACAATACGGTGGTGTACATGAGAATTTCATCAACATCCCAAATTACACAGTGGCAAAAAGAGCAGTTTTCGTTCTTGACGATGGTGTGGTAATATATAAATGGGTAACGGACAATCCAGCAGTTGAACCACCTTACGAAGAAATACAAAAAGTTTTAGGTTAAGTTTTTTTAAAAAAAGGAGGGAAAAAACATGATAAGCGAAAAAGTACTTAAGGCATTAAACGAACAAGTTGGTAAAGAGATTTTTTCTTCATATCTGTATCTTTCAATGGCAACTTACTTTGACTCAATAGACCTCTTAGGTTTTGGAAAATGGATGAAAGTACAAGCCAGAGAAGAACTTGGTCATGCGATGAAGATATACGAATTTATATACGAACGTGGTGGAAGAGTTGAACTCCCAGCGATTGAAAAACCACAATCAAATTGGGAAAGCCCGCTTAAAGCATTTGAAGCAGCTTACAATCACGAAAGATTTATAACTGAAAGCATAAACAAAATCTATTCTCTTGCAAAAGAAGAAAATGATTACGCGACCCAAGAATTTTTGAATTGGTTTGTGAAAGAACAAGTTGAAGAAGAAGCTCAAACAGAACTTATACTTAAGAAACTCCAGAAATTACAAGATTCTCCTACTGCGCTTTACATGCTCGATAAAGAAGTTGGCTCAAGAGGATAATTTTAAAATACTTACAAAAAGCAAGAGCACGTTACGTGCTCTTGCTTTTGTTTTATACAATTTACACAATCTCTTTAAATCCATTCCCAAAAACCATGGGCGCTTCATTTACAACAAAGAACGCTTCTTTATCTATCTCCCTTATTTTAGTAACCAATTCATGTAACTCTCTTCTTTTCAACGTCACAAAGAGAATCTTTTTTGGCTTTTGAGTATATCCACCTGTGGCATCGAATATAGTGACTCCTCTGTTAAGCCCATTTAGTACGAATTCTTTAATCTCTTCGTATTTTTCTGAAACTATCCAAACATTTATAGACAACTCCAAACCCTTCAAAACAAAATCAATAGTTGTTCCATTCACGATAATTGCCAATATAGAATACATTCCAGTATTTATATCGTATGCGAAACCCGCCGACATACCTATGGAAAAATCAAGTACCAATATTCCAAGCCCCATTGGAAACCCAAAGAATTTGTTCATTATTTTCGCGAGTATATCCGTACCTCCAGTTGATGCATTTTGAGAAAAAGTCAAAGCCATACCTATAGCTGTCAAGATATCGCCAAAAAACACTGCGATAATCATATCGCCATTGTACTTGTAAATTGGGATTATTCTGTCGAAAAAATCGATGAAAAAGTTGAACATAAAGGTACAATAAATTGTCTTGAAGCTAAAATCGAAACCAACCAAAATAAACGCAATTAAAAATAACACTATATTTATCAAATACATCCAAACGCCAACTGATAGATGAATGAATTTATTTAAAACTATAGCCAACCCAGATGCCCCACCAGCTGCGATATTGTTTGGAATTAGAAAAATCACAACACCCAAAGCCGTTATCAACACACCAATTGTGGAAACAAAATACTCTTTTACAAGGCGAATGCGTTTTTCACTTCCCATGGAAATTTCACCACCCTAACACCGTATTCTCTCATCTTCTCCTCTTTGTACTTAATTTTCCCGTGCTCACCCTCGACTATCGCACCAGCATGCCCCATTCTTTTACCTTCCGGCGCATGTCTTCCTGCAAAAAAGCTCACAATATTACTTGGCTTAAACCCCATCTTAATCGCCTCAGCAACACCTGTAATCTCATCTTCTCCACCAATTTCCCCAATTAAAACAACCTTTTCAAAACCAAGTTTCGCGACTTCTTTAAAAGCTTCTAAGACATTCAAACCAATAACTGGATCACCACCAAGTCCTATCCCTATAGAAACTCCATAACTTTCACCTATATACTTCGCAATCTCGTACATCAACGTTCCACTTCTCGAAATAATGGCTACCTCGCCTTCTTTAAAATACTTCTCAGGCATAATACCAAGTTTTACTTTCTCTTTTGAATATATAACCCCGGGACAATTAGGACCAACCATCGTCAGATTATTTTTCTTAACGATATCAACCATCCTTAAAGCATCGTGGATAGGCACATGTTCTGTTATTACGACAAATTTCTTCACACCATTATTGAAAGCATCCAAAAATGCTTCCATTACATACGGAGCAGGCACAAAGAATATCGCCGTATCGACATTAAAACCTCTACTAACATAATCGGACAGTGTATTGTAAACAGGCACATTGTGTACTTCCTTAAATTCATTATTTTTACTCACACCACAGACAATATCAGTACCGTATTCTATCATCTTCTTTGTATGGTAGCTTCCATATCTACCAGTTATGCCATAAACGCAGACTTTTTCATTAGAAAAGAACATCTTTCATCAACTCCTTTTTCTTTGCCTCTTCTTTCTGGATTAACATTATCAATTCGTTCATATCACTAACAGCTGTCAAACCAATATTACTAAGTAACGCTCTTGCCTCTTCCTCCTTATTCCCAGAAATCCTTAAAAACAGTTCGACATCCGGATGTCTTTCTTTAAACAAAACTATCGCCTCAGCAACTTGGAAGCAATCTGTTATGCCACCAAAAATATTAAGCACTATCTTTTTAGAAATTCTTGAAACCTTTTTCAGTGCTTCCAAAACATTCTCACGGGTCGCGCCACCACCAACGTCGTAAAAATTGGCAGGCTCAAAACCAAATTCTTTTAACATATCTATCGTTGCCATAACAATTCCTGCGCCACAACCTATAACCCCATACGAACCGCCGAGTAACACCATATCATTTTCTCTTTCATTCATCTGCTCCATCGCCCAACTTTGCCTAAATAATGCATTATCATCAACATGCATTACTGCATCAAGCATCACATAACCACTTTTGGTAACTCCAATTGGGTTGATTTCTAAAAGCGTTAAGTCAAGTTTTTTAAAGATATCCAACAATACCTTGGCGGTCTCTTTAAATTCTTCCGGTAAATCGTTAAATGAATAAGTTTTCAAAACCTTATTTGGAAACATTCGTGATGCTTCCTCTATATCAACACCACCAAACTCAGAATAAATCATCAATATATTTCTATTCGTCCTATCGATCGTAATACCAAAGTACAACTCTTTGTCGTGTTTCACAAATTCTTCAATCAATACTCCTTCCGGCATTTCACCTTTTATCTCTTTATTCACAAGCTCTCGCAACGCTCTCATACTTTCTTCCAAGTTCTTTGCGATGATTACCCCTCCAGCTTTCATCCTTCCTCCAACAAGAACCTGAGATTTCAAAACCTGTGGAAAGCCGAGCTCCAAAATCTTTTGAGTGAGTTCCTTCGAATCGATATCCTCTTCTTTGACAAATAAGCTCCTTGGTACATAAAAACCATGTTCGCTCAAAAGTCTTTTCCCCACATACTCTTGAATCTTCATAGAAATCCCCTCCTCACAACTTTTCTAGGATTTTCAAGAATTTTAAAACAGAAAATTTCCCAAAAATCTATGGTTTTTGGGAATGCCATCCTACGAAGGCAGGTCTCCCGACTTGTGGCTCATCCTACTCTGCTCGCCTTCCCAGCTAAAAAAGCCAGTGGCCAGTTGAGCATTTCGTCCCCACTCACGGTGGCCCGACCGTCCCGGATTCTCACCGGAGTTCCCTATTAAGCCTTTCGGCACCTTCGCAGTTTGGAATATTAACTTTTTCACAACTTTATTCTAAATCATTCACAAGATAATGTCTAGTCGAATAACGCCTTTGAAATCATTTTTTCTTACCAAATAAGGATTTTTAAATTATCCTATCTTTCTAATGCTTTTGTATGGACAACTTTCCAAATTCAAATTTGTAAATAACCTATTCAAAAATACTATCTAAATCCTCGATTTTTAAATCTTCAATGCTCTTATCCTCTGAGTACTTTATCTGAGCAAGCTTCACTTTATTTGAACCATCTAATATATACCTTGCCAAAGCTTTATCTATGGGCGAAAGATTTTCTTCAAAAATTTTATCTTTCTCCACCCAAACGAGTTCTCCTTCATCACTTTGGATAAATTTGTCACTATTCAATTCTGCCACGAATATAAAAAGTACCCAATTGTAATGCTCCGGTCCTTCTTCAGATGTTACCATTTTCAACCTAAGATTGTTGAGTTCAAGTCCTGTTTCTTCTCTAAATTCCCTTCTAATTGCTTCTTCTATCCCTTCTCCATCTTCAACCTTTCCACCAGGTGGAACAAGAAATCCAGAAAAAGGCTCTCTTGTTCTATTAATAAATAAAATCTTCCCATCGTATTGCGCATAGCATATAACTGCTAACCGTTGCTTTGGGCTCTTGATAAGCTTTTGGGCTATCTCCGTGTATTTCACATTATCCAACTCCAATCCTAGTGTATATTTTATATATTTTTACCACTCCAACAACAATTAAATTATACCAAAAACTCTAAGCAAATTCTCAGGAAAGCATAAGGATTTTCTCAGCTTGGATGAATATAATTGGGATGTAAATATGAGAAATGAGAAACAAGCAACAAAAAAACCACACCTTGCTCTTAGGAGGCGATAGTATGAAAAAGGTAAACAAGTTAACTCTCACACTGATTCTTGGAATTTTAACAGCTGGTATTATGTTACTCTTCTCTTCAACAACTTTAAGCGCAGCACAAACAACAAGACTGATTTCTTACACTCCAACAAGTACACTTACTCAAGATGATATTAAAAGTCTTCAAATGATGATTCAAGAAGAAAAACTTGCAAGAGACGTATACAAAACACTCTATGAAATTTACAAACTCCCCATATTCAACAACATAACACGCTCTGAACAAAACCACATGGATGCAGTTAAAGCTTTACTTGACAAGTACGATATAGAAAACCCACTTAAGACAGATGAAATAGGAAAGTTTGCGTACCCATATTTCGAAAGTCTATACAATCAATTAGTTTCAGAAGGTAAAAAATCATTAACCGATGCTCTCAGCGTTGGAGTGAAAATTGAAAAGCTTGATATCAAAGATTTAGAAGAAGCCATTTCCAAAACAAGCAATGAAGATATAAAGGTAGTTTACGGCTATCTGAAAAATGGGTCAGAAAATCACTTAAGAGCATTTTCAAAATAAGTATAAAGTAAAAAAATTAAGCAAATTCTAAGTTTTCATTAAGTACTTTTTAAGGTTAAACGGATATACTTAAATTACCCTTGGTAAAGAGGGAGAAAAAAAGAGAAAAAACAAAAAACTATGAGGAAGGCAAAAGGAGGTTGGAAGTATGAAGAAGATATTAGTGGTATTAACGGCAGGAGTTCTTTTGGTTGGTAGCATATTCGCATTCGGTCCAGCAACGGCAAATCGTGGTTACCGCTATGGAGTGACAACTCAGTCTCAAGCACAAGCTCAGACACAGGTTCAAACTCAACTTCAAACACAGCAAGTTACCGCAACAAGACTTTACAGAAATCTTCCCGCAGATGCAACTTTAAGCGCAACACAAGAATTCAAAGGTACAATCAAAGAAGTATCATGGGACGTACAAAACGGATTTGTTCTCAAAATACAAGTTGGAAATGATGTATACGATGTCCACGCAGGTCCGATATTCAGAGCAGTCTCACTTAAAGCAGGGCAATCGATTGAAATTAGCGGGCGATTAGTAACAACAAGCACATCAAAATACATAGTTGCGGAAAAAGTTGTAATAGATGGAAAAGAAGTAAACGTTGACGACGTAATACCAGAAAGACGCAACAGACAAGCAGCACAAAAAACATCTCAAAGAATGCCAAACAGAGGTCCAAGGATATAACCGTAAAGACAGAGGTAAATACAGAAAATGCGTACCGAAAGGTACGCATTTTCTTTTATTATAAGTACTATAAATATCGTGGTATAATTTAAGGAAATAAAGGAGGTGGGATAAATGAGGTACATAAAACTTGGTGGAGAATTAGACGTACCAGTTATCGGTTTAGGGTGCATGAGGATTTGGGACAAACCGATTGAAGATGTTGTAAAGCTAATAAACACATCTTTAGAACTTGGAATAAATTTCTTCGACCACGCTGATATTTACGGTGGCGGAAAATCAGAAGAGGTATTCGCAAAGGCTTTGGAACACGTAAAAATACCAAGAGAGAAAATCATCATACAAACTAAATGTGGAATTCGAAGTGGATTTTACGATTTTTCAAAAGAACACATAATATCTTCCGTTGAGAAAAGTTTAAAGCGTTTAAACACCGATTATATCGACATCCTCCTTCTCCATCGCCCAGACACATTGATGGAACCAGAAGAAGTTGGCGAAGCTTTCACATATCTTCACAGCAGAGGAATGGTTAGATACTTCGGTGTGAGTAACTTTAACCCAATGCAAATCGAATTGCTAAGTACTGGAATTAATTACAAAATATTAACTAACCAACTCCAGCTTAGTTTAACAAATACGGGAATGATAGATTTTGGCATATTCACAAACACAAAATTCCCACAATCAGTTAATAGGGATGGTAGCGTATTAGAATATTCGAGAATAAAAGGCATAACAATCCAAGCTTGGTCACCGTTCCAATGGGGGGATGAGCAAGGAAACATAAGGGGTGTATTCTTAGACGATCCGAAATTTGCTAAACTCAACGATGAAATAAATAAACTTTCCCAGAAATACAACGTCTCCAAAGAAGCAATAGCTATCGCTTGGATATTAAGACACCCCGCAAAAATCCAAACAATTGTGGGAACAACAAATCACGAAAGACTAAAACGAATAGCCCAAGCAACGGAAGTATGGCTCACAAGAGAAGAATGGTATGGCTTGTATATCGCAGCTGGCAATATGATACCATAGCTAATCAAAACTCTCAAAACTCTATACCCTTGCGTGCCATTACGCCTTTTTGGTAATAATGCTTTATTTCTTTCATCTCCGTAACCAAATCGGCGATGTCTATGAACTCTTGAGGCGCATATCTTCCAGTGAGTATTATCTCCATATCTCGCTCTTTTGGAACTTTGCTAATCACATCAATAACATCTTTTGCGGTAAATAAATTATAGTACACTGCAACATTAACTTCATCGAGGATGACAATATCGTACGCTCCATCCTCGATGACTTTTTTTATTTTATTCAAGCCATTTCTTGCAAGCTCGATATCTTCCTGTGTTGGCTTGTTTTTGATAAAACAATTCCTCCCGTACTGTTCTATCACCAAATTTGGAAGATACTTTACCGCGTCAAGTTCACTGTATTTCATACCCTTTATAAACTGCCCTATGTAAACCTTCTTCCCAGCACATATAGCTCTTAACGCCAAGCCAAATGCCGCAGTGGTCTTCCCTTTCCCATTTCCAGTGTAAACATGTATGTACCCCATTTTCTAATCCTCCCAAATCATATATCCAAAACCAGATAAGCATTTTTCTCTGTTACATGCTTCCCAACTATTTTGAAATTTATCGGTTCTTTAAATATCGGACCATCGTACACAAACGTATGGTACTCCCCGTTTTCGCCGGATAAATCCCATCCAAGTTTCTCAATAAGCTTGATAGTTTCACGACTGTGTAGATCCAACCCAAGCAAATCCTCAAAACCGTTTTTGACAGCCACGATAATAGCCTTAAAACCAAGGTTCAAAAACTCTTCCAAAAGCTTTTCTCTTTTTTCTAACCACAATGGTTCCAAAGCCTTAACGTTATACGTACCACATACTCTCTCAACCCAATCTCTATGCTCTTGTAAATCTATATCACCAAATATCCCTATCCCGCCTTTAGCGTACTCTTCCAAAAACTTCAAAAACTCACTTTCGTAACTCTCCCACGAAGCGCACCTAATTACTGATTTCGCCCCTATACTCTCAGCTTGAGCCTGAATAAGCGCTTTGGGCAAGCCGTGCGCGCGAGTTCTTTCGCAATTTTCATCAAACATAGTAAATAAGATATCGACTTTCTCAACTTCCTTGAAATCCTTAAGCGCCCTGTACAAAGCTAACGCACTGTCTTTTCCTCCACTCCACGATGAAAATACCATTCTTCAACCAACCTCCTAAGCTTTTCGTTCGCGACTCTATCCTTTAACCCCACTCTTACAAACCCGTCCATCCCAAAATCTTCCATCGTTCTCACATGTAACCCGTTTCTATGCATAAACTTTTGAAATTCCTCAGAATCACCAACATCAATCACTAAATAGTTCGTCTTTGAATTGAAAAAGGAAAAATTCTTGAATCTCTCTCGCTCTTTTTTAAAATACTCAGAAGACTCTGATAAAAAAGCTTTGTAATCATCAAAATTCTCTATTAAACTCTTCAAAACGGCGTAACCGCTCCCGCCTATACCCCAAGGCATACGGTATTTTTCGAATACTTCTCTAAAACTCCGACTCTTAACATACCCAATGCGCACACCAGGCACACCTAAAATCTTCGTAAAAGTTCTCACAATAATTAAATTGTCCAAATTATCCAATTCACACAACTCAAATTGCTCACCTTTAGGTACAAAATCTATAAACGCTTCATCTAAAATTATCATCACTTCTTTACCGTATTTTTTGTAAATATCTTTTGCAAAATCGCTGAAGTTCGTATATTCTCCCGTTGGATTATTCGGATTTCCCGTTATTAAAACACACCTACTGGAATTTTTTCGCTCTTCAAAGATAACTTTCTCTATCCTTTCAAAATAATCTTCTTCACTTTGAAAAACTCTAATTTTAACAATCTTACTCGCTGAAAATCTCGCAACCCGCTCGTATTCTGTATAATTCGGTTCTGGGATTATAACCACTGCATCTTTCACAAAAGTCCATCCGATTATATGAAACGCCTCGGTGGCACCAGCAACTATTACCGAATCAACCCCAAACTTTTTCCTGAACTCATCTTCTAACCATTCAACGTAAGTGTACATCCTTTCATACTTTACACTCTCTTTCAGTGCTTCTTTCACAAAATCTGGTATGAAAGGATTGACTGAGATAGAAAAATCTATTAACGTCCCGTCATTTATACCACCATGCATGAAAAAACCACCACCAAAATTATCAGAAAAACAACCTTTTTGTACAATCTAAGGGCTTTTCCCAAATCTTCCATATCTGGTAATTTCCCATCGAATTTGTAATAACCAATCTTTTCAAAACCTAAACCGAGCACTCCAGCGAAAGCGCTCATCGGATAAGTCGCGTTAATCTTTATCCCACCATACTTTTTGATATACTCCCAAGAACGTTTAAAATTGAAGAAAGATATAAACAACGCGGTCAACCTAGACGGTACCAAATTAAGCAAATCGTCAAACCGCGCGGGAAACTTGCCAAACCATTCGTACCTTGCGTTTCTGTAGCCAAACAACGCATCGTATGTATTCACAACACGGTAAACAACCGCTCCAGGTAAACCAAACAGCACGTAATAAAACAAAGGTCCAGTAATACTATCGGATATATTCTCAGCGAGACTCTCAACAGCCGCAGAGTAAAGATGAGACTTATCAAGCTTTGAAGTATCACGCGAGACTATCATAGAAACATTCTTTCTCAATAACTCAACATCATTTGTATAACATCGTTTTACGTGCTCATAAAGTGACCTGATAGAAAATGTGGATTTGAGAATACAAACCTCAAAAATCATCGCTATTGTGAATCTTTTTGAAAAACTTTGGAGAAAGTATCCTAATCCTCCCCAAATAATCAACTCTACGATTAGAGAAATCATTCCAAGAACAAAAGAAACAGCTTTTGAACTTCTCGATTTGTAAATATTATCGAAAAACTTTCCCACACGTCCCATGTAAACAACTGGGTGGATAACACTAGGAAACTCCCCGAAAAATAAATCAATTATCAAAGCAAGTAAAAACACTAAAACCTTTTCGTTTATTCCCATCATAACCCTAAAATACGCTCCAGTTTTTGAATTTGTATATTCGAAATAACGTGCTCAGTTATCCTTTCAATCTCAGCATCTATAGCTGAAATATCTTCTAATGTATTCAATTCACCAAACTTAGACACTTTTAAATCTTCGTCTGGTAATTTATTCTCCAAATAAGGAATTGTGCCGAAATATTCAATTGAATACCTTTGAGCTAATTGATTTGGAAAATCACCAAGCAACGTTTTATCACCGTGAAACTTATTAAAAATAAATCCCTTCACAAGACTTCTTTCATTGCCTTCTAACAATTCCATAGTGCCTGCAACTTGCGCGAACGCGCCACCAAGAGAAATATCCGCAACTAACACAACAGAACTTTGAACAGACATAGCTATACGCATATTGACTATCTCTCTATCTCTTAAATTCGGTTCAGCACAAGAGCCCGCGCCTTCTATTATTACCAAATCATTCTCCCTTTCCAAATCTTTGAGTATATCAATAATCTTTTCCAATATACGTTTTTTCTCATCGTACATATACTCACGTGAATCGAAAGAATCTACATACTCTCCCAAAAAATACGCTTCCAACTTCCCCCTTGGAACAATTAGAAGTGGATTCATATACACATGTGGCTCTTTCTTACACGCTATCGCTTGGAAATACTGCGCGCTAGCTATCTTCACATCACCAATATCTACAAATTTACTTGAGATATTCTGAGCTTTAAAAGGGAAGACATTCAAACCCTTGTTTGTAAAATACCTGCACAGAGCAAGTGTAATTGTCGATTTCCCAACATTTGACATAGTGCCTTGCACCATCAAAAACACAAAATTCACCCTCTCAAAATAGCTTAAACTTAAATTAAATAATTTAAAATCAGTAAAACAACTATCTGACCAATCAAACAACTTCCACCCAACACGTCACCCGTTACACCTCCGATTTGCTTTTCCGAAACCTTTGAAATCAAAAAACCTACCAACCAAGAAGAAAAGATAGAAACTAAAAATAGTTTCACGTCGATTAATAAGAGTGGTAACGTAAATAACGTCGCAGGTACAAGAAGAAATCTATTAAACGGAAATAACATAGCGCCAAGTCCTTCATTCTTTGCTGGTTTTGAAAATACTAAAACAACATCCATGGTGTAACGCCCAAAGACACTGCCAAAAACAAAAGCGACAGGTTCAATAGACGTAATCAGTTCCCAAAAGACAATTACATACAAAACACCATAGAAAACAGCAAATGGCCCAACGTTGCCCTTACTCATTATCTCAAGTCGTCTACTCTTAGAAGACTGATTCAAAAACCCATCAAGTGTATCTAAAAGGCCATCGAAATGGAATAAATCAAAAAGATAAAATCCCAAGACAATAGATAACAAAGGTGCAATTATCCCAAAATTCAAAGAAAGAAAACTCCCTGTAAAATAAATCAAACCCGGAATATAGCCAACTATTGTGAAATAAGCTGGTATTCGTTTCATCCTGACTTCCCAATCAGACAACTCCCCTAATTTCACTGGCAATCTTGATATGAAAGAAAAAGTTAGCAAGATATCCTTTAAACTATCTTGCATACAACTTCACCTTCTTAAAAGCCTTCCAAAGCTTTAAAGAGTCAATTAAATCATTCAAATCGAATATCTCAAAACACACGTATTCAATTTCGTACATCCTATCACCCAATATAGAATACATCTGCTCAAGCGTTTCTAAATTAAGCTTTCTATGGTCTTTACCATTCTCAATACCCATAACATGAAGCTCAACAACATTACTCAGAAAAGCATCATCAACCTTCACACCCAGCAAATGATGCCCTATATCAAAAACCGTCCTTTTGAAATTTACAACTTTTTCTTTTAAATTCTCAACAGATATCCGCCCGCCAAAATCACCATTGAGCAAATCGTAAAATTCTTCACCATCGTAAGGATGAAGGACATAATTAACAACAGGCAACTTTCCATCAAAATAATTCAAAACACTCCCAACATTCTTCAAACTATCGGTTGGTAAATGTATGGAATACTTAAGGCCATAATTTTCACTGAGAGTTCTGAGCTTACCGATTTCCCTTTCGAACAAATCAAACGTATCCGAATCCCACGTATAGACTAATAATTCAACGAAATCGACAAGTTGGGCAACTAAACGAGCGTTTTCGTAATAAGTACCAGGTACAAGCCACGAAGTAGTACCAATCAATTGCCTCTCTGCTCTCTTCATTTTATCCGTACCCCTATTCCACTCACAACTAAATAAACTTGGTCAGATATATTAGCAATTTTTGAATTCAACTTCCCTAGAGTTTCAACATATTTTCTTGCAAGCTCATTTTCTGGAATAACGCCCCAACCAACCTCGTTAGTAACAATTATCAACTCGCATTTCACATTCTTAAACGATTCCAACAGCTTATCTAAATAATTATCTATGTTAACCGCATAATAATACAAATTCCCAAGATATGTTGTAACACACTCAAAGACTATAACATCGTACTTATCGGCGATACTATTAAGAGTATCTGGAACGTTAATTGGTTCCTCATACGTATCGAAATCATTTCCCCTCTCTGCTTTGTGCTTTTCAATACGTTTCTTCATCTCTTCATCGAAAGGTACGCCCGTTGCCAAAAATGCCTTTTTATTGTACTCTTCAGAAAGTTTCAAAGCGAAAGAACTCTTCCCACTCTTCACACCACCAGTTACGAGAATCATCACTGATCAGTCCCTTTCGAAACACCCGCACTATCGAATGTAGCCATCTCTCTAATCATCTTTATTGCGGCTTCGATTATCGACATAGAAAGCACAGCACCGGTACCTTCACCAAGGCGCATGTCTAGGTCAAGGATAGGTCTCAAGCCTAAGGTATCTAAAATCACCTTGTGACCTTTCACCTTCGATTTGTGACCTGCGAAGACATATTCCCTTACTTCTGAATTAATCTCCCAAGCCAATAACAAACCAGCGGTTGTCGGAAAACCATCGATGATAATCGGCACACCCATCTCAGCAGCTTGAAGAATAAAACCTGCCATCTCGCCTATACAAAAACTTCCAACTTTCTGGAGTACATCGATTGGATCGGACGGATTTGGCTTATTTACCTCAATTGCCTTTAAAACAGCCCTTTTCTTGCTCTTCAATTCCTCTGTACTTATCGGTGTCCCAATATCGATTATCTCGTTTATATCGTATCCAAAAGCAACCGCGATTGCCGTGGCGGTTGTTGTATTACCAATCCCCATATCGCCAACTGCGAGCAAATCAGCACCATCTTCTATCGCCTCGCGCGCTATTTTCCTCCCGTACTCTATACACAACAACGCTTGTTCCCTTGTCATCGCAGGGCCTTCCGTAAAATCATTCGTCCCAAAACCAACCTTTGCTCTGATAAGATAAGGAGATTCAATCGGAAAATCACCATCAACACCTGCATCGACAACATAAACAGTTGCTCCAACGTGTCGTGAAAAAACATTAATAGCGGCTCCACCGTTGAGAAAATTGTACACCATCTGCTTTGTAACTTCTTTTGGATAAGCTGAAACCCCTTGCTTAACAACCCCATGGTCTCCCGCAAATACATAAACCCTCTTATCTTCAGGAAGATCTGGAATAACCTTACCCTGGATAAGCCCCATTCTAAGAGCTAAGTACTCAAGATATCCCAAACTTCCGACCGGTTTTGTAAGATTATTGAGCCTTCTCAAAATATCATTACGTAAAGTTTCTTTGTTAATCTTCTTCCCTGTTTCCATACGCCTCTCCCCCTTACTTTCTAATCCACGCTATAATAATTTAAAAACAAATTTTCCTGAAAAGCCCAAGCTTTCAGGAAAGAAATCTACCTAATGTCGGTCTCCCGGCTCGTGGTTCATTCTACTCCCTACGCCTTCCCAGCTCATCGAAATGAGCCAGTGGCATCAATGTAGGTTTCGTCCCCACTCACGGTTGCTGGGCAGCCCCGGATTTCCACCGGTGTTCCCGGCACACTAGGTAGTCAAACTTATTCGGTTTGTTTTTATTCTACCATACAAATATTCAAATTCAAATTATTATTTGATATAATTAAATCGCAAAATCATACTAAGGAGGGAGAGAACGATGATGAAAAAGTTTGGATTGCTTTTTTTATTAATTTTGCTTTCCTCTTTTCTTCTTTTCAATTTAGTCTCTAGCTGTAATCGTTCAAACACATTGCATATTTACAACTGGGCGGATTACATCCCCGAAGAGGTTATAAAAGAATTCGAAAAAGAATACAATTGCAAAGTCGTATACGATACATACTCTTCAAACGAAGAAATGTACTCAAAACTCAAACAAGGCGGGACTGGTTACGACATCGTCTTCCCATCTGGAGACCATGTTAGAATGATGATAAACGATGGAATGCTGGAAAAATTGGATCTTTCTAGGATACCGAACATAAAAAATATTGACCCTATCGTTCTTTCAAAGACAACATTCGACCCAGACCATGAATATTCCGTTCCATACATGATGGGAACAACAGGAATTATTGTAAACAAAAAATTCTTGAAAAGCTTTGAGAAATCCTGGAGCATATACGAACGCGCAGATTTAAAAAACAAACTCACATTACTTGACGATATGCGCGAAGTGTTTGGAGCCGCGCTCAAATATTTAGGATACTCTGTCAATTCAACCAACCCAGAAGAAATCGAACAGGCAAAGCAAGTAATACTAAAATGGAAAGAAAATATCATCAAATTTGACGCCACAACTTACGCACAAGGAGTAGTTAATGGCGAATTTTGGGCAGTCCATGGTTATCCAGAAAACGTCTTCCAATTAATTCCAGAAGAGGAACGCGATAACTTCGAATTCTTCGTTCCAAAAGAAGGAGGTACACTCTGGATAGATAGCATGGTAATTCTCAAAACATCGAAAAACAAAGACTTGGCTTACAAATTCATAAACTTCATCCTTAGACCGGAAATCTCAGCAAAGATTTCAGATTATCTAATGATTCCATCACCTGTTACAGATGCGGTAAATTACAAAGAAGTGGCAAATATCTACGAAATCTCAGACCTTGAGAACTGCGAAATAATCGATTACCTTGGTGATAAAATCGACCTTTACAACAAAGCATGGGAAGAAATCATAAAATAAATATGTATCATTTAAAACTAAACTTGGTTTTGGTAGTCTACTGAAGATATGTTTTTTAGTTTTCTTTGAAATGTTTTTTCATTTATAAATATCTCTATTCTCTAAAAATAAACCCCATTCAATTTTCCGATTGAATGGGGTTAAATTTTTTTAAATCCTCAAATTCTCTCAATTTCCATTTTTAGATTTTTAAGTATCTTTTGGTAATCTTCTTCGCCAAGTTCTACTTTGTCCATAAGTTGTTCAAGTTCTCTTGTAAAGTCTTCTCTTACAAATTTAAATTTCTCTGGACTGGAGTTTAAGAATTTGTACACTTTCTCACCTAGCGGTGTCGGTATCAGGTATCCTTCTTTTTCTACGACGTATCCTCTCTCAAGTAATCGACTTACAATTGTGGCATACGTAGATGGTCTTCCAAGACCACGTTTTTTCATCTCTTCTACGAGTGTACCTTGCGTGAATAAAGGTACTTTCGGAACGCTGTAGAAGGATTTATAATTCACCACAACAACTTCCCCAGTAGGTATTTTCGTAAGTTTGATTGGGAATATTTTGTTGTAACCTTCTTGGATGATTTCTTCATATATTTCAAATGTCTGCTCTTTGTCGAAGGCTTTGACTGTAATATCACAACTTTTAACTACAACATTTCTCATTTGAGATGATATGAATCTTTTGAATATTAAATCATAAATTTTCAGGTGATCTGGCGTAAAATCTTCAAGTTCGCCTGAGTAGATCATCGATTTTATATCTTCGACATCAAGTACTCTTGTTGGTCTTATGCATTCGTGCGCTCCACCTTCGCCCCATGTTCTTCCTTTGAAATATTCTTCACCAAATTGTTCAGCTATATAACTTTTTGCAACGCTTATTCCAACATCTGATACTCTCGTAGAGTCTGTACGATGGTATGTGATGAATCCTCTTTCGAACAATTCTTGGAGTATTTCCATCGTTCTTGAAACGGAAATTTTGTATTTTTCGGAAGCGTCTTTCAATAGCGCATCTGTTGTGTAAGGTGGAAGCGGTGATTTTTCTTGGATTTTTTCCGAACTTTTGTTTATCTGAATGTACTTTAGGCCATTGTAAAATTTCTGAGCTTTTTGCTTGTCTTCAAATTCAAACTTTATATCAAGCCCGTATCTTTTTACAGAAACAATATGTATCTTTTTCCGATTTTCTTTCGCTCTTTCTATAACCCAACCCAAGACAGGGGTCTGTACTCTCCCCGCGGAAAGTGAGCTTTTTGAAAAGACTTTCTGGATAAGCTGGGAAAGTTCGAAACCGACCCATCTATCGGATATCCGCCTTACGACCTGAGCTTTCACAAGGTTTTCATTAACATTCCTTGATTCTTTAAGTGCGTTGAGTATGGCTTTTTTGGTTATTTCGTGGAATTCCATTCTCCTGATTTCTTTCACAAAAGGTGTACACAGATTTTTTAAGTCCCAAGAGATTTTCTCTCCTTCTGTATCAGGGTCCGTTGCCACAAGTATCATATCGAATTCTTTGCTGGCGTCTCTTATTCCTTCAATCATTCTTTCTTTTTTATCTATAGGTTCATACACGGGTATGAATTTTTCTTTCTCGATAACGCCAAAATACCCTATTTCCTTGTTCAAGTCCAACACATGACCAAACGAAGCTGTTATCACTAGGTATTTATCTTCGGTTATTACCTCATAGAGTTCTTGACCATTCACATTTCTTGAGATTGGTTTTCCAAAGAAGTTTGCAATGGTCCAAGCTTTGTGAGGTGATTCTACTATGACTAATACAGGCTTTAAGAAATCGTCTCGTCTACCTTCTTTCCTCCTAACTTTTTCTCTGTCCTCGTCGATTTGTCTTAAAATTTCATCTATGTTAATGCTACGAGCTTCTTTAAATGTAATATCTGTACTGAACCACCATCTACTTTTCTTTAATAGGTTGTTCAAAACCTTTTTGTCGTCAACAAGAATATAACTTAATCCTTTTGAAATTCCACCAACGTAAAGTCTTGAAGTCCTTCCAGAAGCTTGGAGATATCCTGTTATATCTGAAACAACTAGTATCCACTTTTCATCTTCTTGCCTTAAAACAACTTCATCTGAATTACTTATTTTCTCGTGTATTTCTTTCGAAAGTATGAAATTTTTTATTTCGTTTTTTAGCTCGTTAACTTTATCAACAGGAGGATTTGGCATTGAAGAAAATTTCTTCAACGCTTTCATCCATTTATCTACAAGGGAAACTTTTTCCTCTAAGTCCTTATCCCTTGCGATAAGCGGTCTTATGGAAGAAAGTGCGAGTAAAAGGTGCTTTACATTACCTTCGATATCAAGATTAACAACAATTTTAGGTACGCCGTAAAAAACCGCGTACCTTATAACCTCTGGCATATCTAATCCCCTTGCCAAAGGATTCCTGTAAGAAGATATACCGATAAGAACTTCTATCTCACCTTTTCTGTATTTTTCTAAAACTTCTGGAGACAAGTTTTCGTATGTCTCGGTTTTTATCCCGTTACTCTCAAGTAAGTTTTTAATGTAATCTACACGTTCTTTTCCAAAATCAGACGAAAGAAATACAAGACCACCTTTCCCTAATCTTTTTACTGTTCTAACAAGTGCATCGTCAAGATTTTCTACTTCTTCGTAAACGTCTTCCACATTTCTTAAATAGAATATAGGTCTGCCAACATCAAAAGATAAGAGTTCTTTGAATAATCTTATTCTCTCGGATTTTGGGTCACTAGTTGCGGACGCTACCACCATTACTCCCTTAGCTTTGCTTGCAATTTTTCTTACTTCTTCTTGCATTGCTTTTACTTTCTCTTCATTCGCTTGCGTTCTCTTCATTTTTATGTAATTCATTGTAAAACTTATGTCTTTCTCGTCAAATCCTAAAAGATACAGCGCTTTATCGATATTTTTTGCCGTCTTCAAGAACGAATCAACATCATCTACAAAAATAAAAGCGAAATCCTTGGGGATGAGGTCAACATTTTTATAAAGAAACATCGAAGAGGTGATTAGTATTTTGAAATCACCATTAGCCAATCTTTTTTTCTTTTCTTCTCTTTCTTTATTGCTCTCATCAAGCCCAAAAACAAGTAAATCAGATTCTTTAACTTTATCTTTCAATTTCTCATAGCTTTGAAGAATGAGAAGTTTTGTAGGTAATATTATGTACGATCTTTTACCTTTTTTGGAAAAATATAAAGCAGTAGCGAGCCCCCACGAAGTTTTACCTATTCCCGTGGGGGCAAGTAGTGCAAATGACCTTCCTAAGAGTAATTTTCTAGCCCAGAATTTCTGAAGTTCCCAAGGATCAAATCCAATAAATTTTCTAAATACCTTTTCCCAATCATTGTACCTTTCCTTTAAAGAGCACAAATCATATTTTTCTTCTTTTATGTGTTCACACAAAAATTCTTTTGAAACTTGTTGGGGCAAGCATTTTTCGCAAAGTAAACCATTCAACAATCTCTCAGAAGTTATATCTCCCCCGCAATTTGGACAAAGGTTCTTAAATATGGCTTCTATCAAAGTATCACTCCTTAGCCAAATTTATATTGTGTGCACCGAGAAGTGGAGACAAGCCAGCGATGATAACTTGACCGGATAAATTAGATATAAACTTCTCGAGAAGATGTGGGTCTAATACATTTCCTGGGTCATCGAATAAGAATACTGGCTCATAAAGTTTTGTTTCCTCTATCAGTTTTTTGAATGCGATTATCAATGACAAGTAAAGCAATCTTTTTTGCCCTTCTGAAGCAAAGTACTTAGCTATGTAACCGTTGTAATAGAATACGTAATCATCATGTGTGTGTGGACCAACGGTCGTTACTCTCTTCTCTATGTCTTCATCTATATAATCGGCTATGTTTTTACCTTTGAACTCTGAAACATATTCTACTTTGAACATCGGGTCAAGATATTTAGACAACTCATTTATCATGATTTCTCTTTTTTCAACGATTTTTTCGGCTAACGGCTGCATTTCATTTGCTAATTTCAAAACCTTTTCTCTATCAACATTCTCTTCAGCTAAAAGAGCGTTTCTTTCATCGAGTAATTTTTCGTAATTTCTGAGAATTTCGTAATATTCAAGGTCTAGAAGCGAGAATATTTCGTCAAAGAATTCTCTTCTTTGAGATGGATAACCATCAATCATTAGATAATCTTTGAAGCTGAATGGTATGGCTATAAATACTTCTTGGATATCTCTGAACCTCTTTACCTTGTTTCCATCAAGATACGCTATCTTTTCTTTCTTCGTTTCATCTGATTTATATATGACTGTAATATCGTGCTTTTTTCCACCACTTACAATTTTACCACTCACTTCAAAAAAGTTTGTGCCGAATTTTATGAGGTGATAATCCCTTCCTCCCCTGAAGGATCTTGGGTTTGATAGATAAGCGATTGCTTCAAGGATGGAAGTTTTGCCAGCACCGTTTGGACCATATATAACGTTGATACCGTCTTTAAAGTTCACTTCATATTCCGAGAAGCATCTGAAGTTTCTAAGTCTTAGGCTTTCAATAAGCATCCTTCTTTTTTCCATCCTTCCACCCCCTCGGAAGTTTGTATTTCATTATTTTATATTGCATTTTATATTATATCAAAAATTTTATCACTTGACAAGATGGAGTGATAATAAACAATTTCGATTTTTACATTTTTAAATATTATTTCTGTGTAATTCCTGAATGCAGCATCTCACTATTCTTTATCTTAAAGCGTAACAACATTTTTGCCATCGCGATATACAAAAGCTATAAGACATTTGCTTTTGCTTTTAACTTTGTACTTTTTTGCTTTTTTCAATCCTATACTGTATTGTTTATTTGAAAAGTAAGTTATTTTTATTTAACCTGAGTATAATAAAACATTATTACTGATTGTGTATTAGTTAAATACATTAAAGATTATAACTGTTCATTATATTATCTTTATTTTTTATTGACATTTCAAAAATAAAAATATAGAATATAATATTGAAAGAAACATTTACATTTTTTCGAATTTTCGAAAGAATTTTTTGGTTTGGAAAATTTTATGGGGATATTCAATATTTTAGTAAGCCACACTTCAGAAGATGCTGTTAACTAGTAGTGATGATGGAAGCTAAAGCTGTAATCATCTCATTTTCGTTCTCATATAACTTGCATAGGTTCCTTACTACACAAAAACCATTTACATAGTACCGTATGTTGCTAAATTTCTTGAAGCTCCTTTTTGCTCTAACAAACATCTTAAATAACGAAAATTTCGATTCACATTCGTTGTTTTTACCTAGTCTTACTTCTCTGTGCTCAACATTATCAAAATTTAGTTTCACTGCTATCTCGTACGCTTTTAGTCCATCGGTTATTAACTCTATTTGTGTGTTTTGTTTTCTTTGACTAAAGTATTTATCTAACAATATCTTAACTTGTGACATATCACGATATCTTGATACATGCCAAGCTACTATTAAATTCGTACCATGCTCAACTAATAGCCACACATAGTACTTTTTGTCTCGAAATACAATAACTGTTTCATCACCGTGAACTTTAAATACATTCTCAAACTCAAAAAGCGAAATAACAGAAGATAACTTGATAATCCATTTGTAAATAGCAACATGAGAGACATTGATATTCAAGCAAGCTTTAATAGCACGAAGAGAAAGGTTGTATTTGAAGTACAAGATGAAAGCTTTGAGAATGATATAGATAGGGAAACGGAAGAATTTGAAAGGATGAAAGTTGAAAGGCACAGGCTGAGGAAGAGAAAGTGGAACAGAAGTTTTGAAGTTGCACTTTCTGCATCTGAAACGAACGAAATAACGGCGGATTTTGTAAATTTCCATGACATGGTTACAATGAACACAACGAGGGTAAGGGAAAGAGAAGAGTTTGTGTTTTTTGGTGAAAGAAAGTTTAAAGTAACGCTTGCAGTCTTTGCAAAAGAAGATTTGGTTTTTGAACTTATCATGACCGTTTTTGATGAAGTTAGAAGAGCCACAATGAGGGCATTTGAGTTGGATATTAGTCATGTCAGGATACCTCCTTATTGAGAGTATATTGGGGGGTGTCCCCTCTTTAAGAAGATAATATGATTTTTGAAATTTATCAATACCTTTGGTTAACAAAATCAAAACAAGAATGGGGGGAATATCGATGCCGACAGGTTGTCCATCACTCGAAAGGAACCTCAAGAATTGTACATGCACCTACACATCGTGCGACAAAAGAGGAAAGTGCTGCGAGTGTGTGGCTTATCACAGAAGCCTCGGCGAAATACCGGGTTGCTTCTTCACAAAAGAAGGGGAAAGAACTTGGGACAGGTCGATTGAAAACTTCATAAGAGACAGGGGAAGAAAATAATGGAAAAATTGCATGAAAAAGTTTTAGAAAACGTCAAGAAAGTAATAAAGGGAAAAGACGAAAAGATTAGACTCGTACTTGCCGCAATGTACGCTGGCGGGCACGTTTTGTTGGAAGACGTCCCGGGCGTAGGCAAAACAATCCTCGCACGTGCACTTGCGATATCCTTAGGACTGGATTTCAAACGTGTCCAGTTTACTCCCGACTTGTTGCCCACAGACCTAACAGGCTTGTCCATCTACGACAGGAAAAACGACACATTCACATTCAAAGAAGGACCTATATTCACAGACATACTCTTAGCCGATGAAATCAACCGCGCTACGCCAAGAACACAATCCGCACTACTTGAAGCGATGGCAGAAAGACAAGTCACAGTAGACGGCGTAACCAGAAAACTATCGAACAACTTCTTTGTCATCGCAACCCAGAACCCAATAGAATACGAAGGCACTTTCCCTCTGCCAGAAGCTCAGCTTGACAGGTTCATGGTACGCATAAGCATTGGGTATCCCGATAAAGAAAGTGAAATGGAAGTTCTGGAATCGCAAAAAGTTAGACATCCAATTGAAGAACTCAAACCTGTTGGTAACGGTGAGTTGTTTGCACAGGAAAAAAGCAAAGTAAGAAGCGTAAGAGTTAGCGACGAGGTGAAAGAATACATAGTCAGCATAGTCGATGCTACGAGAAATCACGAATCACTCAAATACGGCGCGAGCCCAAGGGGCAGTCTGGCATTGATGCACATGAGCATGGCGTGGGCTTACTTGAACAACCGCGACTTTGTCTTGCCTGACGATGTTAAAAACGTTGCTCCGTACGTACTTGTCCACAGAATAATCCAAACTACAGAATCGAAAATTCTTAGGGAAACGAAAGAGGAGATTATAGAAAGTATACTAAGTAAGGTTGCCGTTATAAGCAAAGAATGAGTTTATCAAATGAATTGTTCTCTGTTGTCATCTCTTGCAAATAGCAATGCTTCCATTTCTTTTATAAAGTGTGAAAAGCTGAGTTTAAGAGATTCTATATTTTCATCTTCGACATTAACTTTAAAGGCATACTCAACCAAGACATATGCATCGGTTAAGTTCCTCAATTCTTTTGAAGGGAATTTTTCAAGCAGCTCATACGGCGTCAAGTGATTGAGCGTTGGATAAAATGTCTGGCGTATATAGTGGTACGCATGGTGCACGAATTGTGCACCGTTCATTTTTAATATCTCATCGTAACTGTGCGGTGTTCTGTATCCGGTAGCCTCACCCTGAGCGTTGGCACTTTCCGCCTGTTCTTGTGCTACTTCTTTTGTCATTAACATCTCTACGAAAGATTTCCCAATCCAAATTAGAGAAGCCACTCCAATCACCGCTGTGATGAATTT
Source organism: Fervidobacterium nodosum Rt17-B1 (assembly GCF_000017545.1). NCBI lineage: Bacteria > Thermotogati > Thermotogota > Thermotogae > Thermotogales > Fervidobacteriaceae > Fervidobacterium > Fervidobacterium nodosum. The sequence continues at coordinate 1,466,756 of NC_009718.1, read as the reverse complement.
GAATATGAGTATGAGCCTTAGTTTGTTGAGTTCATCGTTCAAGCTGTTCTTAGTAATCTCAGCAGTGTTATTTTGTGAAGTTTTTGGGATTTGCGCAACAGAATTTAAGCCTGATGTTCCTGATGATGTTGAGTTCGTTGCAGTTCTCATCTGGTTTATATTCTCTACTGTTCTATTTCCAGCTATGTTCAAAACAAATGGAAAAATTGCAAAGAAGGTTATCAAAACTGCTAAGCTTAGGACAAGTGATTTTACCAATTTCTTTTTCTGCTTGCTGTCCGAAGTTCTCAGGACAGATGTAAAGATGTATGCTATGAATATCAAGCCTATTACGAGTCCGACAATGAAGTCAATGTTGATAAAATAATCTATTTTTCTGATTAGCGAAATTCTCTCCGCATAAGCATCTGCAGTTAAGCTTTCCGATTTGTTCAAGTTCTCAGCGGTGTTTTTCTTGTTTGTTTGCACTGCTTGAGTATTTCCGCTTTGTTCTGGAGTAACATTTAAATCCTTAGGTGTATACACAACACCGTTATCTTCTTTCAAAGCGTCCGTGTTGAACCTTAAATCAGGTAAGGGAGCAATAAAGATTAATGCTATCAACAATACAAATATCCATATTTTATTTTCTCCATTTCTCTTAGGTTGCATCAATTCAGGGAATGTCAGCAAGATGTAGATCAGAGCAAGAATCGGAGACAGTGAATGGTGCGTTAAGCTGAGGATAAATATGTAGATAAAGCTTATCAACCATTTGTTCGAGTATTTTTTGCTCAGCGAGGCTAAAACGAGCAACAGTGCTGATATACAAGCAAGTACATATGTTTCCAAGAAAGAGATACTGAATAGTATTGTTACAATCGAAAAAATTGAAGTGAGTAGTTTCTTTTTGTTGTACATAAATATGATTGATATTATGGCAAGAGCTAAGTATATCCAAAAATGGATATTGAGTATTAAGCTCTTTTCAATACTGGCAAATGAAAAGAACATAATTAAGAATTTTGATAAAGCTAATGTCATAATATCATCAGCTCACCTTCTGTTCACATTTCAGAACCTGATATCTTCAACAGCCCTTCCACCAAGCTCGTGTTCTCGTGCCATATCTGGATGATTATGTTCTCCTCTTCCAGTGTTCTTGCGAATTTGTAGAGTTCTCTGATTTCAACCGGGACGTCAAAGTACGACTTGAATTTTTTCGTTGTCGCTTCGCGATATCCATACGGCATGAGTAGGACAAGAACCCTGCCGCATCTTGAACGCAGTCTAATCAGTTTCTCCACTTCCTCTTTCGTCAAGAACATGCTTATTACCAGCACCGTATCAGTCGGCTGAACGCCTTCTATGATATGCTCGAGCAGTTCCGTGGTGGAATTATTGTTATCGATAGCTCCCTCAACTTCCGAAAGGTAGTCAAAGAAGAAGACGTAGTCGCTGTCTGTGATGTCGTATATGCCTTTCGAGTGCGAGATGAAGAGATTAGTCTTTTCGTGCCTTTCGGAGAAGTGCTTAACCAAACCCGCAACTGCCTTGATGGACTCTTCTTGATATTTTTTATGGATGTATCTCCAAGCTTCTTTTGAATATATCCCACCCGGTAAATTCAAATCCAAGACGATGTAATTTTTCGCAGTTCCTGAGTATTCGTACTCCTTCACCATCAGTTTGTCCATCCTTGCGCTCTGTTTCCAGTGGATGCGGTTCATCGGTTCGTTTTGGTATTCCCGTATGTTTTTTATGTACGAAATATCCTCTGCGAGTTTGTACTTGCTCTTCAAAACGGGCAACATTTCCAATATCCTCTCAACCGAGGCGTCGGCTTCTTCCAGATTTGGCAGTACCCTCACGTCTGAATTTATTTCCTCTGTTATATAAATGCTGAAAAGTTCTGTGAAACTCTTGATTCTAACAGAATAAGCCCCCAACTTCTTGATTCCTCTCGTGCCGAATGCCGTTGTGAATGTGACGACTTCTCTTTTATCTGGTTGAAGCGTGATGAAGACTGGCTCTTTTTTTATAATCACGGGCGGAATCACTTCAATGGTTACGCTACTTCTGTTCTTGGAGATTAACTCAATGCTTAGCTCAAAAGGTTCATTTGCAAAAACCCTTGCCCTGGCTTTTACGTTTACTGCGACTCTCTTTGCAGTGTTAAGCAGGTTAAGGTAATGCCAAACGAAACCTGCGGCAGCTATATCGAGTAGCCATATGTATTTGTTGTAGATAAGAAAATTGGCAAACAGTAATCCGCCAAATACGATGTAGACAATAGGATTCAGTTTAACCCAGTATCGTTTCGTAAGACCAGCTCCTTGAAGAAAGAAGTTATTGAAGCTTATAATATTTAATCACATTCTTCTGCTTATTGCAAACATTTGGATCGCCGTTCAGGTTAAGATTAAACAAATAGCCCTGGACAATCCAGGGCTTAGAATTATTTGCAGCTCCAAATTCGATAATTTAATCTATTCTTATGCCAAGCGATTTATCAAGTTCCTTATAGATCCTTTCTATTTCTCTTTTTAAGATTTCAGAATTTTCATCAAGCCATCCATGATTGTACCACTTATAGTACGGCGTGTTAATTATTTTCCAACCAGCCCTTCTGAGCATTTCCATCCTTTCGATATGGCTTTCTGAATAGTTTCGACCATCTTCAACAAAATGATGTACTCCATCAACTTCTACCGCAACATAATGACCATTTCGAGGATTATAAACTACAAAATCCAGCCTCTTACCACAAGACTTTACCTGATTGAATATTTTAAGTTCAGATACTTCTTTTCTCCCTTGTATGTACTCATTTAGGTATTTGAATACGATTTTTTCAAATTCCGATTCCATTGCCATTAAGTCCAGCTTCCAAACTATTGGTGATGTAAATTTCTGTTGCTCGGTACTACCAAAGACATTGGGTTCAAATCCAAAATTGCTGAAATATGCTCTCGTTAAAGCAAAATTATCAGGTACACTTGAATAAACAACAAAGGTAACGTACTTAGCTCTGCTAGTTGCAACGTTAAATCGATTTTTATTCTCATAGAATGTTGAACTCCTCGATGAACTCTCATCCAAAGCCAATGAAAGTATCATTATATCTCTTTCATGACCTTGCAACTCTTCAGGAGTTCCTGTAATAATATCATGTTTTCCTGTAGTATCAGGGTCGAATGTTTCATAAATTAGGTCTTTGATTAGTTCTACTTGATTTCTAATAAACGATACCACACCTATGGTAAAATCCTTTGGTACCAAATGATGGAGTTCAAAGTCTTTGCATTTTCTATACTTGATAAGTTCAGTAATAATCTCTATTACTTTCTCAGCCTCTTCAATAACAGTTTTATCGCTTTGTCTCCTTCCGTTAACCTTTATTGGGAAGAAACACGTTAATGAAATCTTTTCAGGTGTTTCAGTCATTATTTTAAGCTTTCCCTCATAGAACTTCTCGTTGTTAAATTTAGCCAAGGCGGGTAGGGATCTAAAATGCTCATCCAACATCGTACGAGGAAGTGCTAAAGCTCTCTCGTCCTGCATTATGAAATCTAATATTGAAGAAGTTGTTACAGTAAGCTGTTTTGCACGAGCTTCCTGATATGTCAGGTTGTTTGGACGATACTTTTCCCACGTCAGTCTGTCAAGATTCTTGCTAATAAGAAAATCTAACCCTGTGGCATTTAGGTTGAGTTGCTTATGATCACCAACTATACATATTTTCTTTCCCCTATAAAAAGCGGGAATAATTTCAGCTAAGTTAACTTGTGAAGCTTCATCGACTACAACTAAATCGAACATATTTGCTTTCACCGGTAAAATCTCTGTGAGATTCCTGATTTCAGAAATCCACACAGGAAATACTTCCAATATCTTTTCCCAGTCGATATATGACTGGTATTCTTTAATTAGTGTTGGTTTCTTGTACGATAAAAGCTTTGAAAAATACTCTATCTGCTCACGAGATGTACGAATACCTTCCAAGATTCTAACTTGATTCTCCAGCACTATATAGTGCCTTTTCAAGTCCCAAAGCTCTTTCTTTATCCTTGATATTTCCTCTTGTAAAAAGGCCGGGTCCTTAATTGTTGTGCGACGAATACTTAGATTCAGAGAACCAACGTTGATAATGTCTTGAAGAAATTGGTGGAAAATCCTTCTTTTGAGAATGTTTAATATTACTCTTCCACTAAGTTTAACAGGTGATATTTTCATGACAACCTTTCCAAGGTTTATTTTGTAAAGTATTGTGACCCTATTTTCTGAAATGTTGTCAAGCTTTCTCGCTAGCACAGATAGCTTTGATATTTTCTTCAAGTTGTCATCAGATACGTTTGCTAACACCTCCTTTGACAAATCATAGTTATAAGCATATCTGAACTTGTCTTTCATCTTTTGAAGCTCATTGCTTAAATTGATAAAGTGCTTCTGTTTTCTTAAACTTTCTTCATACTCATTCTGAATCCTATTAAGATCAGTAATCTTTGACTGAAGTTGATTTTCTATTTCTTGCTTCTTGGTTCTTATAGTCTTAATTCTCGATTCCAAGTAATACGGATTAGAATATTCATTCAGTAGAGATTTCAATGAATCTTTAAGATCAGCTTTTGTTTGTTTGTCAAAGTATATGAGCGGTAAAATCTTTAAGTTAGAGTCATTATTCTTCAAAACACCTTCTACTTTTTCTTTTACAACTTTTACTGCCGGTGGTTTTTGTGATACAACAAGGACTTTTCTTCCTGTTAATATTGCCGCTAAAACCATTGCAGAAATCGTGTGAGACTTTCCGGTACCTGGAGGACCTTGAATGTAGCTCATATCGTGGCTGAAAGCATTTTGCAAGGCTCTCACTTGTGCCGGTGACAAGGGAATTGGCATAAGTTTTTCTATAACTGTTGATATATTTTCAAATTCCTCTGGTTCATACTCGGTACGTTGAATATCGCTGAAAAAGGAACCGTTCAGCAATTTCTCAAGCACTCTATTCTCAAAGCTCTCATTTTTTCTAACTTCATCGATCAATCGGCTTAAAGATTGATAGGTAGATATTTCATTGGGAACCTGAGCCATGAATAAATATCCTTCGTTTAAGAAGAGAATTTTGCTTGATTTGTAAAGAAAATCCAATCTATCAATCCATTCATGATCTTCAAAATCTTTTGAATGTAAGGTATCATTTTCAGGTAAATTGATTAAACACGTTTTGGAAACATCAAATATGTCTTTGAAATCATTCAGACTGTCTTGTAATAGTTTGAAAGCTTTTTGACCAAATTCTAAGAGCTCGGAAATTCCGCTTATGACTGATAATTTATCCTCTATGTCACTTATAGCTTCAATTTCTTTCTCTAACTCGGGGTCAACATACTCTTCCTCATCATCCGCAACAACTCGTTTTTTGTCAAGTAACTTTGAAATTAGGTCATAGTTGAGTACTGACGATGAAACGTCTATGTATAAAGAAAAACCACTTCCTTTATAAGCTTCAATTTCGCACTCAGCAACTAAAAATGGACCAGCATATTTCCTTTGACCAAATACACCTCCTACACCGAGAAACAACTTCTTATCTGAATATTTTTCCAACGTCGGATAGATTTTGAGGAGTGCTTCATAAAGTCTACTATTCCGCCTGATATCAACAGTATCTTCTGATACCACTTTAAACTCCTGACTGTTAGATATCGGAATCACGTAGCTGCCCATTCCCCTTCTCTTAAGGGCGTTCGTAAAAATCTTAGCAAAATCTGTTTTGGTTCCGATCTTCCTGCTTATGTCACGTAAATAGGCTATGTAATTTATTATAGTCTCATTCTTTGCTTGTTCCATTTCCATCAACCCACTCTGAGAGATCTAATGGTTCGTTTAGAACGTCCCTGAGTCTTTGAATTTCTATCTTTAGCATTTCCGTTTGTGAAATCAAATCGCTCGTTCTAGTATTTAATTCAAGTAACTCTTTTAGAGTTTCTTGGTATTGTTCAAGAATTTGGTTTTGCCTTAATAATTTAGAATCTACTTCTTCTATTCGACTCTTAGTTTCATCCAAGGAATTAATTATTTTGGATATATTCAGTTTTGTTTCATCAAATCGTTTAGAAACGTTTTCTCCGATTTCTTTCAGCTGTCTTTCTATAGTTTCCTTATTTTGTTCGAAAATTTGGTTTAGTCTAATAAGTTTAGAATCAATCTCCCCTATGTGATTCATGGTATCATCTAAGGAGCTACCTATTTCTGATAAGTTTGTTTTTGTTTCATAGAATTGGTTAGAAACAGCTTCCTTGAGCTCCTTCAGTCGCATCTCTATGGCTTGTAACCTTAAGTCCACAGTATTTAGTACTTCACTCCTTTGTTCAATGCGCTGAACAATTTCGAATAATTGCTTTGATGATGAATGAATTTCTAACAACATTTCTCTTGTTTTCCTTATGGCAAAATAAATCACGACGCCATAGGCAATTGCAAGTACTAGAGTAACAACAGAGATAATTACAGAAAACATCATATAACCAACTAGCGAATCAAGAGACATAATATCAATCCCCTTTCAGATACAATACTGTTTCACTTTGCCTGTTTCAGTTTATATCTATATGAATTTTATCACTTTTGACTTGTTAAAGTCAATCACAATTAATTTTATTGAAATCTTTATATTGCTTAGAGATAAAGTTAGATTCTTAACAATAGGTGTATAATAACTCTGAACAAGGTGAATATCCCTATGATTGTCATTGTGAGGTTGTACGAGATGAAGAGAAGTCCATTTCCTGCTATTTTCGTCTTCGTTATTTTGCTGACAACACTTTCATTCCCCCTCGATTTCGTCCTCTTTGGTCACAAAGATGCCGTTTGGGAGCTCCAAACAGACGGTAATTTGATTTATTCAGTAAGCGCAGATGGAACGTTAAAAGTGTGGAGTAAGGAGCTCGTGCTCCTAAACACAGTTACAACTCACAGTAGCTGGGCAAGGTGCGTTGCGCTGAGTGATAAATATATAGCTGTTGGAGGGTATAAGCCAGATAATGAGATTAGGGTGTACGATAAATCGAACCTAAAATTCCTCTATACGTTAAAGGGGCATACAGCTTCTGTTTTTACGCTATCTTTCTACAAGAACTATCTGTTTTCAGGCGGTTCGGACAACAGTATCTTGGTATGGAAAGATTTCAAGCTTTTTAAACGTTTGAAGTACCACGATGCGTGGGTACGCAAGATCGTTGTCTTTGGTGATTTCTTAGTCAGCGGAGATGAGAATGGGCGTGTTGTTTTTTCCAACATAGCTGATTTTTCTTTGGTGAAAATGTTCGAGTTGGGTTCTATGGTTAATGCGATGAGTATTATGGAGAGTTCTCTCATCGTGGGAACAGCAAATGGTACTGTTTATGAGTTTCAGATAGTTGGCAGGGATGTTAAATACAGAAAGGTACTTTCTTTGGATTCACCTGTCGAGGCAATCGATAGTCAAGGTAACTATCTTTATGTTTCACAGTTGGGCAGTGTTTTTTTATTTGAGAAGAAAGCTGGATCTTTTAAGAAGATGCGTAAGATTAATGTTTCGCCATCGGAGGTAAGTACTCTGAAGGTTGTTGGAGCAACGATTTTTGCAGGCAACAGGCAGGGGGAGATATATTCATATTCAATTACGGGTGATTATAAAGCTAAGTCGCCAAGGCATTTCTTCTCTTCAGCCAAGATAATAAAATCCTACAAGAATAATGAACTTATCGTTGCAAGGGAAAATGGAAATGTTGAGAATTATTCCATTCAAACGGGTTTGCTTAAATGGTCATACAATATAGGCACATCTGCACGATTCGTTGCTGAGGCAAAGGATGAAATCGTAGTCGGCTCAGGCTCTGGAAAGCTCTTTTTATTGAAAGGCGGAAAATTGACTGCGTCTATCGTAACTGAAGACGCTTTAATCAGTTACCTAAAGCTCAAAGATAATCTCTTTTACGTAGGCTCACTCGGAAAAGTCTATTTGCTCGAGAAAACAGACAGGTGGAGCATTAAACCTGTCTTAAAACTCGAGGGCGAGTGGATAACGGCTCTATCATACAGTGGCAATGTGATATACATAGGCACAAACGCGGGAAATGTATACACTTTTGATACAAAAAACGGAAAGGCTTCGAGAATTTACAACTATCCAAGTTGTGCTGTTTCTATCTTGATGGTGAATAGCAGTCTTTATGCTTTCTTCTTCGATGGCAAATACGCTATCTTTGACGGCAAGAGCTGGCAGCTCAAGAATTCCGAAATTTCTCCACTCTACAGTGTATATTTATCCGGAAAAGATCTCGTATAATAAGTTCGGTAAAAATTAAAATTGGTCTTTGAAAATTGAATGCATATTTTTTAACACCTCTGGTAAAATAGTTTCAGGTTGCCCCTCCTTGAGACTTTGTTCTCTTAAATAAGATTGCCTAACTAGAGTACAGCTTTTTACTTGCCGGAAAATGTTTTGCCTCGTTTTCTTATGTACCGCGAGGTTGTAAGGCTGTACTCAATCCGGAGGTGATTCCTTTGGCTATTTTAGCTATTGATGTCTCAAAGAACTATCTTTCTTTCTTTTCTGATTTCATCGGTAGTGGGACTGTTGAGAACTCTCCTCAAGGTATTGTTGAACTTTTTAACAAAGCTTTTGCTTCTTCTTCCGATTTTTCTCTTGTCCTTGAATCAACTGGTGTTTTTTCTTTTAATGTCGCTAACTTCTTCTTTCAAAACAACGTACCTGTCTTTTGGGTTAAAACTGATAACATTAAGCTCTATCGCAAAATTCTCAATCGTCCTAAAACTGACAAAATCGATGCTGAACTTATTTTCTCTATCGCTTCTAAATTTCCTGAGTCTTTAGTCCCTTTTGTCAATAACTCATATATCATCTCTGAGCTTCGTAATCTCACCAGACTTTATTTAAAGTTCAACGAAGATATCGCTCGATTGAAACTTAGGCTCTATTCGTATGTTTCTCTTTATTTCCCTAAACTTGACTTTAAACTAAATAAGACTTTCGAATGCCTGCTTAAAGATTATACAATCGAAGAAATCGCAAACATGCCAATTGAAGAGTTATTTGAATATATTGCGAAAATTTCCAGACACAATGTCTCTTCACAAGTCTTAGCAGAAAAACTCCAAACTCTTGCTAAAGATGCCTTGAGGTTGTCTGTTAATCCTTCAAACACTCTGAGAATATCTATTGTTTCCACTATCGATTTGATACAGCACTATGAAAAACAAATCGAACTAGTAAAGAAAGAAATAAGTAAATTACTTAAAGTAATTTCGAACACACTAACAACAGTCAAAGGGATAGGAGAAATAACTGCAGCTGGAATTATAGCCGAAATAGGAGACATCAATCGTTTCGAAAAAGCCTCAGCGTTAGCATCATACGCAGGGCTTGTATGGACAATCAATCAAAGTGGAAATTACAAATCAGAAAACAACCAACTAACGAAAAAAGGGAACAAGTATCTAAGAACATACCTAGTAATGGCAGCGAACGGAGTAAAGACATACGATCCTGTATACAAAGAATATTATCGCAAAAAGTACGCAGAAGCAACAACACACAAACACATGAGAGCGCTAATATTAACTGCAAGGAAATTAGTAAATTTAGTGTATTATTTACTAAAGAACAACGTACCGTATGTACCGATGAAATAGGTAAAAAGAACGAAATCAAGTATGTGAAGAATGAAAGTGAAATATTAAGTTATTGAAAGTCAAAGTGTTGACTAGGTTTTTTATTTTTCTATTTTTTCTCCTCTTGACTTATTACCGGAAATCTCTAAGGTGAAGTTGTGCATATATATTTTCTCACATTTTTTGAAAATTTTTACACCTTTTTGGAAACGTTTCAAAAAAAGAAATAAATAATAAAAAAATTAGATTTGAGGTGTTATAATTTTAAATAAATTACGTCGAAAAATTCTCAAAAAATTTTTGGGGGTGATTTTATGGAGAATTTAAAAATAGCCATTATCGGCGCTGGTAGTGCTGTTTTTTCTATGAAAATTGTCTCCGATCTGTGCAAAGTTCAAAAATTAAAAGGTTCGCATGTTGTACTTATGGATATCGATGAAAGAAGGCTTCATAACGTGTATGTTCTTACGAAGGAATTATCTCGAGTATTTGATGCAAATCTTGACATTGAAACAACAACTGATATGCAAAAAGCCATAGAGGGAGCAGATTTTGTAATTAACACCGCTATGGCTGGAGGTCACGATTACCTTGATAAAGTTAGAGCAATTGGTGAAAAGCATGGGTATTATAGAGGTATCGACGCACAAAATTATAACTTCGTTTCTGACTATCTTAATCTAACAAATTGGAATCAATTTTCACTTTTTTTGAAAATAGCTAAGATGATTGAAAAATTTGCACCTAACGCCTGGTATTTGCAAGCTGCAAATCCAGTGTTTGAAGGTACAACCCTGGTTTCGACGCAAACATCAATAAAAATGGTAGGCTTTTGTCACGGGCACTATGCAGTTGAGAGTTTGGCCAATTTAATTGGGGTGAAAGAATATGATTGGCAAGTGGGTGGTGTCAACCACGGTATTTGGCTAACAAAATTTACAACAAAAGATGGGAAAGATCTTTACCCGGAAATCGATAAATACAAAGGTAAAATTCAACACAAGCCATCAAATCCATTTGACGACCAATTGTCACCTGTTGCATGGGATATGTACGATTTTTATGGACTATTCCCAATAGGCGATACTGTGAGAAATTCGACATGGAAATACCACAGGGATTTAGAAACAAAGAAAAGATGGTATGGTGAACCATGGGGTGGTGCCGATTCGGAATTAGGTTGGAAATGGTATGTAGAACAATTATACAAAGTTGTCGAAATCATCAACCAATTTGCAACAGCTATCGAAAATGGTCTTACGTTGGAAAAAGTAAAAGATTCCATGAACTTAATGCCTTGGCTAGAAGATGATTGGAAAAACATGGTTAATGAATTACTTGATAGTGAAAAACTAAGTGGCGAACAGCATGTTCCATTTATTGATAGCGTTGTGAATGGTACAAAAAGGCGATTCGTCGTTAATATGATAAACAAAGGTAAGATAAAAGGTATAGACGATGATGTTGCTGTTGAAATATGCGCATGGGTGAGTGGTGAAAATATCGAATTTGAAGAAACACACCTACCAGAGAGAGTTATTAACTGGTATATAAAGCCAAGAGTTTTATTAGCTAAACAAGCGCTTGAGGCGTTTTTGAAAAAAGATACAAAACTCGTCGCGGATATAATTGAACGGGACTGGAGAACAAAAAGTAGTGAGCAAGTTAAGAAATTAATCGATGAACTTTATCCGTTTGTAATTGCAGAAATGAAAAAGATAATCGAAAATTAAATTTGCAAAAAACAAATGCGGGCATTTCTATGCCCGCATTTTTGTATTTTACTCAATTCTTTCCACTTCTATTCTATCTATTAATCTTTCTACATCTGCTTTTCTACACAATCTGGTACCAGGGGTCATAACTGCTGCAGTTCCCGCGGCATTTGCCCATCTTAACGCTTCTTCATCGCTTGCATCTTCTGCCTTTTTAAAAACAAATCCAGCTAGGAACGAGTCACCCGCGCCTACGGCACTTTTTACATTAACTTTTATTGTTTTTGTGAACAATACTTTTTCTTTTGTGATAAGATACGCACCCTCTCCACCAAGTGTAAGCAGAATACCTTGAAGCTCGTGGATGTCTATAATTTTCTTTGCTTCACTTATTATTTCCTCACGAGTACTTACGTGCTTTCCAATAAGTCTTTGAAATTCATGTAAGTTAGGCTTTATATAGTCAGGTTGACCGATTAGTCCTGCTTTTAGCTTGTCTCCATCAGCATCGAAGTAAACAGTTGCTCCCCATTGCTTGAGCGTAAAGATAATCCCCGTGTAGAATTCTGCAGCAACGCCTTTCGGAAGACTACCTGAAACTACAACAACATCTTTTTCTCGAACAAGCGCTTGAAGAACTTCGAGGACAACTTGTAGTTTTTTAACGCTAATCTTTTCCCCGGGCATACTTATTCTATACTGCCCTTTGTTTGACTCTAAAATTATATTCATCCTCGTTTCTTGAGGAACTCTGATCGAGCTGTATATAACCCCTTCCTTGTCAAGCATCTCTTCGAGTTTTCTGCCAGTATCTCCTCCAACGAGTGCGATAGCTATAGAAACTCCTCCAAGTTCTCTGATAACCCTCGAAACATCGATACCTTTTCCTGCAGGGTAATCAACTATTTTCTTTGCCCTTATAGTATCATCAACGATCAAATCATCAACATAAATGTACCTATCAAGGCATGGATTCATAGTTAGAGTGAAAATCATAAAAATTGCCTCCTTTGAATAGTTTAACATAGTCTTACCAAAATTATACTATATTAATACCAAAGTGTGGTAAAATTGATTCGGGAAATTTTTAATTTTTAACTCTTTTGGAGGTTTTGAAAGAAAATGAGAAAAAATATAAACAAGATTATTTATTTTACTATTATCACCACTGTGTTAATAATAGTACCATATACATTTTTGAATTTATACCTAAATTCTTTTGTGGAAACATTTAAAAGTACCTTTCAAAGAAATGTTGAATTATTTTCAAATTCTATATCGCTCAGTTTTTTCCAGTGGGACGAAATGTATGATGCTGTGATTAATGATGATAAAAAATTTTTAGTGGAACAATTCGAGGGAATTACAAAAAATTACCCCTTTACGGAAGAGGTACATATTGAAAATAAAAAACCAGAATTTGACTCTTTGTATAAAATTTCATCTGACCAAACAAAGATATATGTGGAATTCAAAATATACGATAGCTTTGGTGAGAAAAATATCCAAGACAAAGTAGCTATAGCTGTATTTTCTGCACAAAAAATAGTCGATTACATGGGAGTAAAGAATTTGGAAATTAATAAGTTTGGCAAACCTTTTGTGTACAATCTGCGCTATTACATAAAACCAAGCATAGCCGATATAAGTATCGCTTTAAGTGTTTTTTCCATAGTATTGTTGTTACTAATTTCTGTAGTTCTCATAGCAGAGAGAAATTACAGAAAAGTGGAAGAAACTCACAAAAAAGCCTTGCAAGCAATTAGTGAACTTTCCCAATCTTTACTTAAAGGCGTTCTTGAGCCTACATATCAATTATTGCTTGATTATGCTGTAAAAATCATTCCTGGAGCACAAGCGGGAAGTGTATTGACAAAAGAAAATGACTTTTTTGTTTTTTCCGCGGTAGTTGGATATGATTTTGAAACACTTTCAAAAATAAAACTCAAACCAGAAGAATTGGCTCAAGGATATACAAGAGAATTAAAGATAATAAAGAGGATTGGAAGTTTCGATAAACAGAATTTACCTGATGAGAAAATTGAACAACTGAGAGATTCTGGTAAAACAGAAGAGATAAAATCAACATTAGCCATTCCAATAGTAATTAACAATGAAATAGTAGCTTTTCTGAATTTAGATAACTTTGAAAGTGAAAATGCTTTTGGTCAGCTTTCTGTAGAAATAGGGAAAACATTCGCTAATCAGTTGGGATTGATATTCGAAAAAATTTGGAATATTTAGCACTACACGATCCGTTAACCGGATTACCAAACAGAAGATTTCTTGAAATTGAGCTGGAAAGAATGTTAACGCTTGCTCAAAGAGAAAATAAATATGTATGCTTATTATATTTAGACTTGAAAAAATTTAAACCTGTAAACGATAAATACGGTCATGATGCAGGAGATTACGTTCTAAAAGTTCTAGCTGAAAGATTTAGAAACGTTGTAAGGAAAAGTGATTTTGTATCAAGGGTAGGTGGGGATGAATTCATATTCTTGCTTTACGACTGCAAAGATTATATAAATTTCTTAGAAAGAATATTAGGAGAGATTGAAAAAGATGTATTTTACAGCTATTCTAAAAAAATTTCAGGAAATTTTGGCATAGCTATCTATCCCGATGATGCAAAATCACCTGATGATTTGATTATGAAAGCCGATATGGCTATGTACTATGCCAAGACAAATGATTTAAAATTTTACTTAGCAAAAAATATAGAAATTAAACCTCAAGATAGCAAGGAAAATAATAACAATAAGTTTTAGCTAATTGACTTTATATAAAATAAATGGTAAAATCTTTTTGAGGGTTTTACCATTTATTTTTATTGGCTCTATAATAAATATTGGGGTGGGTAAAAAGGAAAAAATATAGCACTTATTCTGAATGCCTGCTATAATAAAAACTGTTTTATGACAAAAAAAACACTCAAAAAGAAAGGAGGCATCCAGAATAAGTGCTCAAATCTAATTATATCACTGAACTTTTAAAATCGAAAGATATTATTCTTCACCAAATGAATGAGAATGAAAGTGAAATAGAACTTCACATAAGTCAGGTACAAAAGCCCCACAAATGTCCTAAATGTGGTAATATTACAAGTAAGGTACATGATTATCACACACAGAAGGTAAAAGACGTACCTATAATGGGCAAGAAAACATATTTGATTATAAGAAAGAGAAGATATGTCTGCAAAGCATGTGGGAAGAAGTTTTTTGAACACATAAGTTTTTTAGGCAAATCTCAAAGGATGACAAATAGACTTGCAGCATATATTATAAGTCAACTTGGAAGTTTAACAAGTATGAAGGAGGTAGCAAAATACACAAATGTTTCAGTGACAACAGTTATGAGATTGTTTGATAAAGTAAATCCAGGTCAAACTGTAGATGAGTTTTCTTCTGAAGCAATATGTGTAGACGAGTTTAAAGGCAATGCAGGTGGAGCAAAATATCAATGTATATTTGTAGATCCTGTAAAAGGGCAAATAATCGAGATTTTGAAAGATAGAAAGCAAAATATTTTAATTGAGTATTTTAAGAGGCTGAAAGGTAGAGATAAAGTAAAATATTTTATCTGTGATATGTGGAGACCATTTGTAGAGGTAGCAAAAACATATTTTAAAAACGCTAAAATAGTGAT
Source organism: Fervidobacterium nodosum Rt17-B1 (assembly GCF_000017545.1). Taxonomy (NCBI): domain Bacteria; kingdom Thermotogati; phylum Thermotogota; class Thermotogae; order Thermotogales; family Fervidobacteriaceae; genus Fervidobacterium; species Fervidobacterium nodosum. Next base: position 1,451,736 of record NC_009718.1, on the reverse strand, counting down.
AGACAAATTTCATTTTACCCGATACGTTTATTGGGCTTTAGAAAATGTGAGGAAAAGGGTACAAAAGGAATTAGGAAGTAATTTGAGGAGATATTTTAAGAGGAGTAGGAAGTTGTTATTGAAGAATTATGAAGAACTTGAGCCTGAGCAAAGAGAAGAATTAGAAGTAATGTTTTGGTATAGTCAAGATTTGAGGAAAGCCCATCAACTCAAAGAAGAATTTAAGAGAGTGTTAAAGAGCAGTAATTCTGAAGAAGCAAGACTCGTATTAAAAAAGTGGATAGAGAGAGCAGAGCAAAGTGGACTTTCTGAATTTATGAGATGTGTAAAGGTTTTTAGGAGCTGGTTTTCTGAGATAGTAAATGCATTTGATGTTCCATATACGAATAGTACGACAGAGGGTTTTAACAACAAGATAAAAGTATTAAAGAGGAATGGATTTGGATACAGGAATTTTGAAAGATTCAGGAAGAGGATTTTGTACAGTTGTGGTAGATAAGTTGAAAAAGTTGAATATTTAAAAACCCACTATATGAGTGGGCAAAAGTGGTATTAGTTTTTTTAGATTTGATTGCCTATAATATACATTAATAACATTTAATGTATGCTTGAAAAAGCTAAAAAGGTGGGCATTCAGAATACCCACCCCACTACTTGACAAAGAGCCTTTTTATTTTCACAAGGTGGGGTGGTATGATATGGAATTAAAAGAAGAGAAAAGGACATTGAAAATAACAGGTATGACTTGTGCAAATTGTGCGAGAATAGTTGAAAAATCACTTTCAAAAGTTGAAGGTGTGAAATTTGCTGCGGTAAATTTAGCCACAAATACCGCTTTTGTTGTACTTGAAAAAGAAGTAGATGAAGAAAAATTAAAAAAAGCTGTCGAAAATGTTGGATACGGTGTTTCTGACGAACCTATAGAAATGATAGAAGAAAAGAGATTGAAAAGAATAAAATCTAACATGATAATTGCTTTGGCATTGACCATTCCTCTAATGATTCTTATGTTTTTACACACGAGTGGTAAACATATTCCTTATTTCAAAGAGATTGAATTAATCGTTTCCGCAATAGTCATATTTTACGCTGGTAGAGACACAATAAAAGGAGCTAGCATCGCCCTTTTGCATAAACACTCAAATATGGATACGCTTATTCTTTTTGGTTCTGCTACAGCTTGGTCAACAAATATCTTGACTTATTTTGGCACTAATATCCTTCCTTTTGGTACAATTGGTGCTGTGATAGTTTCTTTGCATCTTCTTGGAAGATACATAGAATCGTATCTTAGAGACAGAGCATCGAAACAAGTAAGAGAATTAATTAATCTGCAAGCTAAGGAAGCGCTTGTAATAACGGACAAAGGTGAAATTTTAATGCCGGTTGAGGCAATAAAAGAAGGCTCCATAGTTGTCGTTAAACCAGGCGAAAGAATTCCAGTAGATGGAATTATAGTCGAAGGTAGTACATCCATAGACGAGTCTATGATTACAGGTGAATCGATACCTGTTTCAAAAGAAGTAAACGATGAAGTTGTTGGTGGTTCATTAAATCTTACAGGTGCTATAAAGATTAAAGTGACAAAAGTTGGTGAAGATACTTTTTTATCGAAGATAATAAATCTTATTCAAGAAGCTCAAGGCGCAAAGGTTCCAATTCAAGCATTAGCAGACAGGATAACAAACTGGTTTGTACCAATGATAATATCATTAGCTACAATAAGTGCTTTTGTTTGGTATTTCAATTTTGAAAATCTCAATATGCTAACTCAAAGCATAAGAAGTTTTCTTCCATGGACGCTCCATACATCAGATCCACTTTCGTTTGCGGTTTTCGTATTTTTGACAACCGTTGTTATAGCCTGTCCTTGCGCACTTGGTCTTGCAACTCCGATGGCGCTAATTGTCGGAACTTCTTTGGCTGCAAAAAAAGGATTACTTATAAGAAACGCCGAGGCTATTCAAACAGCTAAAGAGGTTGGATATGTACTCTTTGATAAAACTGGAACATTGACAGAAGGGAAACCACAGGTAATTTACACAGATTTGCCAGAAAGCGAGTATGAAAAAATACTGGCTATCGAAAATCTATCCAACCATCCTCTTGCAAAAGCTGTAGTTGATTATCTGAGAACGCAAATTAATAATAAAAATAACGATATTGAAATAGAAAAGTTTGAAGAACTGCACGGAAAAGGCGTAAGAGCAAGAGTGAATGGTGATTTTTATTTCATAGGAAAAACTGAAAATATATCAGCTTACGAAGATTACACAATAAACGGTTGCTCAATTGTGGAAGTGCGAAAAAACGAAAATATATTAGGTTTCTTTGCGATCCAAGATGTTATAAGGCACGATTCAAGAGAAGCGATATACAAATTAAGCAAAATGGGTATAACCCCTGTTATGGTTACTGGCGATAATGAAAATACCGCAAGATTTGTTGCAGAAAAACTCGGAATAAAAGAAGTATTTGCAAACGTCAAACCTGAGGAAAAATTGGATATCGTTAGAAAATTTCAAGCTAAAGGCAAGAAAGTTATAATGGTAGGCGATGGTATAAACGATGCAGCAGCTCTGAAAAGCGCGGATATAGGAATAGCCGTAAGTAGTGGAAGTGACATTGCGTTAGATAATTCTGATATAATTATTACAAAAGGTGGAATATCAAAAGTTGTTGATGCGATAGAAATATCTAAATTAACGTTCAAAGCTATCAAAACAAATTTACTTTTTGCGTTTTTCTACAACGTTTTGGCTATTCCACTTGCGATGTTTGGATTATTGCACCCAGCTATAGCAGAAGGCGCCATGGCGATGAGTTCAATTACAGTTATAATTAATTCCATGAGAATTAGAAAAGAAAAGAAGCCTTCATGTTGCAGTTAGGTCTAACATTGTTTAAAAATACTTAAAAACACTTAAGAGAGGAAGGTGTTATTATGGCAAGGTATTTGTTGAAAGTTCCTGATATTTCATGCAACCACTGTAAAATGCGAATTCAAAAAGCACTTGAAGAAATTGGAGAGAAAGACTTTGAAGTGAAAGTCGCTGAGAAAGAAGTAATAATAGACACGGAAAATATCGAAAAAGTTGTCAAAAAATTGGAAGAAATAGACTATCCAGTAGAACAAGCAATTATTCAATAAAATCTTACCTTTTCATCTAGGGAGAACGTTTTCATGGCAATAGAAAGAGAGAAAAAATATTTCGTCGATGAAACGCTTGCAAAAAATCTAATAAAAAGTTCATTGGCAAAATTAGGTGTAATCCAATGGTATTTAGAAAAATGCCCAATTAAAACTGATAGAGAATGTAGGGTAAGGTACACCGTAGATGAGCATGGAAACGAAAAGTGGATAGTTGCTTTTAAATCAGACCTCAGGGAAGATTTTACAAGAATTGAGGAAGAGCACGAGATAAGTCCAGCAAATGAGCTTTTTGGTGAACTTTCAAAAAGCCCAGTAGTTGTGAAAATAAGATACTTTCTATTATTCAAGCCAGCAGAGGTTGTTTTGGATGAATTTTTAGAAATTGATAAACCTTACCGTGTAAACATAAAATATATGGCGGAGATTGAAACAGAGGACGAATTCGAAAAATACGAAAGCGTGTTTAATCTCCGAAAAGATATGTCGATTGAAGAGTTCAAAACCTTTACTAACAAAAATATAGCCGTAATTAGTCAGATAAAACCTGAAAAATTGATTGAAAAAGTCAGGAAAATGATGAATTTAGAATAATAAAGTGGCTCTTAAGAGCCACTTTATTGTTAATGATTATTATGATTATTTTTCTTCAAACGCAAAACCTAAGGTCTTCAGTATCTTCTTCTCATTGTAGAATATCAACAGTATATATCCAAGAATCATAAACGAAAGGGATACTATAGCACTAATTCTAAGTCCCATTTCATTAACTTCGTTTTTGCCAAGGATAAATAACGATGGAAAGATAAGTCCAGCAACCGTTTGGCCCATCTTCTGCATGAAAGTCCTTGCTCCAAAGAAAACTGCAGCCTTGTAATTTCCTGTTTCCCTTCCGTGAGCTTCCGCAATATCGGCAACCATTGCGTTCGGAAGTATACCAAATATAGCCAAAGGAATAGCAGAAAGAATAGCCACAATGTAACTTTGTATAATTGGAGATACATTGTACTTACCAAGCATCGAAACAAATACAAAATCAATTGCGAAGATGATAAAGCCAATCATTAAAAGTTTTTTCTTACCAAATTTCTTAGCTAAAAAGTTGACTGGAACATAGAATATAAAGGATAATAAGAACATTATAAGCTGCACTTGTGAAGCTTGCTCTTTTGGAAGTCCCAATAAAACCGTAACGTAATAAACAAGTCCCAGGCTAATACCAGTCAAACCAACCCAATAGAGCAAATCTTGAAATACAAATATTAAGAAATTTTTCTCCTTGAACGCGGTTATAATTGCCTCTAAACCGCCTTCATTTACGGTATGACTTTCGCAGTAACGCTTTTCATCGATGAATATAATTGGCAAAAGCATTAACACAAAACCTATTATCCCATAGACAATAACTACCAATTGAAATGCCCTTACCGGTTCAAAGCCTGCTTTTTCAAGCAAAGTCTGGAACAAATAGACTTGTGTACCAATTACATAACCAATTGCCCATGTAATAGAAATAAGTGTACTTAGAAGTAACCTTTCGTTTGGATCATGCCCCAATTCACTCATCCAAGCAAAGAAAGGTGTAACGTACATAGTCATAAACCAATAGAAAATTATCACAGTTGCGAATAACCAAGCGGTATTTAACGCAAAATTATTAGCCGAAGGAGGTAAGAAAGGTAAGAAAGAAAATATCGCAAACGGTAAAACACTAATTGCTAAAAATCCTCGCCTCCTACCAAGTTTTAATTTACTTCTATCAGATAGCGTCGCGACAATTGGATCTGTAACCGCATCAAAAAACCTTGAAACTCCCAAAGCAAGTCCAACAATAGTCAAACCCGCAAATACAATACCTCTTTGAATAAATTGTGGAAAGTTAACCGTTTCTGGCGGCATGTAAAAGTAAACAAGCGCATTTCCAATAGCAAAACTCACAAGTGACCAACCAAGCTGACCAAGAGCATACATCCACTTCTTCCACATCGGCAATCTTTCAGCCATAACCTCAACCCCCTTACATTTATAATAATTATTTTAGTTATCCTAATTATTCATTATTATTCATTTATCATTTTTGGTAACGTTACCGCACTTCATAAAAAAATTCTATCACTTAATCATTAAAAATTATAAGTTTTTTTCAGATTGTTATTATCAAAAATAATTAATTAAAAAAAAATTTTTTCTTTAAAAAAATTTTTTCTTTAATTATCTATATTTATATTTGTTTTTCACTTAAAATTGTTTATTGGCATTTTATGAACAATAATTATACTTCCTAAAAGGAAGATATAATTGAGTTAAGTGTAAATTAACAAAAAAACACATTAAAAAGTTACTTATAAGTAAATTTTTAAAAAAATTTATATATTATAATTGCATTGAGATTAACCTTAGATAGTAAGATAAAAATTTTGGGGGAGAATGGTAGAATAATGAAACACTCATTTTTTATGCAATCTCACACCAATGGTAAAAATAAAGAAATGGAAATCCGCTTTCCATTGCATGTGCCAAAAATGTATGAGAGAGAACCTCACATTAAAGAATGTCTAACTTGTATTTTTTGGAGTGGACATAGAAGGTTTGAGAATAGAAAATTTATAGCCGTTTCTAAAAAAACAATCGGGAATTGTTTATGGATTAACCAATATAAAACTGCGTCGGAAAGCTGTAACCAATGGAAAGGAAAATAAATTAATTTCTAATAAATATTTTTAATAAAAAAGCAGCCCACCATCTTGTAGGGCTGCTTTTTTTCGTTTGTTATTTTAACATTACCATCAGTAGAAAATTTTCGCCAATTGCTTAATGTAGTAATCTACAGGTCTCACGTTAAGCATTGTTTCGCTGTAAGGTACTTCTGTAACTATGAATCCTTTAACTCCAACCGCATGGTAGAATTTACCCATTTTTACTAGTTCGACAGCACGAGCACTCATCTGCGTTGCAATAATTCTATCAATTGCAGCTGGCACGCCTCCCCTTTGGATATAGCCAAGGTTTGTGTAACGCCATTCGATGTTTAATTTTCTTTCTATGTAAAGTCCTATAACTTCAGCTGGGTCTGTTTCATATGAGCATTTGCATTCATCTAATATTTCATCTGGTAGTTTTACTCCATCTTCAACAACTACGATCGAGAATCTTTTTCCGCTTTCGTATCTGTGTTGAATTGTTGTGACAAGTTCTTTTGGATCTACAGCATCAGAACTTGTTACAACAAAATCGGCTCCACCTGCGAGTCCTCCAAATGTCGCAAGCCATCCACCCGGTGCTCCCATTGTCTTTACTATCATTACACGGTGGTGTGATTCAGCTGTTGAGTGGATAATATCAAGTGCTTGAGTCACATGCTCAAGTGCTGTGATGAAACCTATTGAGAAGTCGGTAAACGATAAATCATTGTCTATCGTTGCTGGAACTATTATGCTTGGTATTCCGTACTTTTGCAAGTTCAAAGCACTTTTAACCGCGTTTCTTCCTCCAAAAATAATGTATCCTGATATGCCATATTGAGTTGTTTTGTTTTTTATAGTTACTAAATCTTCGTCTTTTTCTGGGATAAATAGCGAAGTCCCAAGTATCGTTCCACCTCTGTGGAGTATACCAGAAACGTCGTCTCTAACTAGTATATCCACTTTATCTTTAAGTAACCCTTCAAAACCATCTTTTATTCCCATTACCTCTATCTCTTTTTCAATTGCATTTACTACAACTGACCTTATCGCAGCATTTAAACCTGGACAGTCGTTACCTACTGAGAGTATACCTATTCTCCTCATTTATAGCCACCTCCCCACTATTGAGTAAAATACTATCGATGTTATTGCCATTAATTTAATAAGAATATTGAGAGACGGACCAGCTGTGTCTTTGTAAGGGTCACCAACTGTGTCACCAACAACAGTTGCTTTGTGTGTAAACGAGCCTTTACCACCTAGGTGCCCTTCTTCAACATATTTCTTGGCATTGTCCCATGCTCCTCCTGAATTCGCCATGAATATCGCAAGTGCGACACCTGTCACTGTTGAACCGATAAGTAAACCTGCGACTGCTTGAACCCCAAGACCTACCATAAGAATAATTGGTGCGAGAATGGCTAAGATTGCCGGAAGTACCATTCGTTTCAAGGCACCTTTCGTTGCTATTTTTATACAACTTTGATAATCTGGCTCGCTCGTACCAGAAAGTATGCCCGGTATCTCTTTTATTTGTCTTCTGATTTCTTCAACCATATCGTTTGCCGCATCACCAACAGCGTTCATTGTAAGTGCTGAGAAGAAGAATGTCAGCATCGCACCAATAAGTGCTCCAATGAACATTTTAGGATCTTGAAGATTTATTTCTTGAACGTGAGCAGTTGAACCAAAATTCGCAAATAATGCTATAGCTGTGAGGGCCGCTGAACCTATCGCAAAACCTTTACCCATTGCCGCGGTTGTGTTTCCAAGAGCATCTAATTTATCAGTAATTGCTCTGACACTTTTATCTAAACCTGACATTTCCGCAACTCCACCTGCGTTATCCGCTATAGGACCGTACGCATCAACGGAAAGGTTCATAGCAAGTGTTGCCAACATACCAACGCCTGCCATGGCTATGCCATAAAGCCCTGCAATTTTGTAAGCTAATAACGTTCCTACAGCAATAATTATCGTTATTACCGCTGTTGATTCCATTCCAAGGGCCGTACCGCTGATGATAACGTTCGCTGGTCCCATCATAGCAGAGTGCGCCAATTTTTCGACTTTCTTTCCAGAAGTGTACCATTCGGTGATAAGGCCTATAGCTACTCCGACGATGTTACCGATGAGAACTACCCAGAAGAGATTTAAGTTTTTCTCTATAATTGCATATGCCAAGGAAAATATTAAAAACACAACACTTGACGCAATTGTGCCACTTCTCAATGCCAAGGCAGGTTCTGTATTCATTTTTGAAAGAACCTTAACTAAGATGATCGCAAGTATCGATGCAATTAAACCAAAACCTACTATGTAAAGTGTGTTTAAGATTCCTTTATCTCCAAATAAAATATAACCAAGTGCTATTCCTGAAAATATCGAACCAACGTAAGATTCGTAAAGGTCCGCACCCATTCCTGCAACGTCACCAACGTTATCTCCGACATTGTCGGCTATAACCGCAGGGTTTCTTGGGTCATCTTCTGGTAAATTTGATTCAACTTTTCCCACGATATCCGCACCAACATCCGCTGCTTTTGTGTATATACCTCCACCAACTCTCGCAAATAAAGCCACAAATGATGCACCAAGTGAATAATAACTGACTGCTTGGAGTCCAAATGTTAGATAAACTATGCTTAAACCAAGAAGACCTAAGACGGAAACGGTTAGCCCCATAACTGCTCCACCAGAAAATGCTATATCTAATGCTTCACCAACACCTTTTGTCGCACCCCATGCGGTACGCGCGTTAGATTTAGTAGCTATCATCATACCAAAAAAGCCTGCTAAAACCGAAAAAACTGAACCAATAATAAACGAAAGCGCTTGTTTATATCCTGTAGTGAATGTAAATAAAAGAGCTAAAACTATGACTATTGGAAAAAATACGGTGTACTCCTGGAACAAGAACGAGCGTGCACCTTTTTGGATTATGTTTGAAATCCTCTCTGTTTTTTCGTTTCCTGGACTTTTGTCAAGTACTGATAACGTTAGATAGATAATCAGTACAGTACCTATAGCTATCGAGGAAAATAGTAGTATCAAAATCCCAACCTCCTTTTAAATATTAATTTTTAACTGAATTTATAGACTGCACAAGTCTCTTTTACTTTTATAAAAAACCGGGGATGTGGATCCCCGATTTGTGTTCCATAACTATAATTCTTATTTTAAGACAATTTTTATCATAATTATACCGATTTGACCCACTTAATTACTACTGGGGATGCTATGAATATTGACGAGTATGTACCTACAACAACACCTATAGTCATTCCAAAAGCAAACGATTTGATTCCACCTGTTGAAAATAGCAAGAGCATTAAAACCGTAAAGAAGGTTGTTAACGATGTGTTTATAGTTCTTACTAAGACAGAATTTATACTATCGTTTACAATTGTCGCTATGTCTTTACCTCTGAATTTCTTTCCAAATTCTCTTATTCTATCGAATACGATAATAGTGTCATTAACAGAGTAACCGACAAGGGTTAGTAACGCTGCAATAGCTGCGATGTTCATTTCAATCCCGAATATAGAATAAAATCCCATTGTTATTATAACATCGTGTATGAGTGCTAATATTGCACCAACACCAAATGAAAATTTGAATCTAAGAGCAACGTAAACAAGTATACCAAGTAGAGTAAATACTATAGCCTTCCATGTAAGATTTTTTATTTCATTCGCTGCATCACCACTAATTTCATTGAAAGACGCAACTTTTGCATTAAGTAAGTTTTCTATCTTTTTCGAAATCTCCGCTTTTTCGTCCGCTGTGTAAACTCTCAATTGTCCTTTTTCGTCTTTTGGGGCAACAACTATTGAAAATGTTTTATCTGTTTCTTGACCCAATGCATGAACTTCAAGTATCCTTGCATTTGTAAATTCTTGACCAAGTGAGGAAATCTTTTGTCTTACGTCTGCGACAGTCATATCTTTTGATGCTTTAACAACTATTTCGCTTCCACCGATAAATTCTAAACCAAGATTAAATCCCTTGGTGAAAAAACTTATTATTGAAACAATTATAAGGACAGCTGATAATGCCATAAAGAAGTATCGTTTACCAACAAAATCGATTTTCATTACTGTGCACCCCCTGTCTTTCTCACTCTAATTGCTCCAGCCATTGCGTCAAGTAAGAATTTGCTGAATACCAAATTCATGAACATTGCTGAGAAGATACCAACGATTGTTGTTATAGCAAAGCCTTTTATTGTTCCCGTACCAAAGTAGTAAAGGAAGAGAGCTGCGATTATAGTCGTTAGGTTTGCGTCAAAGAGTGTCCAGAAAGATCTTGAAAATGCAACTTCTATAGCTGCTTTTGGTGTTTTTCCACCTCTGATTTCTTCTTTTATCCTTTCGTAAATAATTATATTTCCATCAACAAGTGTACCTATTGTAAAGATTATACCTGCGATACCTGGTAATGTTAATATTGCGCCCGTACCGGCCAAGAAACCGAATATTAGTGCAAGTGCGTAGAATATACCTATAACTGCAACAAAGCTCATAACACCATAGAAAGCAAGCATGTAAATAATTACTAACACCGCGCCAATTAGACCTGCGTTTAAAGATTGTTTAAGTACATCTTTACCAAGAAGTGGTGAAACGAGGCTTGCAGAAGTTTTCTCAAGTCTTGCAGGTAGTGCCCCACTTCTCAAAATCGCTGCAAGCTCTTTAGCTTCGTCAAATGTGAAATTACCTCTAATCTGTCCTTTACCATCTTCTATTGGGCTTACAACAAATCCTACAAATTGAACTTTGTCATCAAGTACTATTGCGAGTCTCTTCTTTAAAGCCATTTGATATTGTGTCGTACCACTATTGAGGACTTGTTCTGGTACATAAAGCTCTTTTGTTATATTTTTAAATACTTCAACGTATTCTCTTGCCAAGGTGAACGATACAACATAATTTGCAACACCTTTTTGGTCAACAGTAGGAACTGCTTCGGAAATTCTTGGACCAGAAAGGACAAGATCTTTTCTGTTATTGATTTCTTTCTTTATTAAGTACCATTTTTTTCCGTCTTTATCTGAATACCATTGTGCTCCTTCCCTAGTAGCAAGGTTCACATCATCAGGATTAGTAGTTGGATCGTAATCTCTTTCGTCGATTGCCTGACCAAACCACAAAAGACCGGTTGAACCAACCAATTTTTCAGCAAATGATGTGTCAGTTGCATCAGGAATTTCAACTATGATAAATGAATTATTTTCCCTGAAACTTTTCTTTACTACTGCTTCCGTATATCCAGCCGAGTCAAGCCTATTTCTGAGAACTGTCCACACATCGTCAACTACAGCACTTGGATTTTCTACACCTTTTTCAATATCAACTCTGTACTCAAGCCTTACACCACCGCTGAGGTCCAAACCGAGTTTGATTCTACTGAAAAGCTTAGCAATACCTGTTGCTTGTCTTCCCCCTGGTAATAACAATGCCACAACGGCTGCGACCAGTAGTGCTAATGAAATTATGAGTCTTACACGGTCACTTCGCATAGTAATACCCTCCCTTGATGTTTATTCTTTAGAATTCTCCTTGGAATTATCGTTTTCTTCTTCCTTTACCTCTTCTTTCTCCTTAATAACCTTTGCAATGTAAGCTTTGTGAATTTCGAGCTCAGTTGAGTTTGCACTCTTAACTTTTATTGTGTCCTTTTTGATATCAATTATCTTTCCAACAATTCCACCAGTTGTTATAATTGTGTCTCCTCTTTTAAGGGATTCAACCATTTGCTTAAATTCTTTTTCTCTTCTTCTTTGAGGTAAAATAACCAAGAAATACATCATTGCAAAGAATATAAGAAGCATTATGAGCATTTGCATCAATGCTCCTGCTCCACTTGTTGAAGTAGCTGTTGTTCCTGTCGTCGCACCTGCATCAGGTGCGCCTGCAAAAATCATCCTCATAACAATACCTCCTTTTATTTTAACGACATTTCTGCCGCTTTCACAGTGTGTTCCATTAATACAAGAGTTGTAATACGACCAACTCCGCCTGGAACCGGTGTTAATTCGCAAATTTCAGAAACAGATGGATCAACATCTCCAACAATCTCATCCCCTTCAACGTTGATTCCAACATCTATAACTATTGTACCAGGTTTGAAGTAATCTTTTCCAAACATCTTCGCTTTTCCTATAGCAACAACTACAATATCCGAATTTTTGGTAATCTCAGCAATATCTTTTGTTCTTGAGTGACAAATTGTAACTGTTGCATCTATACCTTTTTGAAGAAGAAGCATAGCAAGAGGTTTTCCAACCGTGACACTTCGACCAATTACCGCTATCTTTTTACCCGATGGATTTGTGAGGTAATTTATTATCCTTAAAACCGCCTCCGCTGTACATGGAGGGAATACTGGTTTGTCATACAAAATGTTACCAAGGTTAATTGGATGGCGTCCTTCAATATCTTTATCCGGTGATATTAAAGAAACTGCCTCGTACTCAGAAATATCAGATGGTAACGGGTGCGTCAAAAATATTCCGTTTACGGAACCATCTGCTGAGAGTTTTGGTAAAAGAATTTTCAAATCCATCGCTTTTGGTGCTTCATACACCGCAAAATCAATTCCAAATCTTTTTGCTTGTTTTTCTTGGCTTCTTAAGTACGCCAATGTTGAAGAATCAGGTTGACAAGTAACTGCAACCAACTTTGGAGGTTTAGAAAGTTTAGATACACGTTCTTTTATATTTTCAACCATTGAAGAATACAAAGGTTCTATATTGATAAACATAAAAACACTTCCCCTCACTTACTTCTAAAAATATTAACTAACTTATAATTAAATTATTGTGCATAAACGGGTTTCAGTCCAGTGTTATAAAGTATTCCACATACTTCGTACATACCTTTCTTCGTGACACAAAGAACCACTCCAGACATTTCGGCAGCTGCTTTTGTCTCAGGCATTATATCCCTGTTTCTAACAATTAAAACTACAGGAATCCCAACAACTCCAGCTGTTCTAACACACTGTGGAGTTGCTAAACCTGTTACCAGTAAAGACCCGGGTTCAGAAAGCGCAAGAACATCACTCATTAAATCAGATGCTGCAACTTTTTCTATCTCTATTTCTTCAGGATTTACACCACTATTGACCACTATTTCACCTTCAACTATTTTGAGTAACTCACTAAGTTTCACAATAAATCACCTCTATAGCCGTATTTTATAAATGCTTCGTATGTCCATGGACAAGTTTCTTTAAATATATCGGCTATTGCTATAGCGTATTGTTGAATTTCCCATTGAGCATGTGAATCTGCTCTCAAGTTCAAAAAGTTCATTAAACTTCTTGCGTTTACCGTCCAATAAAATTGTGTATATGTTGCTAATGGCAAGACTATTCTTGCAAGTTCACGTGCTACACCTAAGCCTATCAACTCTTTGTAAATTTTATAGCTTTCATCAAATACATTTTCCATCATATCAATAACTTTGCGCAAAAGTTCTTCGTCGTTTAATTGAACTGCTTTTTGTCTATCTTCTGGTACGTTTACACGAACATTGGAAGGGATATAGAATTCTTCGTCTTTTATCTCTGTATATCTTTGGCTTATTTCATTGAATGAACCTATCCTGTGTCTAAACCATTGTCTTGCGACAAAGAGTGGGGCTTTTGCGTGGAATGTAAAGACAATGTGCTCAAATGGTGTTTCGTGACCATGTTCCATAAGGTATATAATAAGTGCTTTATCACGTTCCGGTGTTTTAAGTCCTTGACCATAAGAAACACGTGCCGCTTTTACCGCCGCATAATCATCACCCATCATGTCAACTAATCTAACGAAACCCTTATCGAGTATATTCTTCTCAAATTTTGAAAAATCAATATTTTCCATATTTTGTCTTTCTGCTCTTTTTCCTGACGTCTCGTCTATTGCCAAACAAGTCCACCTCCATTGATTTTATTAAAATAATGTATCTTTCTAAAGTAATCATGTTTTCAGTTAACCATTTATCTAACAAAGAAGGAGTTACCAATTGAAATACTGGATCAAAGGTTAAACGATGATACGGAGTGGGACCATACTTTTTTAGTAATTCAATATGCTCAGAAGTAGCATATCCTTTGTGTTTTGATAGATTATATTCTGGAAATTCTTTATCAAACTTTTTCATTATCCTATCCCGTGTCACTTTTGCCAAAATTGATGCAGCCGATATTTGATAAACTTTTTCATCACCTTTTACAATACACTTAGAAGGAAAATTCAGTCTCAAATCCTTTCCATCAACATAAATATTTTTTCCTTCATCTATCTTGATATAATAAGAAAGTATTTCCAGCGCTCTATTCATCGCTAATTCAGTCGCATGAAGTATATTGTATACATCTATTTCGTCTGGTGTGGCTATTCCGATTCCAAACTTTGCGCTAAAAGATATTTTTTCATACAGCTCTTCTCTTTTGGATTCACTAAGTTTTTTGCTGTCCGTTATCCCTTCTATGTATATACCCTCATCAAAAAAAACAGCAGCCGCAACTACCGGACCAAAAATTGGGCCCCTGCCAGCTTCGTCAACACCTATAATGGAATAGTCAATTGTCCCTTTTGTACTCATAATACTTAACCCCTAATGTTGTTTTTTGATAAAAAATCAATTCTTATCGAGCTTTTATAGTCTTATAAATCTCGTTGACATCCTTCACAAAATTATCGATTTTATCTCCAGAAATAACTATCAACCAATTATCCTTGTACCAAACATACAAATCGGTATTTTCTAGCCTCAAAGTAAAAACGCCATAATCACCCATATTTACCTTGAAATACTTTAACTTGAAAGGATTGTTGTATTTCTTTGTGATTTTATTCCAACTTTCTTTTGCGTGTTCTTCATCGTCGTATTTGAAGACCATGAATATTCCATCAACTCCGTCAAATATAGCATATCTACCTTCACCGAGGTAAATATCACCAAAACCTTCTATGTATCCACTATCGATTAAGTAATACTTGTTACTCAAAACATTTATTGCAGCCTCTTGGGAGTAGCTTGAAGGAGGTACTTCAGGAATAAAAGGCACCGAACATGAGAAAAATAGTAAAGTTAATACAAAAACCAATACAATGTACGTAAAACTATTTAATCTATATTTTTGAATCATCTTAAACTCACCTCTAATACTTTCTTGTTTGTTTTACATAATTTTTATTCTCCAAAAAAGTATTTTATCGCTTCCTTAACAATTGTCTCGCTAATGGCTAAGTCTGCGTGGTCAAATCCTTCAAATACCTTTTCATTACCATAGTATGTCGCGCTGAATAGTGGTACCATCCCATCATTTTGAGTAAAATCGGAATCTTTTGGATAAATTATCTTTATAGTACTTTCGAGAATTTGCAACGCAATAGATGAAAAAAAATCAGTATTTATTAAATTTTTAACTATGCTACTTGTGTTTGCGTTTATTTTGGCTGCAAAATTCATAAAATTGATATTTTCTGGAATTTCAGGTTTTTCAAATCCAAATGTCAGGTATTTATAATTTGGCGCATCAATAAAAACCCACGCAGTATTAGCCATTAAAATTACGGTCTTTATTATGTCCCATTTTGGATGAAACTTCAAAACGCTCTTGTCCAAAACTACAAAATTAGCAAGCGGTGTTCCAAGATGAGGTGTTCCAGCGAAGATGATTTTGTTCACAAATTCCCTAAATTCTTCATTTTGAAGCACATATCTCAGAAGAATTCCACCCATACTGTGAGCATATATATTTACTTTTTTATTCAATTTGATTATTTCATCGACTAAAATTTTTGCCGTTTCTTCAAGTGGCACATCAAGCGTTGGATATATAAATATGTAAAGACCACAATTTTTAGGCAATAAACTATTCCATGTATTTACAAAATATTCTTTGTATAAAGTCCAACTACCGTTAACTTCCATAGGGTCAATTCCGTGAATGAGAACAACTGAAAGTTCTCCATCTCTTATTTTAACTATTTCTGGCACAGGTCTTTCCCAATAAACTTCCGAGACTTTTGTATATTCAAAGAAAGGTTTTATTTCTTTTATAGTTCTATAAACAGGTATTCCGTTGTTATAATACACATAATACTGCGCTGGAAATGATAGTGAAATGGTAACCAAAACCAAGAGTAAACTTAATAAGCTAGTTTTAATAACAATACCTCCAGTATATCTGAAGCATCTTCCGTTCTATCGACAATATCACCTATGTTTATTATTAATTCTTTAAGTTGCATTTTCTCAGCAAGTTGTAAATCTAAAGAGAAAATTTCCTTTAGTGCAACTTCCTCAATCATATCTTCGTCATGCTCGTATTTTTCAACTTCAAGTATATAAGCATTGACCTTATCAATGTCATTAAACAATTCTTCAACAGATTTATAGAATGATTTAGAAGCATTTACAGCACATTCAAGCTGACTAAGAATTTTATCTTTTATGTTTTCTGGCACATTAGGTTGCTGATAATCGATTATTTTACTTACCGATTCACATTTGTTGATTATTTTATCTATGCTCTCACTCAAAGAATGAATTACTTCCCTCATATCGGGTAAAAATAATCCTTTGTAGGATTCTGATATTATAAACCTTCTTATCTCATCGGCTTCGTGCTCAATTGTTTTGATTAATAAAAATACTTCTCTCTGTCTTTCACATTCTGGGGAAAAATAGCACGTGAAAAAATCTTTTAAAGCCATTGTCGCTTCAATGGTTTTTCTGGAAAGCTGTATTAATTTTTCTATTACTTCCCTTTCTTTCTTTGCAAATGAGAAAGGCACACATACCACCTCAATTAACATTTAAGTATTAAATTTTTCTAATTTCTATTTAATTATATCACATTTTCTCAAAAAAACGAGAAAAGAATCTCCGTATTCTTTTATTTTAAATACTCTAATGAATTTTAAGATATTTTCATCTGGTATCTCTCTCTTTGAACATTGAAGGATGAAAATGGAAGTTTCATGCATCACGTTGTGTACTCTTTGAACAATATCATTAACCAAGCCAAGTTCATAAGGAGGGTCTGAGTATATTATATCAAAAACGTTTCCGTAACTTTCCAAAAATCTCCTAACATCTTCTTTGTATATTTTTATCTTGTCATCCAAGCCAAGGTTTTTAGCATTTTCTTTAACGGTCGAAATAGCCTTATTTGAAACGTCGACAAAAACAACTTCTTTTGCTCCGTTGCTGAGCATTTCAAATCCAACAGAACCACTTCCACAGCAAACATCCGCGCAAATCTTACCTTCAAATTCGACTATGTTGACTAAACTTCTCCTTAGTATAGCTGATGTATAACGAGTTCGTGGATCTGGGACTGTTTTTATTAACTTCCCTTTTAATTCCCCACTCTCAATCCTAAGCATTATTTATCACCATCATCACTTTCTTCATTTCCTTCGTTGGAATTTAACTTAACAATGACTGTTAGTTCTCCCTTAACATTTTTGAATTTTTCTAAAGCTCCTTCAATTGTCCCAAAATAGTGTTCTTCGTAAAATTTCGTTAGTTCTCTTGCTATAAATACTTCGCAACTGCCGAGTATACTTTTTATATCTTCAAGTGTTTTTAAAAGTCTTTCCGGGCTTTCGAAGAAGACAAAAGATTCTATTAATCCTAAATTTCTTACTTGCTCTAATTTCCTTAACAACCTTCTTCTATTTTTATCTTTTGGCATAAACCCTATAAAATAAAAGTGAGTTCCTCTGAACCCACTTACAGCTACCGCACTTGTTAAGGCACTCGGTCCTGGTATAACTTCTACCTTTATACCTTTTTCGTGACATCTTTTGACAAGGTTGTAACCTGGATCGGAAATAACGGGCATTCCTGCATCGGAAACCTGAGCCACTTTCTTCCCTGACTTTATAATTTCTATTATCTTATCTATCTTTTTGTAAGAGTTGTGTTCGTTAAACGATTCTATGTACTTTTCGATACCAAAATATTGCAGAAGACTCTTCGTCCGTCTGGTGTCTTCTGCAATTACAATATCAACATCTTTTAAAACCTCTAAAGCTCTGAATGTTATATCTTTCAAATTTCCAATAGGTGTTCCAACAATGTATAGCATTCCGTATTCTTTGTTATTTTCGCTTTTGTTCACCATAAAATCAACCTTTCTAAACCGACTCATTTGTCACTATCTTAAATGTATGCATTTTATCATTTATCTTCTCAAATAAAACGTCTTGGTTCAAAAAGTGCTTTGGCTGACCAAAGAAATCTCCAAATGATTCTTTTATCCCACTAACTATATCATCAAACGATACATATTTGTAATCGTATAGACCAATCAATGGTATATCAAGACTTTTTGTACTCTTGAAGCAGTATTTAATTTCGTCGTGCGGTGTTAAAACAATTGAACCATGTTGCAATATGTAATCTTGGGTTCGTGTTTGAGCACTTCCAACAACTTTTGTTCCATTCAAGGCTATTTCATAAGCCGAAGGCGTTTGGAAACAAACGTGACTCGCAGTTTTTTTCTTCCCTTCAACCATTTCAACAGGATATCCAACTTTTCTTAATCCTTTAACTAGTAATTCTGACAAAAAATTGTATAGTTCCAAAACTGTCGTGTTAAATAACTCATGATTTTTTGGAATAATAACAGAGTAAGTAATTTCATCCCAATGCAAAACAGCCCTTCCACCAGATGGTCTTCTCACAATGTCAAAATTTTTCGCCGTTATATATTCAAAATCTAAATCATCGGTTTTTTGGTGCTTTCCCAACGATAAAGTTGGATTTTTCCATGTGTAAAAACGTAAAATCACATCATCGGCTAACTCTCCCAATGCCACGTCGTAAGCCATATTTGTCGCACCGTCAAAACCGTAAGTCTCAATTATATACACCTTATCACCTCAAGTATCCTGAAAGCTTTATTTAGCCTTTTTGATTAATAGAAAAACAGGATTCGTAACTATAACAATTATAACCTTAATTACATACTGAGACAATATCATTCCCCAGAGTCCTTTATAAACACCTAAAAACGCAACGTAGGTAAATACTAATGTATCGAAAAATTGTGCGATGCCAACTGAAACAAGATTTGCAGTAAGCGGACTTTTAAATAAGCCTTTGTTAAAAACATAATGGTTAATTAATTGCGATGTCCCATAAGCTGATAAACTCGCTATCGTAAAGCGCCAATTCATTCCAAGAATTATCTTGTACGCTTCTCCTCTTTCAGTGTTAGCGGAAGGCATGAACAAACCTAATATTATCAACAAACTTGCGGTTATTTGTGCAAGAAAACCCATATATATAAGCTGTTTTGAGTACTTTTTGTCTACGCTTTCTGAAACCATATTTGAAATAATAAACGTAAAAGTATAGCTTATAATAGAGGCCGGGAAGACAAATAAACCTATTTTAACAACTTTAGATGCTATAACGTTTGAAATAACAATACCAGTGATAAAAAGGGTCGTAAATGTCATGAGTTTCTTCTCTACTTGATTCATAAACTTTTTAAATACCTCCTTTGTCAATCTATATATCCTAATTTTTCTGAAAATAAAAATGCAAATTATTATACTTCATACGTTTTATAAAGGAAATTTTTTAAACCAAAAATTACCACAATCGTTACATGGACGTAACCATAAAAAACCGATTTATTGTATATAATATTGTCCGTAATACTGACGTATTTTGTTCACTTAAGTAAACATGATTATATAAATGGAATAATCGTGTTTATTTAAATGCACAAAAACAAATCTCTATCTTTTACCAAATATCTCATAAATAAACAATAATCAAAATTTAAATGGGGAGGGATTAACATGAAAAGTTTGGGTAGACATATTATCGCAGAATTTTACGATTGTGACAAGGAAATGCTCGATAATATTGACGCAATCGAGTTTCATATGAAACAAGCAGCTTACGAAACTGGTGCGACAATAGTTAATTCTTCTTTCCACCGGTTCCTCCCCTACGGAGTAAGCGGTGTGGTAGTAATAAGTGAGTCACATCTTACGATCCACACATGGCCAGAGTACGGTTACGCAGCGGTTGACTTGTTCACATGTGGTGACCATGTCGACCCATGGAAAGCTTTTTCTTACTTAAAGAAGATATTCAAGTCGCAAAGGGCACATGTCGTTGAGCACCTTAGAGGAAAATACGATGAAGTCGGAATTCCTGAAAACGCACCACATAAAGCTGTTGAAGCAGAAATGGCAGAAATATTCTAATGTTTTTATAGTTTAAAAACTTCGAAAAGGAGGTGCTCTGAATGGCTGATAAAGGACTCGAAAAAGAATTAAAACCCGGTAGACATATGTTGTATATGGAATGGTATTCGAAAGATCCCGGTGGATTATTCATGAAAGTTAATAGATATTTGTACTCAGCCCAGAGTCAGTATCAAAGAATAGATATATTTGAAGCACCATTTTATGGAAGAGTGTTTTCACTAGATGGTATTACAATGACAACGGAAATCGATGAATTCATGTACCATGAAATGCTCGTTCACGTACCAATGTTTATGCATCCAAATCCAAAGAAAGTCCTTGTTATCGGTGGCGGTGACGGTGGAAGCATAAGAGAAGTTTTAAAACACCCATCCGTTGAAAAAGCGGTAATGTGTGAGATTGACGAACTTGTTGTAAGAGCTGCTATGGAATATCTCCCATACACCGCATCAAAGTTAACAGACCCAAGAGTAGAGCTTGTTTACGAAGACGGTGCGAAGTTCGTAAGGCAATTTAAAAACGAGTTTGACGTTATTATAATTGACTCAACCGACCCAACAGCAGGGGAAGGTGGGCACCTATTCACGCTTGACTTTTACAAGGCATGTAACGAAGCTTTGAAAGAAGATGGTATTTTGTGTGCTCAAACTGAAGGCATGACATACGACTACGAATGGGGTTCAACTGCTTACAAAAGAATTAAGGCAAACTTCCCGCTTGTAAAGATGTACCTTGGCTTTATGCCAACGTATCCCGGAGGTATTTGGTCTTACACTTACGCTTCAAAAGCAGGAATTGACCCAGTTAAAGATTTCAATCCAGATAAAGTAAAAAATTTCAGAGAACCGTTAAGATATTACAATGAAGAAATACACATAGCTGCATTTGCACTTCCGAATTTCGTAAAAAAATACATAGAAGAATAAAAAATTAACAAAACGGCAGGTTATCCCTGCCGTTTTTTATGCTAAAATATAACTATAATTAAACAAGAGAACTAGTTAAAGTATGTTGAGGTGAAATCATGAAAATTGGAAGTAAGATAAAACGCCTAAGATTAGCAAGGGGATACACACAAGAAGAATTGGCCGATAGATGTGATTTATCACGAAGTTTTATATCACAGTTAGAGAGCGATAAAGTTTCACCATCTGTTGAAACATTAGAACGGGTCTTAAGGGTATTAGGTACAGATTTAAAGCACTTCTTTAGCGATGAACAGAAGAAAATTATCTTCAAAAAAAATGAAAGGGTACCTATGTACGAATTACCAAAAGGTGTAAAAATTGATATTCTAATGGATGGAATAGAAGACAAAGAAATAGATGCAAAAATTGTTGAGCTTGAACCAGGTTCACAAACAGAACAAGAAGATTATCACGACGGTGATGAGTTCGGGTATGTTATCGAGGGCTCTGTAGAAATTTATATCGATGGAAAAAAATACAGGGCAAATGAAGGAGATTGTTTTTACTACTCGGCAGATTGTATCCACTATCTCAGAAACCCAGGGAAGGAAAAAGCAAAAATACTTTGGATCCAAACAATATGAAAAAAACATGGAAATAGATTTTTTACACAAATATTAAAAAAATTAATTTTCACATTTTTTCTTTAAAGCTTCGTATTCTTCCTTTAACTTATCATACTCTTCTTTTGAAACAAAACCTGTTGATTTAATAAGTTCTATTATATCCTTTTTCATATTTTCTTCAAATTCATTAAAATGCTTGATTACAGCATTTCCTAGTTCTTTTGCAATATCTGCAGGCAATACCCCTTGATTTACAAGATCAAGAAGTATTTCAATAAAGTCGTCTGTATTTCCTTTAAAAATTTTAATAAAACCCTGGATTAATCTTTCTATCATTTCCTTTTTTAGGCTACAAAAAATCTTACCTTTTATTCTTGCTTTCAAAAAAATCTCCTGGGTAATATCATTACCCAGGCTATCGATGATTTTTACCGTCTCCCCTTCTTTAACAAAATTTGCAACATCATTTAAAGTGATAAATTTTTTCATATTCGTATCATATAATTTTCTGTTCTTATATTTTTCTATTATCCTCACTGTATTCCTCCAAAAATCTGGGAGGAGAACCCCCCAGGAAGATTAATAACTAGCTTTTATCCCAAGCATTAGTAAATTTTTATCATTATCACCTAATTTATTGTATAATCCTCTTGCAAAAAGTGATGTGTAATCATCAAAATTATATAAACCTTCGTACATAACATCAAATTCCTCAGATTCTACATTCAAGTCCATTGTTTCCAATTTGATATTCTGCACCAAAAACATCTTCAAAAATACTCGGTACTTTTTCTTCTATTTCAACTTCTCCTAAACCTTCAACTGGTAATTTAAATGTACTCCTATTTTCAGTCTCAAAAGCTGTGTAGTTATGAACTATAAGACTAGAAGATGGTACTTGATAAACAAGCGATAATGAAGTCGTGTAAACAAACGGCCATTTGAGATGAACACCATCTTCTAAAATTTTATCAACAATTAAATATTTTGCTTTCTGATATGTTACTAAAACTCCGTAATCAAGCCACAACACATTTCCATACCAATTTAAGGCATACGCGAATTGGTCAATAACTTTTTGATTTTCGAAAACAATGTGTGAGTTGTTATTTTTCATTGAAGCTAAAATCAACATTTTTGTTTCATCATTTAAATTTGATTTTACGGTATAGACATACGAAGATGGTGTTGAAGAAGGTAAATTTTCAAATGTTGAAAAGACATATAAACCAAAAGTTCCATCGTTTATCATATAAGAATACCTTAATCCTGTAATAGGAAGCTTTTCAAATTCTAAATATCTTCCAATTTTTATGTTACAAGTAAAGTATCAACTTTGTTAATTATTATGCAATGCATAATAACATCCATCGAATAATGAAAAAATTATTTGTTAATTAGATTTATCGCTTTACGATAAATTACGATAGTATTTATTAATGTCTCAATGTGTAATCTGTGCTTTTAACATCCTTTTATTTTCATCGATTGCTTTAATCTATATGTAAAATATTCTATTTCAAATTTTGGTTAAGGCTTTTTTCAAAATAAAACAGACTAAAAATACGCATTAATTAAATGATTTAAATTATTAGCTTCATTGAATAACTTTGGTGTAATTTAATTTGTTTTTTAACTTTTTCCAATATTTGAAAAAGATTTTTTGAGTGATAAAATAGGTTTGTAAACAAAAATCTAAGGTTGTGGGGTGATGATTATGGAAGGGAAAAGAATTAGAGTTCTTATCGCAAAGCCCGGACTGGACGGGCATGATAGAGGTGCTAAAGTTGTGGCAAGAGGTCTAAGAGATGCTGGTATGGAAGTTATTTACACTGGGTTAAGACAAACTCCAGAGGAGATTATAAGAGCAGCTATGCAAGAAGACGTCGATATTATAGGCTTATCTATCCTTTCTGGCGCACATATGAGCGTATGTAAAAAAGTTCTCGAATTGATGGAAAAATACGATTTCCATGTTCCAGTATTTGTTGGAGGAATCATACCAGCCGATGATGCCGAAGAACTCTTGAAAATGGGAATTAAAGCTGTCTTTGGCCCAGGAACTCCAATTTCAGAAGTTGTAGAAAAAATTAACGAGGTCGTTAAGCAAGGTGTAGAGCAAGCATGAAAAAATTTTCCAAAGAGTCGGAAATCTTATTAAAGCTCACCGATAAAATCATCGAAAAGGATCAATTTGCCCTTTCAAGGGCTATAACTATGGTTGAGAATAATCCGGAGTTAGTCTTTGAAATTGAAAAAAATTTTAAAGATATTCTTTTAGAGAAGAATGGAATAACACATATCATTGGAATAACCGGTAGTCCAGGAGCTGGAAAAAGTACATTGACAGATTCTTATGTTACAAGGATAAGAAAAGATGGAAAGAGCGTAGGTATAATAGCAATTGACCCTTCAAGCCCATTTACTGGTGGTGCACTGTTGGGTGATAGGATAAGGATGAAAAGGCATTTTACAGATAATGACGTATTTATAAGAAGCATGGGGAGTCGAGGTAATGTTGGAGGTCTAAACGACTCAATTTTTGGTGTGATTACACTCTATAAGTTATTTGGATTCGATTATATAATAATTGAAACTGTCGGTGCTGGTCAGAGCGAAATAGATATTGCTTATGTAGCAGACACTGTTGTACTAGTTCTTTCGCCCGGAAGCGGTGATGAAATTCAACTTATGAAAGCTGGAATAATGGAAATAGGCGATATATTTGTCATAAACAAAGCCGATCTTGAAGGCGCAGAAATACTAAAAATAAACCTAGAAACAATATTATCTTATTCAGATAGCAAAAAGCCTATAGTTATGTGCGTAGCAACTTCAGGAAAAGGAATTGATGAACTTTACAATGAAATTCAAAATCACCGTGAATTTTTATATCAGAGTGGTGAAATTTCTTTAAGAGCTCAAAGAAGAATCAAGAAGCATGTGGAAACTATATTGAATAAAAAAATATCCAAGTTGCTTGATAAGTACAGCGTTGATGGAAAGAATGTCTTAGAATTAGTTGATTTTGTAATTGGAAAAATATGTGATAAAGAGGAATGAACCAAGATTATGAGCACGAAAAGCCCATCAAAATTATTTATAAATATAGTTGGCATTGGAAAAGTTTCCAGCTCTATAGCAAGACAATTAAAGGGAAAAACAAAATTTGGGCATATTCTTTCAAGAGATAGAGCAAAAGCCGAACAACTTGCTAAAGAGTTAGACGGTATACCAGTTACTTACGATGATGATTTTCTATTGGATGGTATCGTACTTTTTGGAGTAAATGATTCAGTATTACCTTATATACAACAAAAATTGGAGAGAAAAGTCAATAATATAATAGCGGTACATTTCAGTGGGTTTCATTCATCCGCAATATTTCCTGAAGAATGGTCCCCTGTTTCTATGCATCCTAATTGCTCAGTTGCAGATGAATATTACTCTTTTAAAGACGTTTTATTTGGGATAGAAGGTTCCGAAAAAGGCTTAGAAATAGCGAAGAAAATTGTAAAATTAGTCGGAGGAAAGTATGTAACAATTTCAACACATGACAAAGCTTTATATCATCTTGCGGCGGTTATATCGAGCAACTTTCCTATGGCACTTGCGTATTTGTCCTTAAAAATATACGAAGATATAGGAATAGATAATGAAAACGCTAGAAAAATAATATCAACACTGATGGAATCGGTCAGTAAAAATATATCAAAGTATGATTTAAAAGATGCTTTAACTGGACCTGTTAAGAGAAAAGATTGGAAAGTGGTAGAAGAAGAAGGAAAGGTTTTTAAAGAGTTTTTCAAAGAAAAGTACGGGATAAACGAGGATTTATACCAACAATTTGTAAAAATTCTTCGAAAAATTGTACTTTAAACCCTTTGAGTATTCTATATGAAAAAGTGCCAATAATGGCACTTTTTTGTTTTATGCGAACTACTGTGATTTATAGAAGATGTAACTTCACCTTTCAAAATATTGTAATTCGCAAACAAACTCATAATTACTTTATAGAAAATAGATTCCTCTTTACTAATTATACGATAAAAAGCGGACAAACTTTTTAGGTTTGTCCGCTTTTTATCAAATTAATTTTTTATTTATTATCCTAACTCAACAAGCGCTTGGCCAGTATCTACGTTGTCTCCTTCTTTAACAAGTATTTTCCTCACAACCCCAGGTTTATCTGCAACTATCTCATTTTCCATCTTCATCGCTTCAAGGATGACAACTTTCTGACCGTACTCAACTTTTTGACCTTCGCTAACAAGCACTTTCAAAATGACACCAGACATTGGAGCTACAATTTTTACTCCAGACGATGTAGATGACACTTGTGTTTGTTTACTTTCCTCTTGAACCGGTTGAACTGTTTTAACCGCTTGGACTGGTTGTGTTGATTGTTGTGTTTGCACTGTTTGGACAGGTTGAGAAGCTTGCGCTTGCTGAGTAACGCTTTGAACAGATGCCTGAGTTTGCATTCCTAATTCTTCAACTTCCACAACATACTCCTTACCATTAACTCGAACAACAAATTTTCTCACCATTTATTTCCACCTCTCCAACCATATGTTCTCCATTCATTCCATCCTCTTTTTCCTTTTTTCTCAACTATACGTTGCACTGGTTTTATGGATTTAACAACAACATTTTCTCCAAAAAGAGAATATATCGCAGCAAAAACCGCCGCTATTTCTTCCTCGTTTTCAATCCCTTGCGTCATATTTGTAACTGAGATACTCGCTGTAGAATTTTCCACGATAACCGCATTTTCAACATTAGGTTTGGAAGACTGTTGATTTTCTTTCGGCATTTTAACTTTTTTGTTTTGACTAATGCCTATAATTTCCATTAATTTAAAAACTCCATACAAGATAACGAAAACTGCAAAGACAGTGACTACACCAACAATAGTTATTGTTAATTCAATTGGATTATTCACACAACCACCTCTTTTGAATTAATTACTACTTACAAATTACAAAGGTATATTTCCATGTTTTTTGTTGGGTCTTGGTTCTACTTTCGTTGAACCATATTCAAGAGCCTTTTCTATCCATGTTCTTGTTTCACGTGGATCAATTACCGCATCTATGTATCCCCTTGATGCAGCTACATATGGATTGGCAAACAGTTGTCTATACTCTTCTATTTTTTGTTTTCTTGTTTCCTCTGGATTTTCTGATGCATCTATGTCTTTTTTGAAGATTATGTTTGCAGCACCATCCGGCCCCATAACAGCAATTTCAGCTGTTGGCCACGCAGCAACAAAATCTGCTCCAAGGTGTTTACTTCCCATAGCTATATATGCTCCTCCGTACGCCTTTCTTAGAATGATTGTAATCTTTGGAACGGTTGCTTCACTGTATGCGTAAAGTAACTTGGCACCGTGTCTTATTATTCCACCATGCTCTTGTTTTACCCCAGGAAGGTAACCAGGTGTATCAACAAATGTGACTATTGGTATATTAAAGGCATCCAAGAATCTTATGAACCTTGCCGCTTTATCAGAAGAGTCAATGTCCAATACTCCAGCTAGATAATTTGGTTGGTTCGCAACAATACCTACAGATCTTCCGCCGATTCTTGCAAAACCAACTACAATACTTTTCGCAAAATGTTCGTGAACTTCAAAGAATGTACCTTCATCAACTATCTTTTTTATAACATCTCGAACGTCGAACCCCTTCTTGGAATCAACAGGTACTAATGTATGTATATCAGATATATCTGGAATACTGAAATTATCCTCGGGCAATGGTTCTTCCATATTATTCTGTGGTATATAGGATAAGAGCTTTCTAACCATTTCTATTGCTTGTTTGTCATCTGACGCCAAGAAGTGAGCGTTTCCACTCTTAGAGTTGTGTACAAATGAACCCCCCAAATCTTCTTTTGAGATGTCTTCGCCGGTCACTGCCTTTATAACGTTTGGTCCTGTGATAAACATCTGAGCAGTTTTATCAACCATCACGACGAAGTCCGTGATAGCCGGAGAATAAACTGCTCCACCTGCACATGGCCCCGCGATAACTGTTATCTGAGGGATGACACCTGATGCAAGTGTGTTTCTATAGAAAATCTCACCGTACCCGTAAAGTGAGTCAACGCCCTCTTGTATTCTTGCACCACCCGAGTCATTTATACCAACGAGTGGAATCCCAAGTTTCATCGCCATATCCATTATTTTCACAATCTTTTTCGCGTGCATTTCACCAAGCGAGCCACCCATGACCGTAAAATCTTGTGAAAATGCGGCAACAGGCCTGCCATTTACTTTACCAATTCCTGTTATAACACCATCGGCAGGCAATTTCATTTTGTCCAGCCCAAATTGTGTGTTTCTATGCTTCACGAATTTATCTATCTCTTCAAATGTACCTGGATCGAATAATAATTCTAATCTTTCTCTTGCTGTAAGTTTTCCTTCCGCGTGTTGCTTGTCTATTTTGTCCTGTCCGCCGCCAATTTCAACTTCCTTTTCTAAATCTTTCAATTTCTGTATAAGTTCGTCCATTTACGGATTCACTCCCCTCGAAGATATTTTATTTATGTGAATACAATTAATGTTCACCTTCTACCAATTCAATAAGTACTCCGCCTGTTGTCTTTGGGTGAAGGAATAAAACTTTTGTACCTCCAGCACCTTTTTTAGGTTCTTCAGAAAGTGGCTGTAATCCGTTTTCTTTTGCAAGTCTGACTGCCTCTTCTATCCCATGAACATTGAAAGCTAAATGGTGAATTCCTTCGCCTTTCTTTTCCAAAAATCCTGACACTTCAGAATTTTCGTTCATCGGTTCAAGCAATTCAATCCTAGTGTCTCCAACCTTTATGAAATACACCCTTAAGCCTCTTTCTGGAAGTTCTTCAATTTCGGTAACCTCCAAACCAAGAAAATCCTGATATAATTTTAATTTTTCCTTAGCGTCTCTTACAGCTATACCTATGTGGTCGATCCTATTAGTGTGCATAAATCCACCCCCAAAGCAAGCAATATAATTTTCTTTATAAGTCTCTATATTGATATTCTAATTCTTTTTTGAAACTTAATCAAATCCATCCAAGAACTTTTGCGGTCCTTCTCATGAAACTTTCAAGTGCTTTCTTTCCAACTTCCGTTTTTGCATATATTTCCATAAATTCCGATGGTTGATACTTTATAGCCTTAACATTTCCTACCGTCACACACGTTTCCGTGTAAGGTTCGTCAATCAATGCTTCTAAGCCAAACACACATATATCTTCATCGAACATCATTACTTCATAACTACTAACTTTTATTTTCACTTTTCCAGATTTTAAAACATAAACATATTCACCTTTTTCACCTTTTTGTATAATCATTTGATTATCTTTGAATTCAAGCGTTTCCACGCAAAATCACCTCAATAACTTTTGCAATTTTTTCATACCTTCGCCATAGTATATTACCTTCATCTTCGTATACAGTTTTCAATATTTTGGTCGCTTCATAACAATAATCAAGTTTTTGAGAGTAATTTATTAAAACTTTCTTTAACAAAGCTTTTGTGAGGTATCTATCATTTAGTAAAAGATAAACTTTTGAAGCTGTTTCTATTAAAAGTCTTGGCCCGCTCTCGTCATCTGGAAATTTCTCAATAAATCTGCGGACTAAGTTAACTTTCGTTATTATCTTATCATCTTCAAGCTGTTCTATTTGTTTTAGGGCTTCTTGAACATCATCCGGAAGTTCGCCTGCCGCAAGTGTGAGTAATTGCTCAATTTGATTAAGGTAATCATCCAATTCAATATTTTCAAAATTAAAATCGCTTAAAACCATGTTGTCAATATCGATGGATGTTTCATCTATTAGTTTCCTAAGTTCGACAATCTTTTTTACTATATTTAAATATTCACTTTCAAAGTCTATTTCTACAATTTCACTTTCTTCGATTGCAACTATATCTTCCTCTAATGGAATCGAAAGTAAATATTCCATTAATGCTATATAATCTCCACTAACAAGATCGTGGTACGTATTTTGCCTTGTTTCACGTACGGTCCCAGAAATTACCTTAAAAAGCTTTTTCGGAATTTCTCCGCTTTTGAGTATCACACCTTCTATTTTCACCAGATACTCCTCCCAATTTGCTAACCCATCATCTCTTTATTTTCAACTTGGGCTTTTTCTTATCGCTATCTTTGCTTTCTTCGGCAATTAATCTGAACTCGTCATGCACAGTGCTGACCTTTGCAAGTTCTTTCTTACTTTCTTCTTCAGCTTTGTTGTCAACACGTCTCAAGTTGAGTAAGTACGAAACTGAAAGTTCGTATGTCCGCATCATCATGTCATTAAACATATCGTATGTTTCTTTCTTAAACTCGAGAACAGGATCTTTTTGACCGTAACTTCTAAGTCTAATAGATTCTTTTACATGCTCAACTTCTTCTAAATACTGCCTCCAATTTTCATCTATTATCCTAAGTACTATAAATTTGGCAACATGCTCAAAATCCTCACCAAATTCTTCTTTTTTCAATCTGTAAGCCTTTGTGATTTGTTCAATTATATCCTGCTTCAGCTTTTCTTTATCATCTATTTTAGTATCTATTTTTACAAAATCTTTTATAACTGCAAATGAGTTTTTCAAACCTTCCCAATCCCATTCCACGCCAGAACAAAACTCTTCAATTCTTGCTTCAACAAAATTATCGATAGCTTCACTTATAAAGTCATCGACATCGCGTTCAAGTATATTGTCTCTGTAACCATATATAGCTCTTCTTTGAGTATCAAGAACGCTATCAAGTTCAAGAAGGTACTTTCTTACGGAGAAGTTTATACCTTCAACTTTTTTCTGTACTTGTTCAATGAGTTTCGTTAATAGTGGATGATATATCGGTTGGCCTGGTTCTATCTTGACCATATCCATTACTTTTTGTATTCTGTCGCCACCAAATATTCTCATTAAATCGTCTTCAACCGAAAGGAAGAATATTGACTCGCCAGGATCCCCTTGTCTTCCAGACCTACCTCTAAGTTGGTTATCGATTCTTCTACTTTCATGGCGTTCAGTACCTATTATCAAAAGTCCACCTAACTCTTTTACACCAGGTCCTAATTTAATATCCGTACCACGTCCCGCCATGTTTGTCGCTATCGTTACCATACCTTTCTGGCCAGCTTGCGCAACAATCTGCGCTTCTTTTTCGTGGTATTTCGCGTTTAGAACTTGATGGGGTATACCTTCCTTTTTAAGCATTTCGCTGAGTTTTTCACTCTTTTCTATGGAAGTTGTACCTACCAAGACAGGTTGACCCTTTTCATGCCTTTTCTTTATCTCTTCAACTATCGCTTTGTATTTCTCTTCAACTGATCTGTAAATCAAATCGTCATGGTCAATTCTTATCATTGGCTTGTGAGTCGGTATTACCACAACATCCATACCGTAAATTGCTTTGAATTCTTGTTCTTCAGTCTTTGCCGTACCGGTCATACCAGCAAGTTTTTCATACATTCTAAAATAATTTTGATACGTTATCGTAGCATACGTAATACTCTCTTCCTTAATTGGAACTCCTTCTTTTGCTTCTATAGCCTGATGTAAACCTCCACTGTAACGCCTTCCAGGAAGAACACGCCCTGTGAATTCATCGACGATTAAAACTTGTCCGTTGTGAACTATATAATCGACGTCCTTTTTGAAAAGATGAATCGCTTTCAATGAGTTTGTTATATGATATATACTATTCACATTCGCTGGGTCATATAGGTTATCAACGCCAAGGAGCTTTTCCAAATATTCAATGCCTTCGTCTGTAAGTAATACTGTTCGATGCTCTTCATCAACCTTGAAGTGTTTGTCTTTTTCTAATCTTTTTGCTATTTGGTAAAAATGTTTGTAGACAGATGCATTGTTTTTTGATGGGCCGCTTATAATCAATGGGGTCCTTGCTTCGTCTATTAAGATGCTGTCCACTTCATCAACAATTGCGTAAAAATGCCCCATCTGAACTTTATCATCAAGTGAGACAACAAGGTTATCTCTAAGGTAATCAAATCCAAATTCCGAATTTGTTCCATATGTAACATCACATCTGTAAGCTTCCTTTTTACTTACCTCAATTATATCAACCTCAAAAGCTTCGACTGCTTTTTTAACTTTCATCTCGTCTGATAAAAATTCTCCATCGTAATCGTCAGGCCAGACACAGTAATTTTCTTTTAACCCTTTTTCAGCTAATTCAGGATTTTTCCATACAACTTCGTAAGCTTTTCCAGTTGTATTTATTATCCCCACCCTTAAACCAAGGGCAAGATAAATAGGACCCATCCACATAGCATCTCTTTTAGCAAGATAGTCGTTCACCGTAACAACGTGGATATTCCTGTTCATAAGTGAATTTAAAACTATTGGGGCGGTCGCGACCAAAGTTTTTCCTTCTCCAGTCTTCATTTCAGCTATTTTTCCTTTATGCAAAACAATACCGCCGATAAGTTGAACATCGAAATGCCTCATTCCAACTGTTCTTCTTGCGGTTTCGCGCACATAAGCAAATACTTGTTCCAAATGTTCATCTAATTCTTCAATATTTTCCAGTTTGCCTTTGTACTGTAAAATATAACTCTTCATTTCTTCAAAACTTGTTTTTCTTGCCTTTTCATCTAATTGATTTATTCTTTCAACGATTTTCCTCGCTTTCCTTATTTCTATCTCGTTTTTATCAAATATTTTCTTTAAGTTTCCAAGCACTTATCAATCACTCCCAAGTTTTCAATTTTTAATTAATTTAATTACAAACAAATGACTTGCCAAACCTTACAAGTCGCAATTATATTGTATCATAAAAAAGAAAAAAGGTCACCCGTCAAGGATGACCGAAGCACTAGCTTTATATCAGAAATCTATGCCTTCGAGGAGCATACTATTTAACTCATTCAATATTTCATGAGGAGCAATAAGTTCCCCTCCAACTTTACTCAGTAATCTAATTTTTGTTCCAGGCTTTACAAGTTTTGAAACTTCGCTTGCATACTGCCCGAGGTTCATCTCTGCGACAAGCACATTTTGCACATTCGATAATTTTTTCCTTATTTTCTCAATTGGTATGGGCCAAATAGTAATTGGCCTAAGCAAACCAACTTTTATACCATCATTTCTTGCCATTAATACCGCTTCCTTAGCTGACCTTGCAACTGAACCATACGCTATTATAACAGTTTCCGCATCGTCCATCATGAATTCTTCGCATTCTGCTATCTTATCTATGTGTAGTTTAATTTTATTAACAAGCCTTCTTATTAATTTTTCAGCTGTTTCCATAGTTGCCATTGGAAATCCTGACTCGTCGTGTACCAACCCAGAGACATGGAACTTCGCCTTTCCCATCTCAACCAAAGACGGTGGCAAACTTTCCGCATATTCAGTTTCAGAGAAAGGAACGAATATTTCTTCTTCTTCCAATTCTTTCGATGAGATACGTTCAAAAATTTCGATTTCGCTGTCTGGTGGTAGAATAAAATTCTCGTACATATGCCCTAATACTTCGTCCATCAACAATATTACAGGAGTTCTGTATTCTTCAGCCAAATTGAACGCCTTGATTGTATATTTGTAAACTTCTTCAACAGTCGAAGGATAGAGTGCGATTATCGCATGGTCACCGTGTGTTCCCCATCTTGCTTGCATTATATCTCCTTGGGACGGTTTCGTAGGCATACCTGTTGATGGTCCACCACGCATAACATTAACAAAAACCGTCGGGGTTTCTGTCATAATTGCGTAACCTATCGCTTCTTGCATCAAACTAAATCCCGGACCGCTTGTCGCCGTCATAGACTTCACACCTGCAAGCGAGGCGCCAATAATTGCAGCGGCACTTGCAATCTCATCTTCCATTTGGATAAAAACTCCTCCAACTTTTGGAAGTTCACGTGCCATCGTTTCCGCAATTTCCGAAGAAGGTGTAATTGGGTAACCTGCGTAAAATCTGCAACCTGCTTTTATTGCTCCATAAGCACAAGCTTCATTGCCTTGCCAAAAGACCATTCTTGGATTCTTAGGCATTTTCAACACCAGCCTTTTCGTTCTTTACTTCTTCCATAGGAGTTACTTCAACTATATTTATAACAAAATCTGGACATAGATTTTCACACATTAAACAACCTATACATGTGCTGTGATCTGGTACAGCTGGTTTATTTAAATCTCCTCTTACAATTGTCTTTGTCGGGCATACATTATAGCATATTCCACATGCTTTACACCACTCGTATTTAATTTCCACTCTAAATTGCTTTTTTGCCATGGTTCAACCTCCTTTAAATAATTTTTACTATCCAAATATTGCTAAAAAGACGCCTGCAGCAACTGCTGATCCAATAACTCCGGCTACGTTTGGAGACATCGCATGCATAAGTATGAAGTTTGTTGGATCTTCTTCTTGAGCAATTTTCTGAGCAACTCTTGCACTATCGGGAACAGCTGAAACTCCAGCAGCGCCAATTAATGGGTTTATTTTATCTTTCATAAATAAATTCATTAATTTTGCAAACAGTATCCCTGAAGCAAGAGCGGAAACAAACGCAAAAGCTCCCATTCCAAAGACCAGAAGAGATTGAGGTTTTAAGAATATATCAGCTCTTGCAGATGCACCCACTGACAAACAAAGAAGTATTGTCGTTGTGTCTAATATATACTTGCTTGCCGCTTCAACAAGTCTT
Organism: Fervidobacterium nodosum Rt17-B1; assembly: GCF_000017545.1. NCBI lineage: Bacteria > Thermotogati > Thermotogota > Thermotogae > Thermotogales > Fervidobacteriaceae > Fervidobacterium > Fervidobacterium nodosum. The sequence goes on along the minus strand of NC_009718.1, from coordinate 1,417,437 downwards.
TTGACATTACCAACTTCTCTAAGAAGATTACCAAACATAAGAGGCCCAACAAGTGTTAAAGATTGAGGAACGAGTAATGCTGTTACAAGGGTTGTTATAAGTGAAAACAATATCTTTTCCGTTTTAGAAACCTTTCTTGGTGGTTTCATGCGAATCAACCTTTCTTTTTTCGTTGTAAGCAACTTAGACACCGGTGGTTGTAAAATAGGAATTAAAGCTATATAAGAATACGCGGCGATAGCTATTATAGAAAGTAATTCTGGCGCAAACTTTGTTGCAACATATATCGATGTAGGACCATCCGCTCCTCCGATTATACCAATGGATGCAGCCTGTTTAAAAGTAAATCCAAATGCTCTTGCGAGTATGAATGTCACAAATATACCGATTTGAGCAGCACCACCAAGAAATATGGTTATCGGATAGGATATCATGAAAGAAAAGTCAGTAAGAGCGCCTATTCCTAAAAATATAAGAGGTGGGTAAACACCCCAATCTAGTCCTTTTTTTATGTAATACATAAATCCACCAGGTATAAATCTCCCATCTGGGAAAGTTTGCGGAGGATTTAATATGCCCGTCGCAAGTGGTGGGATGTTCGAAAGAACTATTCCAAATGCGATTGGTATAAGCAAAAGCGGTTCAGCATCTTTTTTGACAGCCACATAAATCAAAACACCAGCTATAAGAAGCATAAAGATATTACCAAAAGTCATCTGAGAGAATGCCATTTTCTGAAAAAACAATAAGAATTGTTCTAGCAAACCAATCCCTCCATATTCTATTATTTAACTTTTAACTTGTCTTTCAATTTTATAGTATACTCTTACCTAAAACTTTTTCAACTGATAAATAGCAGAATAAAGTAAAGGATAATATAGCTATAAATTGTCATTTATATTTATTCAAAATTGATAGGCTTTAAAATACCATCTTTCATAAGAAATTCACCCCGAGATATAACGGAAACAACTTCCCAATCTCTGAGAAAAACTATATCAGCATCGAAATCTTTTGCTATTCTACCTTTTTTGCTAAAATTGAAAACTTTGGCAGTATTCACCGTTGCAATTTTTAATGTTTCGTCAAGTTTTATACCTCTTTCAACAACTTTTTTGATTGTGTACAACAAAGCTCCGACACTTCCCACTCCTAAACCCACAAAATTGCCATTTTTATCAAACTTTGGTAAACTACCTTGTCCATCCGAAGAGATAGTTACATTTTCGATTAAGTTATTATCAAAAGATTGAATAATAGCATCTACTGTGTTGAAACCAAATTCGCTATTTTCTTCAGGTTGTAGTGCTGTTAAATCAATCACTCCTCCCAATTTAGCAAATTCTAGACCTTGCTCGAACAATTTCTTACCCCTTGAGATATGCGTTGGGTAAATGTGTTTTATTGGAATTTCCGTTCTTTTAACTATCTCAAATAAAATCTCAATACCTCTTTCACCATTACCAACATGGAAATTGACAATTCCTGGTTTTTTAGCAATCATTCCACCAACTCTTGCATCAGCAACGATCTTTACTATTTCTTCAAAAGTCGGTTGCGAGGACCTATGATCTGAGATGGCTATCTCTCCAACACCTATAACTTTATCTATCAAAATTATGTCTTTTTGAATGCTTCCAGTGAACGTAACTGGTGGAACGCTGTAAGATCCTGTGTATATGTAGGTGCTTATACCAATTTCTTCCATAGCTTTTGCCTTTGCGTATAAATTTTCCAAACTCCTTGTTATTCCATCTGTGCCAAGGCATCCAATAGCCGTCGTAACACCATTCTTTATACAATCCGAAATCCTAAGTTCAGGCGTTCTTGTTGAAAAACCACCTTCCCCCCCTCCACCTGTTATATGCACATGCGGATCTATCAATCCGGGAATTGCTATTAAACCTGTGGCATCATAAATTTCTAAATCAAACAATGGAAAATTTATATTTTCTTCAATTGTAATTATCGTTTTCCCAGCAATCAATATATCACGTTTTCCGATATATTCCGGCGCGTATATACAAGCATTCTTTATGAGTTTAAAGAATTTTTCCACAGTTACCTCACACCTCACTTGCTCATCTTTTTCATTTTTCAATACTTCCATCCAATGTTATTCTAAAACCTTTCCTCTTTAGCTCTTCGATAACATGCTCAACGTTAACATCGATTAAATTCGATATGTCTTTTGCGGTTATTTTTACCTTGGAAAATAATTCCTGAAAATAACTTATTGCCCAATCTATGCGTTTAATAGGATTAGGTATGTTTTTAATTTTGATTAAGCTCTTCACCTGTTTTATTCTTTTCAGTTGAGATTTGCATATTCTGAGTATGAAATTAGGATTCGTTTGAAGTGACTTTTCTATACTTTCACAGTTTATAGGTATAATCGAAGCTGGGGATATCGAGTAAAGCGTTACCATACGTGTTTTTGTATCTAAAAGCGCGCCTTCTCCAACAAATTCTCCAGGTTGAACAATTGATAAAAGAACTTCTTTGTTCTCGTAAAGTTTCACAGCTTTTAAGTAGCCTTTTACGACCAAATACCCCTCTTGTGCTACATCTCCCTCAAGTGTAACTATAGTGTACGGAGGTATATACAAACCAGCTTTCATAAACATTTCTAGTATATCCTGATTTTGCCCACCTCTTAAAAATGTGTGTAAATAAAAGTACGAAAGATGTTCAGCGTAATCTTTGGGATTTAATCTTCTGAAATGAAGTTCAGCATGCTCGGGATCTAATATCACGCTAAGTAATGTGTACAAAACCATGATTTCTTTTTTCAAATCTTCCGAAACAACTTCTGGAAGAATTTTAACAAGTACATCAAATGCTTCTTTATAGTATCCGCCTGCGTAAAATCTTTTTGCACTTAAAACATCTTGAAATACTTTATCGTCCAATTTATATGAATTTGGATGTACTCTTTTAAAATATCTAAGTCTGTCAGGTCCAACATATTCTGGCAATTTCTGACATTCAGCAAGTTCCGAATCGGCTATCAATAATCTCTTTGAGATTGATGATATCGCGCTTTTTAGAATTTTTAAGTATTCTTTTGATTGAAATACCTCTTGCGGTTCAAAAACATAAAACATCGCTTCGGGAGAAGATACTGTAATTTTTTCTTCTGAAAGCATAGAAAACCAAGACCATTCGCCAAACGTTCCACTGTTTAGGTTTACTTCTTTTTTGTGAACTTTAACAGAAACCTCTCCTTCTAGAAGATAGTAAAATTTTCGAGGTATTTCATCGTAATCATACAGAACACTTCCTTTGGGGTATGTGACAATATCCATTTTTTTCACTCCCTAAAAATCAAAAAAATCAGCAGTTGGTAAGGAACCAACTGCTGATTTGAGGTTTTAAATAATCGCAAATTTCTTTCCAACTTTTTCAAATTTATCGAGAGCGAAGTCCAAATCTTCCTTTGTATGTACCGCGCTTATCATTACTCTTATCCTTGCTTTACCTTTCGGTACTGTTGGATAACCTATCGATTGTGCGAATATTCCCTCTTCGAATAGTTCTCTACTAAATTGACTCGCAACTTTGGCATCGTACAACATAACGGGAGTAATAGGTGTCTGACTTACGCCTAGGTCAAACCCAAGTTTTTTCATCTCACTCTTAAAGTAATTTGCATTATCCCACAATCTTTTAACTCTCTCATCACTTTCTTGGAGTATCTTTACTGCCTCGAGACATGCCGCAACATCCGCTGGTGTCAATCCTGTACTGAACAAAAATGGTCTCGCTTTCTGTTTTAAGTACCTTATGAGTGTTTCTTTACCTGCAATATATCCACCAAGCACACCAAACGCTTTTGAAAGCGTACCAATTTCCATGTCCACCCTTCCATGTAATCCGAAATGATCGACTATACCTCTTCCTCCTCTACCTAATACCCCTTCGCCATGCGCGTCGTCAACCATAACTGCCGCTTCGTATTTTTCGGCAAGTTCAACGATTTCTGGAAGCGGGGCAATATCACCATCCATACTGAAAACACCATCAGTTATTATCAATATTCTTCTTGCCTTTTGAACATCTCTTGCCTCTTTCAACCTTGCCTCAAGTTCATTCATATCGTTGTGCTTATAAACGTACCTTTTGGCTTTTGAGAGCCTAACACCATCAATTATACTTGCGTGGTTCAGTTCATCTGAAATAATTGCATCGTTCTCATCGCCAAACACCGTTGGTATAGCTGCTTGGTTCGCTATAAAACCGGATTGTAGGAATATCGTCGCATCTGCTCCTTTAAATTCCGCTAGCGCTTTTTCAAGTTCTTCGTGGATTTTCATTGTACCTGCAATTGTTCTAACTGCTCCTGGACCGACGCCCCATTCATCAATAGCTTTTTTTGCAGCTTGTTTTAATCTTTCATCGCTTGCAAAACCAAGATAATTATTTGAACACAAGTTAAGTACCCTTTTACCATTAACAACTATCCATGCTCCCTGTGGTGATTCAAGTGTCCTAATGTTAATATACAGACCTTCATTTTTCAAATTTTCCATTTCATCTTCTAAAATTTTATAATTAAACATCTTTGTTCACCTCCCAACTGATAAATTTAATCAAGTTTAATCAAGATTTAGAACAACCTTTCCACATTGTTTATTCAACATCAATTCAAATCCCTTTTCCCATTGCTCAAACGGGATAACGTGGGTAACAACCTTTGAAAGGTCAACCTTCTTCGTCCTAAGTAATTCATCCGCAATTCTCCAAGTTTCAAACATTCTTCTTCCTGTGATACCATATACAGTTAATCCCCTCATTGTGATAAGAGAGTCTAAGTTTATATCTATTTTTCCACCAAATATACCAAGAACGGAAACTTCGCCACCCATCGTAACACATTTTAATCCATCTTCAAATGCTTTTCTGTTACCGCTCATTTCAAGAAGCACGTCAACACCATCATCAAGAATTTTGTAAACTTCCTTCACTAAATCTTTTTCCGCGGGATTTATAATTACATCCGCCCCATTTTCCTGAGCCATTTTAATTCTCATTGGATCGACTTCGGACACAATTACTGTGCTTGCGCCGGCAACTTTAGCCACTTGAATTGCCATAAGACCTATCGGACCTGCACCGGTTATAAGGACGTTCTTCCCAAGTAAATTAGTTACAGATGCGGTATGAATAGCATTTCCGAATGGTTCCATAACAGATGCGAAGTCAAGAGGAATCTCGGAAGAAAATCTCCACAAAACACTTTCGGGAATAATTGCATATTCTGCAAATATACCATTTGTATCAACACCTAATATTTTCAAATTTTTACAAACATGCATTCTACCAGTTTTGCATTGATAACAACTTTCGCAAGGTATGTGAGTTTCCGCTGCGACTAAATCTCCAATATTTACTCTTGTAACAGCACTACCAACAGCGACAACTTCTCCTGCCATTTCATGCCCTGTTATTAGTGGAGGAATAATTCTTGATTGTGACCACTCATCCCATTTATATATGTGTACATCCGTACCACAAATTGAAGCTCTTCGAACTTTAACCAAAACATCGCGTGGACCAAGATCGTTTACATCTGGCCTTTTAACTTCTTTTAACACCAATCCTGGACCGGCTTTTTCTTTCATAATAGCTTTCATAGTATTCATCGTATTTGTCCCCAAGGCAACCGCCTCCCTATTGTTAGATTTAAGTTTGATACCGCAAAATAGGATTTTATCCACATTTAATTATACTATCTATTTTATGGTACTTAAATATCAATACAAACGAACATAAATTAGCATAACGAAGAAATCAATAAATTATAACTTATAATAAGCTAAGATATCAAATTTTGTATTATAATTGTCAACTCTAAACCTGCTCTTTCTCTCCCAATATCTCTTTTTCTTTCTCTTGTACAAATTGGTTCATATACAATCTGTAATACTTTCCTTTTTTCCTCATCAATTGTTCATGTGTACCTTCTTCTATTATTTCCCCATTTTCAATAACCAATATCTTATCGGCGTTCCTTATAGTGGATAATCTGTGGGCTATGACAAAGCTTGTCCTTCCTTTTAGCAGTTTGTGAATAGCGTCTTGTATTAAATGTTCCGTATATGTGTCTATAGAGCTTGTTGCTTCATCTAATACTAAAATCTTCGGATTAGCAATCACAACCCTCGCAAGTGAAATAAGTTGTCTTTGACCGAGTGATAAATTCGCACCGCTTTCACCAACGTTTGTTTCATACCCATTCTCCAATTTCATTATAAAATCATGGGCATTTACTAATTTTGCCGCTTCTATTATTTCTTCCATTGTTGCATCTAGCCTACCGTATCTTATGTTCTCAGCGATAGTCCCATTAAATAAATGCGGTGTTTGAAGTACATAGCCTATGCTTTCTCTCAGTTTTTTTATTTTGATTTTTCTGTAATCTACGCCATCTATGTATATCGTACCTTGAGTTGGTTCGTAAAACCTGCCTATTAAATTTACTATCGTTGTTTTTCCAGCACCGGTATCACCTACAAGAGCGATTGTTTCCCCTTTACGAACTTTTAAGTTAAACGATTTAATAACCCAGTCACCTTTTGAATATTTGAACGATACATTATCAAAAACCAATTCCCCTTGAATGTCTACGTCAATGGCATCAGGGGTATCCAATATCTCAGGTTCAGTTTCGATGAGTTCGAGAACTCTTTCGGCAGCTGCTTGAGCTGATATAAGGTCAGCTAATACTCTTGCAAGTTGATATATTGGCTCGAAAAATTGGATGGAATAAGAAATAGCTGCACTCAAAGTACCGATACTTAAAACATTTATGTACGTTCTCTTTCCTCCGTACACAAGAATAAGAGCTGTGACTATATTACCGATGAAAATAACTATCGGAGTGTACATTCCTGAAAGAATGGTAGCTTTTATCGAAGCATTTTTCAGCTCATCTGTATGTTTTTTAAAATCTTTCGATACCAAATCTTCAACAGACAATACCTTTACTGTTTTTGCACCCATCAGTCCTTCATTGTATATACCCGTCACTTCTGAAACAAGCTTTCTGACAATTCTGTATTGTTTAAGTATTTTTCTTTGGAAATACCAACCGACAAAAGCAATCAATGGAATTGCAAAAAGTATGAAAAGTGTAAGTTGCCAACTAAGTAAGAAAGAGTAAATTAAAATAAACGTCATAGAAGAAATAGCCCAAACTCCATCAACTATCTGCCATGACATAACTGAACTGACTTTTTGAACATCAGACATCACGCGCGAAATGAGAAAACCCGTTTGTGTATTATCGAAAAATGATAACGATAAAGATTGAAGCTTTTTAAATGACGCATTTCTAACATTATAGGCAAAACCATTTTCTATTTTTCCAGCAAGTGTTATCAAAAAATACGTTCCACATGCTTGTAAAGAGCCTATTGCTAAGAGCAAAATAAAGTATTTGCTAAAACCATTCAAATTTTTTCTGGCAATAAAATTGTCTATAGCATATTTAGTCAAATATGGATAAGTTGCATCGATAAGCCCAACAAGAATCATAATTATTATTAAAAAAATGAAGTGAAATTTGTACTCCTTTAAGAAAATCCAAAATTTAGCCCACAATTTAGGATTAAACTTGGTTTGCCTTTCTTGAATAATTTCTTCCATACTATTCACTCTCCTGTTTCCGTGAGTTTAAGTACATTCTCAATTCTCCAAACTCTTTGGTAAAGCCCTGGATGGTTCACTAATTCTTCGTGATTACCTATCGCAGTTACCACACCATTTTCGAAAACTATAATCTTATCAGCATCTTTTATACTTGAAATCCTATGTGACACGATTATCGTTGTTGTGTTTTCACTTCTTTTTCTTATCGCCTCAAGTATCTTTCTTTCCGTTTCAGTATCAACAGCGCTCATGGAATCATCAAATATTAAAATCGGGTAGTCATTTACCAAAGTTCTCGCGATTGTTAACCTCTGCCTCTGTCCACCTGAAAGCGTTATCCCTTTTTCACCTACCAAGGTATCGTATCCTCTCTCAAATTTCACAATATCGTCATGAACAGATGCAAGCTTGGCTGAAAGGATGATTTCTTCAATATCGCTATCAGGCTTTGTAATAGCTATATTTTCCCTCACTGTTTTTGAAAAAACGAAAGCCTCTTGTGGAACCTGGCCTATGTTCTTCCTAAGGGCGCTTTTCGGTATTTCTCTAATATCTATACCGTCGATTAATATTTTTCCGCTATCTAAATCATATAACCTCATAAGCAACGAAATTACTGTCGACTTACCCGATCCAGTCCCACCAAAAAACGCAACTTTCTCACCTTTGCTAATTTTGAAAGAAACGCCTTTGAGTACTGGATGTTCCGGATTGTACCCAAACCAAACGTCCCTAAACTCTATATCACCATTTAACTTAATTTCTCTGCCGTCCTCTAAATTCTCCAATTTCTCTGAAAGAATTTCATTGACTCTCTTTAATGAAACTTTCACTTTCCCAAAGTTAGATAATAATATCCCAAGCTCTCTAACAGGCCACATCAACATTCCAACATATGTTGTAAACACTATCAAAGTCCCGACAGTTATTTCTCCTTTTACAGTAAAGTAAGTTCCAAATATAATAGTAAAAACAAATTGTGAAAACGCTAAAAAGTCAGAAATTGACCAAAAATTGGCAAACAACTTGAGCAATTTTAAATCAAGTTTCCTGTACTCAGTGTTTTTCTCCAAAAACTTTTTCACCTCATATTCTTCTCTCGTAAAAGCCTTGACTACCCTAACTCCCGTAATATTTTCCTGAACGACCGTTGTAACTGCCGCTTCCGCCTCATCAACTTTCTCGAAATATCTCTTCACTTTGACGAAAAAATATAAAGAACTTCCAAATAATGCAGGAATCATCGCAGATGAAGCTAATGTCATTTTCACATTGAGCTTTAGCATAACAAACAAAGCAAGAAATATTGTAAAAATAATCCTCCAGATACTTATCGCATCTGCTGCAATAAATCTTCGTATCGTCTCAACATCTGATGTACATCTTTGTATAACATCACCCGATTGAAACCTTGAATAAAATCCATATTCCGCTTTTAGAATAACGTTATATAAGTCGTCCCTTAATTTTTTGGCAAAATTTTCAGACGTATATCCCGCCATTTTTTCTCTTAAGAAAGAAAAAAAGCTGTTAAAAAATGCAAATACGACAACAATTAAACCAACGAGCCACAAATTTCGAAGAAAAAACTCTCGACCGCCGAATTCATAATAAATACTACTGAGAAATTTTGATTCTATATTCTTATTAGAAATAATGTTGTCAATTGTAAATTTCACAACTAAAGGGATAAGCCTGGAAAATAATATAGAAAGTGCTGTGGATAAAACTGCGACCACGTAATAAAATGTGTAACCTTTCATGTAATGTAGTATCGTTCTTAAATCTCCAGTGCTTTTTGCTTCTTTCATACCCTTTCCCTCCTTAACACTAAAACATTGAATAAAAAAACTCCACGGGGACAACCCGTGGAGTTTTAGCCTATTTTTTATTTTATTAGTTAATTAGTGTATTCATTAATTAAAAAAGAGGAATTGAGCTATACACCATTAACTAATTAGCAATTCAAGAAAACGTTCCGAAGGGCTCTGACTCCATGACTCGGGTTGTCCAATAAAAAAGAAATATGAAGAACTACTCTTCACAAAACTCAGACTACTAATTCTCATCGGACAACCCTCCCTCCGGATTTTTTATTGAAAAATTTTATCGTTTTTATTATGTTTAATTGTACAACTTTGGAAAATAAATGTCAATACATTATTTCGTATTAAGAACCTTTGCTTTAATTTATCCAAACTCCGCAAAATTTCTAATATAATCTTCATCGATTATTTCAACAATCCTATTATTTACGTTTATTATCCCTTGTTTCTCAAGCTCAATAAAAACCCTCGATAAAGCTGGACGGGTAACACCGAACTCTCGAGCCAATTCTTCTTTTGACATATCCATAGTAACTTTCAAAGAATTTTGTTCTTCTGAAAGCTTTAATAGATAAGAACAAACCTTTTGAACGAGGTTTTTCATTGCAACTTCGTAAAATTTGTCTGTGATGAATATAAACGCATCACTTACATACCTAAGGTAGTTACGGAGCAAAGTCTCATTCTTCATAAGGTATTTCACAAAAGTATCTTTTCCAATAGTTACGAATACTGATGGTCTTACTGTTTCCACATCGACAGGGTATTTGGCATCTGTCGAAAATATAACCGCTGAGGCTAAAAGTTTTGGAGCCAACATATGGTCAATCTGCAAAACTCTTCCTTCTGTATTTGTAAACAAGCCATAGGCTTCTCCTTCCACAAGGATTAAAATCTCATCACAATCATCCCCACGATAGCGGACTATTTCTTTTGATTTATAATTCTCGATTTTAGCTTCCTTTAAAATTTCCATTATAAAATCCTTGCTTATACCTTTAAAAATTTCACAATTTTCCAAATTTTGCAATATTTCCTCTAAATTTTTTTTCATATTTCCTCCCAAAAATTGTATATAAATATTGTCACACTTAAATTATATACATGTGGTACAATTTTATCAACAATAATTTAAGTATTTGGAGGCGACAAAATGAAAGACATAGAATCTAAACCCTATCCACTTTTTGTTAAATCATACGAAGAATCTGTCAAAATTGCTCAAAATGAGTTGGGAAAAATACAATGAAAAATTCTATTTCATCCGTAACATAGGTTACGGATTTTTTTGTTTATTTGTTTTAAGATTATAGTGGATTTCTTAGAAAACCAATGCTCATTAAGGAGGTGTTAGTATGGCTCTTAACATGTTTTGTTATCAATGTTCACAAGCGATGAACGGCGAAGGTTGTACAGTAACCGGTGTTTGCGGTAAAGAACCGACAGTGGCAAGACTCCAAGACAATCTAGTTTATATCCTAAAAGGTATATCCGCTTACTATTACCATGCCAGAGAATTAGGATATCACGATGAAGAAATAGCAGCATATTTAGGTGAGGGATTGTACTCCACACTTACAAACGTCAACTTTGACGGAGAAGACTTTGTTAAAAAGGCTCTTGAAGCAGGTATGATGAATTTCAAAGTTATGCAACTCCTTAAAAAAGCGCACATTGAAACTTACGGTGAGCCAATACCTACAGAAGTTGAAACAGGTACAAAAGAAGGGCACGCGATAATAGTTACAGGTCACAATTTAAAAGCCCTTGAAGAACTATTGAAACAAGTTGAAGGTACGGACGTTTACGTTTACACTCACTCAGAGATGCTCCCAGCACATGGATATCCTGGACTTAGAAAATACAAAAACTTAGCTGGCAATTTAGGAGCTGCTTGGTATGATCAAAGAGAACTTTTCGATAAGTATCCTGCGGCTATACTTGGAACAAGTAACTGTGTTCTCATTCCGAAAGAGTCTTACAGAGATAGAATGTTCACAACATCTATAGCAAAATTACCCGGCGTGAAACACATTGAAGGATATGACTATTCAGAAGTTATCGCAAAGGCAAAATCCCTGCCAAAACTTCCAAATCAACCAGGATCTTACAAATTAACGACTGGGTATTCAGCTAGTGTTGTAAAATCACTCGCAGGAAAAATAAAAGAACTTGTAGAAGCAGGAAAAATTAGACACTTCTTGGTAGTTGGTGGCTGTGATACTCCGACAAAACGCGGTGCATATTACAGAGAATTCGTACAAAAACTTCCAAAAGATACGGTAGTTATAACACTTGCTTGTGGAAAATTCAGAATTAACGATTTACAATTAGGTGATATCGAAGGAATTCCAAGACTTATCGATGTGGGTCAATGTAACGATACAATAGTTGCGCTTGAGATAGCTATGGCTCTTGCCGATGTATTTGGTGTAAAAGTCACAGAACTTCCGTTGACACTTGTTCTCACGTGGATGGAACAAAAGGCAGTTGCGATACTTTGGACATTACTTGCACTTGGATTGAAAGGCATTTACATAGGACCAGTCCTACCAGCTTGGGTAAACAAAGACATACTTGAGGTTCTTGTGAAAAATTACGACTTAAAACTCATTAGTACACCTGAAGAAGATATAAAGCAAATACTCCATGTTTGATTAAATCTATTACATACTAAATACTTACTAAATACTTAAAAACCAGGCAGGTTCAAAAACCTGCCTGGTTTTATTACGAATTCTTAATAATGCTTTCTTTAACCATTTTTGCAAGCTCTTTTGCGGCAAATGAATTCAAATGCACCCCATCTATTGTTGTTATTAACCTTCTCAACTTGCTAACAAAAGTAGTCATCAAAGGTGAAACAACAAATATTGAATCCATAACCATTACAAATGGTTCTTTCGAAACAAAGTAACTTTTTCCTCGATTAAAATTATTAATTTCTTTCTTTATCATATTCTTTTGCCATAAATTGAAATCGACATACGTTATTTTCTTTTCATGGCAAATGCTTTTAATAACTTCGTTGTATTTTTCTACTTTCCTATTCATTTCACCTTCAATGTCTTCGCCTATACATGGAATGCTTATAGCGCATAACAATTTATCACTTACTAAAGAGACAATTTCTCTGTAATACTTTTCAAATTCATCGATATTTTTAGATGGTATTCTCCCAGACTCGATTATTTTATCAACAACTTTGGCCCAACCTGATGAGTATGATTTAAGAAATGGTAAAAGTATGTCATTTGTTCCAATTTCGATTATAGCCCCTTCAAGTTTGTCAACGGTATTTTCAGCATTTAAAAAGTCTTCAACTCTTTTCTTCAAACCAATAACTGTGTCTCCACCTAAACCTTTGTTGATGAAACCTTCCCCAAGATACCTCACATACGAAACCCCTGGTTTCCCCTCTGTTATGCTATCTCCAAAACAGACAAACAATTTCAATCACCTCCACAAAATTTCATTTTTACCTTATATTTTAAATTATATCTCTTTTTCTTTTGAAAAATCCATTGGAAAATTCATTTTATAATTTTTTAGAAAATGCTTTAGGAGGGATTGTCATGTTTCCTAACGATATAAGTGAAAAACATGTTATAGGATTAAAAAAATACGTAACTAAAGTTGTTTTGCTTACACTCCTTCTCATCGATCCACCAGCACTATTGTTTTCTTATTATATCTTTGCTGGACTAAGAGATTATCCTATTTGGATTATACTTGCCGGGTATTTCATCATGTTTGCAACATTTGGTCTATTAACGATATTCATATCTCGTAAGTTAGCGGGGAAATCACTGTTAGATGGCAAATTCAACCTTCCGACAGTTTTGTCAATACTTTTGTTCATTATGAATTTTATTGCAGCAACTTTTGTTGGCATTTTTGCCAAACAGATTAAACCACTTCCAGAAGAAACTTTAATGCTCAGGTTATCCGGAGCTCTTGCTATAAATATGGTTATAATTGTTTTGTTTTTGGTCTTTTATTCTAATTTAAGATTACTAAAAGAATATACTGGGGAAAGATATAAAAATATCATGATACCGATTTCCATGAAGTTAACAACAGGCGTATTAGCAATCTCTCTTTGGATCGCACCTATACTATTAAAGTATCTAACATTAAAAACTGAGCTTTCAAATGAAATGCAAAGAAATTTTGTTATCACAAGCATAGGACTCAACATAATACTTGGTTTTTCAATAATGTTTTTATCAAAGCGTATATTGAGATATGTTCCAAAAATAATTACATCGCTTAATGATATATATAATGGCAATTTAACAGAAGCTGTTTTTGTTGAATCTGTTGATGAGTTTAGATATATATCAAACAAGTTAAATGAAGCAACCAAAAGTATAAACAATGTGATAAAAGGCACGGTTAATATATCTGATTCTTCAATCTATGTATTGAAAGACCTTGAAAATAAGTTTTATACATTCAAAAACATTGCTGATAATACCATATCAGCCGTAGAAATACAGCAACAAGGTATTGAGCGTATTACAAGTTCAATAGAGGAGATAACTGCAAATATAGAACAACTTTCAATACAAGCTCAATCGCTTGCAGATTTAGCAATGAGTGTTCAAAAACTTGCAGACACATTGGATGAAAAGGCAAAAACAAGTACAGATGAACTCAAGAAAGTAAAAGAAACAACTTCTGGATTTGTAAAAGAATATGAAAATCTCGAAGATGGTATAAATCAACTAACAGAGGCAACAAAAAATATAGGTGACATAATACAAAGTGTTAGAAATATAGCCGAGCAGACCAATTTACTTGCATTAAATGCTGCTATAGAAGCCGCAAGGGCAGGAGAAGCAGGAAGGGGCTTTGCGGTCGTTGCCGATGAAATTAGAAAATTAGCCGAAGAAACAAAAAGGTCTACTGATACTATTACATCAACGATAGAAACTATAAGAACATATTCCAAAGTTCTTAATGAGCAAATACAAAGATTACGAGAAGGAATAAAATCAACGGAAAGTGGATACGATAGATTGTTTGATACCTTCGGTTACTTAGAAAGAGCTGTGAAAGATATTTCTTCGGCTATAGATACACTTGCAGCACATAGCGAAGAACAAAATGCGTCTGTTGAAGAAATGAGAAGTGGAGCGAATGAAATAGCCGAAAATGTTTCAAAAATATCCGTCCAAGGTGAAGGAATCACATCAACAATGCAGGAAATAGAAAAACAACTTGAAGTCCTTTCAAATAAGCTAAAAGATACAAGCTTGGCTTTTGAACAGCTGAAAACAGAGTTGGGAAAATTCAAAATTTCCTGAAAGTTCTAAAAATACAGAAGCCTGCCAATCAATTGGCAGGCGTTTTTTAATGTATGATTTATTCCTTAATTTTAAGTATTTTAACCAAACCATCTGTGAACGATAAAAGTATTTTACCGTTCGAATATAAAATTTTGTTGATAAGGTACGAGTTGTGGACAAAAACTTTCTCCAATATTTTCCCATCTTTTGAAATCAATACAATTTCCCCGTTGTTTGTGCCAACAATTATTTTCCCATCCGATAAAATCAATGGTGATATATTGTAAATGGGTGAACCTACGGAAGTTTTCCAAATCACTTTTCCGGAATTTATATCTAATGAGTAAACAAGACCATCTATGCTTGTCGTTACAAAATTTGGATCAGATTTCACAACATCTGAATAACCTGTTTTTAAACCACTTGTTGTCCATAATATTGTTTTATTTTTCCAATCATATGCCTGAACTACTCCAGAAGGAGTTGTGACAATCAACAAATTTTCGAAAACCAAAGGCACTATGCCTCCAGGGGTGTAATAACCCGAACCTGTTGGAATCTTCGCAAAGAGTTTCCCATCTTCGTCTATAATAAACAACCCATTTCCCCAAGAAGTTTGAAAGAACTTTCCTTGGTAATATCTTGCCTCTCTTTGTATCACACCATTTAAATTGTAAGTTGCTAACCTTTTAAATTCTTTCAAATCTAAAATATGTATGGTTTTCCCAACTCCAATCGCGATTGAAACTTTTCCTACCTTTATGGAAAATATAGGTCCGTCGAAGTTTAATATCCTTTGAACTCTTCCATTTTTTGAATTGATTAAATATAAGTTCCCATACAAATCACCAATGAAAATTATTCCATCATAATACTCTATATTCGCTACAACTGGATTTTGGATTGCGTTTTTCCATAAAATCTGTCCATTGCTGTTTATCGCTTTAATATTACCAGAATAATCTATGGCGTAAAATACGCCATCGTTTGCTAACACTTGAGAAAAAATACTATTTTCAAACCTAATCGATACTATTTCTTCAAAATATTTTGAATTTACGCTTTTTAACTCTTTAGTTTGGACGTTTTTAGATTTTTCTCGAAATTCTTTCTTTTTCGGTATTATCTTTACAATTTCTTCTTTTCCACACTGCTTTGGATTTGTTTTCGATAAATATAGATTATCATTATCCCAGCTAATTAATGTTATCCAACCTTCTCTTGTTGCACCAACTGTTTGGATATATGCCCCATTGTACATCCCAAAGTAATCGTATTTATGCGTGTGACCGTAAAGAATTATAGGAACATTGTAATTTTTTATGATATCCATCAGCTTCCAGCCATCGTCTGTATAATTAATTGGTCCACCGAATGGGTGATGAGATAGTAATATTGCTAGTTTACCTTGCTTTTTACAATCTTCCAATTGAGTCTTTATCCATTCTAATTGTTTTTCACCGATGTGGCCAAGGTGTTGAAAGTACATAGAGGTGTCTATGCCTATGAAAGATATTTCTCCTATATCTACTCTGAAATTTTCATACAAGGCATTATCTATATTCTTAGTTTTTCTAACTTTGTCTGACCAGCGAGTATCGTGGTTTCCAAGAAGTATATTGTAATTAATTCCGTTATTACTAAAAACACTTAAAATCTTTGAAAGGTCGTCAAATTCCTCTTCTTTCCCCATTTCCGTAAGATCGCCAAGCATAAATACATACAATGGCTTTAATTGAACAAGCTTTTCAATAACGCTATTAATCGTGTTTTTAAAGTATGGATGGTGCAAATCTGAAATCACAGCAACATAATTTTCTTTGCCAAAAGATAGTAAAGAAAGAGCAATATAAAAAACAAATAAAACAATTAGAATTGGCTTAACCAATCCCTTCAATTAAACCACCTACGTTTCTGATTTTCTTTTTTAGAAATGTAATTTACAAACTATACGATCTTATCGCTGACAATTATTATTTCTTAGCTTGATAGTAGCACCTTTTTGGTGATTCTATCTTTCCTTCTTCTTTTAATTGTTTGATAGCTTTATCCACTTCTTCTTTTGGTAAACCTGATTTTTCAGCAATATCGCCAGGTCTCATCGGCTTATCATTTTCAAGAAGCACTTTCAAAACAATTTCTTTTTTCTCCATACAATCTCCTCCCCATCAAAAGTAGAGTTTATGTAGAACTGTGATATTTTCTGGTATAATATATTTTAACATACTTTGTGCAAAAACTGCAAAAAATTTAAACATAAGGAGGAATTTTTATGCCTTTCCATAACAAACCAAATTTAATTGTGAGCAGGTGTTTTTTTGAACACACACGTTACGATGGTGGAATTATTTCGAGTGATATTGTAAAAAAGCTTGAAAATTACTGCAATTTTGTAACCATCTGCCCAGAAGTCGAAATCGGTTTACCTATACCAAGAGAACCAATAGATGTGTTTTTAATCAACAATGATTACAAACTTATGAATAAATCTCATAATATCGATTTAACAGAAAAGATGCTGAGCTTTGCAAATAAATTTGCTCAAAATGTTTCTACCTTAGAAATCGATGGAATGATTTTAAAAGCCAAATCGCCTTCGTGCGCGATAAACGATGCGAAATTGTATGGCCCAAATGGTAGAGTCATATCAAAAACGCCGGGAATTTTTGCAAAGGTGATGATTGAGAAATTTACAGAGTTAATGATTGAAAGTGAGATGAGACTTACAAACGATAAAATCAGATTTGAATTCTTGACTTTCATTTTTACACTTGCACGCTTTAGAGACGTGAAAACAAAAAAGGAACTTATCGATTTTCATTCAATCAATAAGTTCCTTTTACTTACAAAAAATGAAAAGATTATGAGAGAGCTTGGAAGAATAGTTGCACAAAAGGAATTTAACGAGAACGTTCTGAAAGAATATCGTGAATTTTTAATAAAAGCCCTTAAAACTCCCATTAAAAATTCAAAAGTTATAAACACACTACTTCACATGTATGGATTCTTCAAAGACAAATTAAATGAGAAAGAGAAAGCATACTTCATGGATTTAGTGGAGGATTATAAAAACAATCTTATAAGTTTGCAATCAATAATGGTTTTGCTAAAATCTTGGGCTATACATTATAATATAAATTACATTCTTAATCAAACTTTCCTTGAGCCTTACCCAAAAGATCTTGAAAACATTTGATTAATTTGATTAATAATTATTCCATACGTATCTTATTATTTCATCGTGGTAATTAGTTACCACATATGTTGGTATTGTAAAATTATTGACCATTATACAAAATGCAACTTTTCTTCCTGTTCTCGTTATCATTATTCCTGCTATGTTTGAAACATTTTGGAGTGTACCCGTTTTAGCATACGCTATTATATCACCTAATCGGTTTTTCATCGTACCTTCTTTTCCTGAAACCGCTAATGTGGATATAAATCCACTTAAACCCCCTTCGTTCTTATATGCATAACTTAGAACATTGACAACCATATACGGGGTTACAACATTTTTTGTTGATAAGCCGCATGCATCGTTTAATCTAAATGGATAGTATTCCCCGAAAAGTTTCCTGTAAAAATCGTTCATAACTTTTAAAGAATTGTATATATTTCCATATCCATAAACTCTTAAACCAACAGTTCTAAGAATTTGCTCAGCGTAAGAGTTACTACTGTATTTGTTTGCCACACTTATCAAATTAGAAAGTGGGACAGATTTTATAACTATAAACTCACGGTAGCTTTGGTTTAATTTTCCAACCTTGACATTTCCATAAACTTTAATTCCATACTCTTTAAGTATATTTACCACATTGTATCCAAAATTAAGAGCCACAGCGTTTTCATCGTATGGATTAAATGTATTTGTGTTCTCTTTAAGTATAAGGGCATCTATACTTGGATTTTTGTAATCCCACTCCCAGCCTATTCCCCAACGTTCGTTTGAAAAAAAGGAATTGTCTATTATTATGTCACCTTTTATTTCTTTTACTCCTTCGTATACAAATTTCTTCAAATTTTCCCTTAAAATTTCAACACTCATAGAAGGATCGCCATTGCCCTTTATAATTATGCTCCCATTAATTGTTGGTGATATATTTCCTCTTGGTACATAGACTGTTGTCGTATATCGAAAATCCGGCCCTAGCACTTCCCATGCAACGAGTGTTGAAAATATTTTTGTAATCGAAGCAGGCACATAAAGGTTATGTTCATTGTATTGCACAAGTACATTCCCATTTTCTATATCTTGAAAATAAACTCCTACGTAACTTGACAAAGGTGCTTTGGAACTAATCAATTGATAAACACTTTGATAATTTTGAGCAAAATAAGAAACAGAAAAAAGTGATAAAATAATCAGTATTATCAACTTATTCAACAATTTGGTGAATGCTCTGAACTCCAACAACTTTCCCTCCAATGTCCACATACAAAACTTCGTCAGTTATCTTTAATATCGTTCCTTCGAATATTTCTCCTTCGTGTTTTATCTTAAGTTTATCTCCTTCTTTAGGAACAAGGTACTTTTTCCAAAGTTTTGTAATATTCTCAGTCTCATTTCTATAACTTACAAGCAGATTCCAAGCGTGTTTGTTTATTTCGTCAAGTAAATATGTTATTTTCAGTTTCTTTTTCACTATATCCTTTAACGATATCGCGATATCTTTTATTTCATCTGGTATGTCGTTATTTACATTAATACCTATCCCAACAACTATCGCAACTGGTCGATCGTTAATAGATACAGCTTCTGGCAAGATACCACAAAGCTTCTTTCCGTTGTAATAAATGTCATTTGGCCATTTTATATATGCTTTTACTTTTATTTTTTTCAACACTTCAATTATCGCTATTGAGAATATTTTGGTGTATATATGGGGGGTTAAGTGTATTTTCGGCTTAAAAAGTACGGAATACCACAACCCACCTTCCGGTGAAATCCAACTTCTCCCCATTCTGCCCTTGCCAGCCGTTTGTTTAATTGCTACAACTACTGCCCCGTCATGAAAAGATTTGTAATTTTTCTTCAAAAATTCATTTGTACTATCAACTTCGTAAAGCACCTCTATTTCTTCACCAATCATTGTAGCACCTCACAATATCTTCTATCTTCTTTTTAAGAATTCTTTTATTCTATCTTTAAAAAAGATCGACGAAACAAGTAAATATACAGCCGCTCCAAAAATCGTCGAGATTATCGCCCAGTATCTTCTTGAAGAAATAAGTGAAAAATAGTAAGTGGCTATACCCATTATTATAGATGAGATTAAAATGAACAAATCATCTTTTTCGAAAAGTTTTTTGTTCTTTTCTTTAAGCAGTAAGTAAACAAATCCAATGATACCTGCCACACTCGTGGCTAAAGCAACACCTATAGGGCCATACTTAAGACCGACGAGCAAGTCCATTATAACATTTGTGATAGCAACGATAGAAGTTGCCTTGAGAGGTGTTTTCATATCCTTTACCGCATGTCTGGCACGAGCCATTGTTGAGTATATACCGTAAAATGGTAACCCCAAAACATAAGCATTAAGAACGTAAGCTGTCATTTTTGTGTCTTGCGCTGTGAATTGACCGTACTCATAGAACAGTCTTAATATAGGCTTAGAAAGTGCGATTAGCCCTACCGCTGCGGGTACTGTAAAAAACATCGTCGATGTTATCCCTTTTCTTAAATGCTTCGTATAGTTTTCTCTGTCGTTGCTTATCGTTGAAAGTATAACAGTTGCCACCGCTACTCCAAATAATCCGTAAGGTAACATGTAAAATCTTGATGCGTATTGGAGATACGAAACTCCACCACCTTTACCTTGACTGTAATAAGAGACAACGTTCGTATCAACTATACTGTTTATTTGAGAGATTGACATCGCGAGAAAACTTGGCCAAAAATACTGAAGAAATTCTCGAGCGTACTTGAAAGTAAATTTAAGCTTATGCCTTTTCAGTGGATAGGCTAATGCTGCAAACGCTGCAATTTCACCTATGAGAAAACCCCAAGTTGGGCCGTAAATACCAACTTTTGGTAGAAGCAAAGAAATAATGATTACGATATTTGGAATAATCGGTGTTAGCGCCGGATAAAAGAATTTTCCCCTGGTGTTTTCTATAGAATAAGTAATAGCCCACCAAAAAATGAACAATATTGAAGGAGCTGTTACTCGTGTTAGTTTCCTTATAAGTTGTTTCGTTTCAGGAGCCGCACCAGAACTGAAAAGGTAAATTACTATATCTGGAAATATCATCACTATTATAACTATTATCAAAAGAATAAGCGTAAATAACGTTAGTACAGAAGAAAGAAATTCGTCTTTTTCTTTTGATTCCGAATAGAGTGGTACAAAAGCTGAAGTCATAGCACCTTCACCAAAGACTCTTCTAAGAAAAAAAGGAAATAGTATCGCTACGAAATAAGCATCCGCCTGCCAGGATGTTCCAAATTTCGAAGCCATTAACATATCCCTGACAAGGCCAAGTATTCTTGATAGAAATGTAGCTATTGCAAATGCTAAACTACTTGCAAGAATGCTCATTTATATTTTCCTCCAAAATGTATCTTCGACTTTTTGTTATTTTTTAAATATTATCACTTAGCGTAAGAAACCGATCTTTTTTCTCTTATAACTACAACTTTCAATACACCGGGATATTGTAGTTCGTTTTCTATTCTTGTTGCTATATCGTGCGCAAGTTTCTCTATTGTCGCATCGTCCGTTTTATCTGGTTGGACTATAACTCTTATTTCCCTACCAGCTTGTATTGCGTACGCATTTTCAACATATTTGTAACTCTTTGCAATTTCTTCAAGTTTCATCAAACGTTTGATGTAATTTTCGACGTCTTCACGCCTTGCCCCAGGTCTCGCTGCTGAAATTGCATCCGCAGCAGCTACTATAGCCGCTTCTGGTGTTATTGGTTCTTCTTGACCATGGTGTGCCATAACCATATTAATTATCTCATCAGACTCACCATATCTTTTCAACATTTCAGCACCTATATCGGTGTGTGAACCTTCGACTTCGTGATCTATCGCCTTACCTATATCGTGGAGTAAGCCTCCTCTTTTGGCTTTGTCTACATTCAAACCTAATTCGGCTGCAAGCAAACCTGCGATTTGTGCAACTTCCACCGAATGTGCTAGCACATTTTGACCGTAGCTTGTTCTGAATTTCAATCTACCAAGCAATTTGATAATCTCTGGATGTAAACCTCCAACACCAACTGTTATAACCGCGTCTTGTCCTGCTTCTTTTATTTCTCTTTCAACTTCTGCCTTAGCTTTTTCGTACATCTCTTCTATCCTTGCTGGGTGTATTCTACCATCTTGAACTAGTTTTTCGATAGTTCTTCTCGCAACTTCTCTTCTTAATGGATTAAACGAGCTTAAAGTAACCATTTCTGGTGTGTCATCTATTATAAGGTCCACACCTGTTATCTTTTCAAATGTCCTTATGTTTCTACCTTCCCTACCTATCAATCTACCTTTCATGTCGTCATTTGGCAAAGCAACAGTGCTAATCGTTACTTCACCTATGTATTCTGGTGCATATCTTTGAATAGCATCAGCAATGATTTTTTTAGCGTACTTATCGGCTTCATCCTCGTATCTTGTCTTTATCTGGACAAAGAATTTAGCAATTTCATGTTCGTACTTTTCTCTCGCCTCTTGAAGTACTATTTCTCTTGCTTGTTCATGTGTAATACCAGCGAGCTCTATAAATCTCCTCTCGATTTCCTTTGCCTTTTCTTCTATCTCTTTGGCTTTAGATTCGAGCTCTATTTTTAAATTTTCCACATAATTTTCCCTTTTATCGATAAGCTCTTCGCGTTTACTCAGCATTTCTTCACGTTTAAGCAATCTTTCTTCGAGTTGCTTTATCTCTTCTTCTCGCTTTTTTCTTTCTTTTTCTATTTCTTCGCGAATTTGATGAGCTTCCTCACGCGCTTCGATTATAGCCTTTTTCTTTATTTCACTTGCTTCTTTTTCTGCACTTTTAATTATGCTTTCAGCATCTTCTTTAGCTGCTTTGAGCTTTTTCTCCAAAGCTTCTTCCGCTCTTTTTCTTCCAACCGAAATGCCAAAAAACGCACCTGCCGCTATTCCAACAAATAATATAACTATATATATCAACCATTCCATTACCATTCACCTCCAAATCCTTGTCTGTAAAGTTTTTCTCTTTTTTTATGCTCGTCAAGACCTTGAGTAAGTTTTTCGATTATCTCATCTACATTTACCTCATTTAAGACTTTATTTATAGCATCTTCTATAATATATTCATCAACGTGGAGCTGTTTTAGCTCATAGCGAATCCTATAAGGACCTTTATAACGAACTACAAGACTATCGTATGCGTATAAGTAAGCGAATTTCTCATCGTCGATGAAACCTCTTTCTTTTAACTTCTTTAAAGCCTCTAATATAACTTCCTCCGAAAAACCATACTGTCTGAGCTTATTCGCAACTTCCCACTCAGACCTTGCCCTAAATTTTATGAATCTTAAAGCGATATTGAATGGATCTTTTTTTTGTTGTCGTGACTGAATTTCACTGGAACGTTCACTTTGTTGCTTGTTTTTGTAATTTTTCATTTTCTCCATCTTTCTCTTGAGATACTTGATCTGGTTTTGCTAAATACTTTTCTCTAATTCTCTTTTCAATTTCATCGGCAACTTCTGAATGTTCAACAAGATAATTAACAGCATTAGATTTACCTTGTCCAAGAGAGTGTTCCTTGCCACTAAGATCTTCGTAAGTAAACCAACTTCCTCTCCTATCTATCAAACCTTCATTGACTGCTATATTAAACAGTTCGTTTTCTCGGACTATACCCTTTCCGTATATTATATCAACACTTGCTGTTCTAAATGGTGGTGCAACCTTGTTTTTCACGAATTTAATATTCACTTCATTACCTATATGTTCGTTACCTTCCACAATTTTCCCGGCAGATCTTACTTCTATTCTCATTGTTGCGTAAAATTTCAGGGCAACTCCACCTGTTGTTGTTTCAGGGTTACCGTACATGACACCTATTTTCATACGCGTTTGGTTGATAAAAATAACCACAACTTTTGATTTATTGACATTTCCTGCCAATTTTCTCAAAGCCTGAGACATAAGTCTTGCTTGCAAACCTATTTGTGCATCACCCATTGCACCTTCAATTTCCGCCCTTGGCACTAAAGCAGCTACAGAATCGACAACTATCAAATCAACAGCGTTACTCCTTACAAGTTCATCAACAATGTCCAGCGCTTGTTCACCGTAATCTGGTTGAGAAACAAGTAATTCCGAAAGGTCTATACCTAGGTTCTTTGCATAGTTTAAATCAAGAGCATGTTCTGCGTCAACAAAAGCTGCTATTCCTCCGAGTTTCTGAACCGATGCGATGGCATGAAGAGCGATGGTAGTCTTACCACTTGATTCAGGGCCATATATTTCTATAATCCTGCCTCTTGGGTATCCACCAACACCTGACGCTATATCAATTGCCAACGAGCCACTTGGTATTACATCTATTTCCTGAACAAGGTTGCCTTCACCAAGAACCATTATAGAACCTTTACCATAAGTCTTCTCAATTTTGCTTATAGCTTTTTTTAAAACATCTTTTTTCATTTCATCTGACATTTTTAATCAAACCTCCTTCAAACTTTGATTTGTAGATCCACTTGTAGATAGGTCCTTGCGGTGTCAAAGTGGAACTGTAAACAGTAAATCCATCAATGACCAACGTTAATTTAGGAATTTCTATTTGAGAAACAAGTTCTTCCCACTTGTCTGGATACTCTTTTACTCTTCCAAGAGTTATATGAGGGACAAAATTCCCTTGATCATCATACTTTATCTTGTGTTTGTTCAATTCAGACTTCATCTCCAAATACATCTTTTGAAGAGATTTAGTTGATTCAAGTTTTAAAAACAAAACTCTTGGAGAGTTCTTAAATTTAAAATAGCCAAACCCATTCAAAGATGTGCTGAAAGATGGAAAACCGTACATCCTTTTGTTCAAAGTTTGCGACATAAAATCTACGCTTTTTTCATCCATCTCTCCCATGAAAAATAACGTTAAGTGAAGATTCTCAGGCTTAGACCAATTGGCTTTAAACCCTATATTCTGAAGTTTATCTATTACCTCTTTGGCTATCTCTCTAATTTCTTCGTTTATATCAATAGCCACAAATGTTCTCACCACAACACCCCCAAAATATTACTTATTGAGAAATTCTCGATTTTGGTAAAGATAAATAACTCCAGAAAGTACCGTTACAACAGCCACAAAGTAAATTAATACTGTGGTGAACACTTCTATCCGAAAACCCAAGAGCTGGATATACAGTCCTATCGTAAGTATCATCTGAGACACTGTTTTCAATTTTCCAAAGATATTTGCCGCAACGATTCTTCCAGATTCTGACGCTAACATTCTAACAACACTAACGAGTGTGTCTCTTAAAATAATTATAACAACCAGCCAACTTGGTACAATATGGAGTTCTACAAAAACAACAAGAATCGATGTGATTAATATTTTATCACTCATTTGATCGAGTACTTTACCAAGACTTGTAACTTGTTTTAGCCTTCTGGCTAAGTAACCATCGAAATAATCGCTGATAGACGCAATTAAGAAAAACACAAACGCGAGTAAGTTTTTTCCAAAATACATTAGCAAAACTATCACAACAGTGAGAGCTATCCTTAACCAACTTATTGTGTTCGGAATGTTAAAAACAGATTTCCTTGAAGTCGTCGAATTCTCCTTATTCAACCAATTCCCCCTCCAAATCGTAAGTATCTGCTTCTGTAATCTTTACCTTACCAAACCTGTTAATTCCGTGACCTTTTACAAAAACATTCCCATCAACTTCAGGAGCATCCATGTAACTTCTTCCGATGATTACTCCGTTAACTTCTTCTTCAAACAAAACATCGATAACTTTTCCAACCAATCTTTGATTCCTTAAAAACGAAATTTCAGCCTGAACTTCCATCAAAGTGTCTAACCTTTTTTGAGCTGTTTTCAAAGAAACTTTATTAGGTAAATTATACGATGCGGCGTCTTCTTCGTCGGAATACACAAATCCACCAAGCCTATCAAATTCAATAGTTCTTATAAAATCTATCAGTTGCTCAAAATCATCTTTTGTTTCACCAGGAAAACCAACAATTATACTGGTTCTCAAAACCGCTTGAGGATATAAACTTCTTATTTTATCGAATAATTCCTCAAGTTCTTTCGTACTTTTCGTTCTTCCCATTAGTTTAAGTATATTATCACTACTGTGTTGGATTGGTATATCAAAATATTTAACAACTTTTTCGTATGAAAAACCTTTTAGAATTTCATCAGTTACGTGGTCAGGGTGCATGTACATAACACGAATCCAAAAGTTTCCATCAATATCGTTAATTCTTTTAAGAAGCTCTGGAAGCATTTGCTTACCATATAAATCTACACCGTAACCTGTCGTATCTTGTGCCACAAGGACTATCTCTTTCTTACCATTTTCAATTAAATATCTTACTTCCTTTTCTATATCTTCCAGTTTTCTGCTTACAAAACCCCCCTTGAACTTTGGTATTGTACAAAAAGTACACGCTCTATCACATCCATCTGCTATCTTCACATACGCATAAGGTAAATCACTATCAACTCTTCCCTCAAACTCATAAACTGCCACAGGATCTGTTATATATTTTTTTGTTTTGTTAATACTTTCAGCCAAATTCTTTGGAGGAATAACTCCAAACCAGCCATCAACCTCCGGTATTTCCAATGGCAAATCTTTGGGGTATCTTTGAACTAAACAGCCAGTTACATATACTTTGAAATCGGGCTTTTGTTTTTTAATACTTGCAAACTCTAATATTGTATCGATAGACTCTTGCTTGGCATCCACTATAAAACCACAAGTATCTATAACAACACCATCTGCATCTTCAACATCATCAACTACTTCATGACCTAACTGTTTCAAATGGTACTTAAAAAGTGAAAAATCCGCCTCGTTTTTGGCACAACCAAGAACAATTACATATAATTTCAAAAAAGCCACCTTCCTTTTCTTTCCCTTTACAATTTATCTTTCTAGTTCACTCTCTGACTCTCTGCTTTTTACTTCTTGATAGATTATTCAAAAAGTTCTTTCTCTTTTCCAAATAAAGCTCTCTTATATTCGTCAGCTCATCTTTATAAACCTGCTCTTTGTAGTTTGGATATGTAAAATCGTAATCTTTCCATCTGCCGTTTATATACATGAGCGTCGGCTCTGCATATATACCGTGACCTATGTAAATTCTGTGTGGCCACATTTTCGTTGTTGCGAGAACAAACTGCATATGGTGCATATACCCCGGATCCAAATTAAACCTTCTATTACCATCAACCGCGTATCTTTGCTCAATCTCGTTAGTCTTTACTTTGATTATCGAAAGCATCGAAGGATGTATTAATCTTTCGAAACTTATAAGCCTACCGAATATTCCTGAACCCATTTCCTCGTTGTAATACAAAGTATACTTTTCGAAATCTAATGGCTTACTAATATAGTCAATTGGTCCAAAATGTTTGATTAGTTCGGGTTTAATCTCATCAAACCAATAGTCTAGGTGAGATGAAAACATAAAAATTACCAAATTAACCGGTTCAACAATTCTTATTTCTCCCATACAACCTTCACCTCAAAGTGTTGCAAATTAACAATTTTCTTCTTGCCTCCAAACTGACTTATCGTTGCAGAACCTATAACCTCATATGTCTTATTCGGCTCAAGAATTACGGTCCCTTCATAACGTCTACCATCCAAAAAAACACTACCGTAAATTCCTTCAATAATAGCTAAAGGCTCATTTTTAATCTTTTTAACATATATGAGTAAAAACAAAAATAGCACAACACTTACGAGTGCCATAACATAAAACAAAACCCTTATAGATTTTTCAGACACTAAAACCACCTACAAAATTATTTTTTCAATTCTCTAAAACCAAAAGTACATTTTATTATACTTATTATACACTTTACCCAAATAATTATACACCAAAAAATAAAAAAATGAACACGAAACGTTTTAACTTTACAAATATCTTAGATGCTTACGAATACTTCAAAATCTAAAACTAATTTTTTTAATTCTATAAAACTTTTAAACCATATTATTTAAGTTCATTAGTATACTATATATTGACATAAATTGGTAAATTAAACACAATATATAGTGTTGGTATATTTATGGTATATTTTTGGTAAGTTTTTACCCTTAGTGGTAATTATTTTAATACAATATATAGTATTTATAAAAGTTAGTCGACTATATATAGTTAATTGAGAAAAAGTCTCAACAAGTAACTTACCAAAATTACCAATTGAAAATTTTTTTACCATGAATTTTGAGAAAAAACATTCGAAAAATTTTTTATTCATATGCTTTATAAAAATTTACCAAACACAAATACTTATGAATAAACAATTTTTGGAGAAATTTACCATTTGCGGTAAGTTTTTATGAATAAGATGGTACGTTCAAAAAAATTCATAAAGCCCTTTGAATTGTACCTTTTTGTGTTACCACCGTGTAAACTTACCAATTTACCACCCTATATAGTATATATAATAAGTAATATATAATATATAGTTCTATGACTATAGTTGGACAAGGAAAACAAAAACAATTTAGTTTGCAACATGTATTGATAAATTCAAGAATTTCATTGAATTTGTTTTATAAATTCATTTATTAAAGCTGCCATATGCTCGTAATGCGTTCCTCTCCAATAGATTTTTCCACAATTACCGCACATAGCAAATTCATCATGCATCTCAAAAACACGTGGAGGAACTCTACCAGAAACAGATTCCTTATCAACAACGACTAACTCCCCATTGCATTCCAAGCAACGTGAGAAAGGCTTCACCCAATTCATAAGCTCGTACATTTCAAAAACTTCTTTTAACTGCTCTTCTGGAAAATCGCTTCGAATTATATAACCATAAACGATATCTCTTCGCATAAGAAGTTTTCTGTCTCTTGTAAGTATTATTCCACCAATTTTCTTTGCTCTATCAACTATTTGAAAATCGTCAACTAAACCATACTCAGCGTATATACCAAACATTCGGAGCAATTTCGAAAGCTTTCCTAAATGTATATCCAAAACAAATCTTGGTTCTCCTTTGAATCTAGGAGTTAAAGAATAGTTCTCATCGATTTCTAGATTGCAATGAGGATAAACACAGTAAAAATCACCATCTTCGACAATCTTAGAAAAATCTACAAAATTACCGTTTAAAGTAATAAAATAAACCTCGGTATGTGGAATACCGAGGCGTTCAATACAATCTTTTATTGTTTGACCTACTCCAGGATTAATCTCAAAATAGTAAACTCCCTTAGTTAAATCAGACAAAGATCCAAATATTCTTATGGATACCTTCAAACGCATCAGACCTTTCTGATATCATCAATTTTTTCACCAGTAGATATATAGGCAATTTTTAAACCCGTTTCTCTTTCAATAAAATCTACAAATTTAGCAAAATTGTCATCTTCAAGATTTTTCCAACCGTTAAACTCGATGTATTCAACAGTGACTTTATCTATCATAGATATATCATTAGGGATTTCAAACTTTCTCCCATTCGATAGATATCTAATTCCAACTTTAACTTTTTCCAATCCAGATAATATATCTGCTTTTGTCATTATCATTTCATCGCAACCAGAAGTTTCAATTGCGTACCTCAATATTGGCAAATCAAGCCATCCGCATCTCCTTGGTCTACCTGTAGTAGCACCAAATTCTCTACCAGCTATTCTAATCTTTTCGGCTTCTTCACCAAATAGTTCTGTTGGAAATGGACCTTTACCAACACGCGTTACATATGCTTTAAACACACCTATTCGTTTGTCAATTTTTATTGGAAAGCCCAGTCCACTTTCCACGCCTGTTGTATTACAATAAGAACCTGTTACATATGGATAGCTTCCCATATCTATATCAAGTAAAACACCCTGAGTTCCCTCAAAAAGAACATTAGCATTTTTTAATTCTTCCTTCATCTCAAGAGGAGGAACTATAATTCTTGATAATTTCTCAAAATTTTCAAAGAGTATCTCATAATCGTCCCATTCTATACCGTAAAGATTTTTATACATCTTGGAAATGAATTTTAATTTTTCTAAAGCTGTTTCTTTATCAAATAAATCAACCAATCTTAGACCAATCCTATGCACTTTATCGGCGTAAGCAGGGCCTATACCACGTTTTGTTGTCCCTACAGCTTTTTCGCCTTTCGCAATTTCTAATTTTTCATCTAACATCTTATGAACCGGTAAAACAATGTGAGTAAGTGATGAAATATTTATCCTATCGTATACATCAAAACCAATTTTTTTAATTTCTTCGATTTCTTTAATAAGAACATCAAGATCAACGACAACACCATTTGCTATGTAAGCTTTGGTATTTCCTCTTATATCAAAAGATGGTACGAGGTGATGGACAAGTTTAAATTCACCGTAGTTAACAGTATGACCTGCGTTGCTTCCACCACTGTACCGTACAACGTAGTCAAACTCTCTTGAAAGATATGTCGTAACTTTTCCTTTTCCTTCGTCCCCCCACTGTAATCCATAGCAGACTATATTCATCAAACCATCTCCTCTCTAAAATTCTACATGAAAGTCTTTGTATTCTTGTTTTGGTAAATCAATTTCGTCGTAATCGGAAATGTAACTCCAACCATTTCCTTCCATGATTCTTCTAAAGAGCTCTTTTATTTGCTCATCGTTACCTCCAGCAACTATTGTAACACTTCCATCGTCTTCATTTTTCACATAACCTCTGACACCTATTGCTCTTGCAACGTTTTTGACAAAATGGCGAAAACCAACACCTTGAACAACACCTCTTACATTCCATTTTTTCCAAACTTCTAACATGGAGGACACCTCCAAATTTTTTATTATTTGTTACTGCATACAAATAAAGCTCTTGATTTTTCGAGTAATTGTTATATAATCTATTTCAAAGAAATTTTTGGCTTGAGGTGATTGTGTGTCTAAGCTAAAAGAAAAATATTCTCTTATGAATATCGTTACGATAAATGTTAATATGATGGCTATGATGATGTGGTGTACCGACCGCTGGAAATTATAGGTACACCATTTTGCTGTTACAAAAAACCAGCGGTCGGGTTGAAGAAACCCGACCGCTTTTTTTATACCACACATTCTAACAAAATTCAAGCAAAATTTTAAACAAAAAGGAGGTGCGATTCTGTGAATCAAACATGGAAAAGGAGATTTCAAATTATCAAAATTGGGGGATCTATTTTAGACTCTCCAGAAAGCCTAGTTGATATTTCAAAGATTATAGTTAGTTTGAAAAATAAAATTTTTAAAGATCATCAACTTGTTATCGTTGTAAGTGCACTAAAGGGGATAACAAATAAACTTATAGAGGCTTTAAAAAATATAACAAATTTAAATATCGATTCTTTTTTAAATGACATTCACAATTATCACTTGAAATTTGCAAATTTTACCGAAGAAGATATGTATCTGATTAAAGAAGAGATTTATTCCCTAAAAAATTTGCTTTACGCTTCAAAAATGATAGGCAGAGTTCCAGATTTTGTATATGACAAGGTGGTTAGTTCCGGAGAAAGATGGAGCGCTGTTATAATGGAAAAGTTACTTCTAGAATATGGAATGAAATTTAAGATCGCATATCCAGAAAATTTTCTAATCACAGATGGTCGATATGGTAATTCAAGTGTATTATTAGAAAAGAGTAAATCTGCTCTAGCTGAAAGCATTAGTGAATGGCAAAGTGGTGATTTTATAGTACCTGGTTTTTACGGTAAGTCAGTTACCAATGGTGATATTACAATACTTGGACGTGGTGGAAGTGACTATACTGCAACTAGTTTAGGATATTGTTTAGATGCGGATTCTGTGATTCTCGTTAAAGATGTTCTAGGTTTCCTTACCGGAGACCCAAAAATAACGCCAAACGCTAAGATTGTAAGAATGCTAAATTACGAAGAAGCTGATGAATTATCTTATTTTGGTTCGAAAGTACTTCATCATAGCGCAGTAGAACCTTTAAGGTTAAAATCCATTCCATTGTATATTTGTAGTATCGAAGATTTAAAAAAGTTGGAAAGTTATGAATTGTTATTAGACAATCGTATCAATTTTACAGTAATAAAAGATTATAGTGAAGGAAATGAATTAGAGCATATTAGAGATTACACGGCTAATTGCATAAAAAGTGTTTCTATGACAAACGACATCGCAATTGTTCAATTCAAAGGACACAATTTTGGAAGAGTTCCTGGAATACTTGGAGAAATAGCTTCACGTGTGGCTTTAAGTGGTGTGAACATAAAGTTTGTGATTACTTCTCAAACTTCGATAAATTTAATCATATCCATGAGTGATTTAGATAAGGTTTTGAAGTTATCTGAAAGTCTGAAATTAAAAGAGATAGAAGAAATAAAATTTAAAAAAGATAAGGTATTAATAGCAGTTGTTGGTGAAGGGTTGCTTGATGCCCACGGTATAGCTTCTAAAATTTTTGGAGCAGTTAGTCGTGGAGGCATTAATGTTGAGATGATATCAGCAGGAGCTTCAGATGTTTCAATTTACTTTATTACAGATTCCAAAGATGGAGAAAAAGCATTTAAGTTGGTACACAAAGAATTTTTTGAAGATGAAGATAGTCAAATTAAGGAGGTAAATTAATACTATGGCAAAAACAATCGAAGAAATAAATAATAAAATAGCAAAAGGTGAAATTGTGGTTTTAACAGCTGAAGAAGTTGTTAAAATGGCTAAGGAAGAAGGCATAAAAGAGGTTGCGAAGAAAGTCGACGTCGTTACAACAGGAACTTTTGCTCCGATGTGTTCAAGCGGTGCGTTTATTAACTTTGGGCATACTTTACCACCTATGAGGATGGAAAAGATAAACTTAGGAGGTGTTGGAGTTTACGGAGGAATTGCTGCTGTAGACGGATATATTGGGGCCACTCAAGAATCTGAATATGATAAGTCATTTGGTGGTGGACATATAATTGAGCTTTTAATAAAGGGAGAAGATATATTACTTGAAGCTTGGGGAAAAGGTACAGATTGTTATCCGGGAAAATATTTTAAAACATACATTAATAAAGAAACGATAAATGATTTTTTCTTGTTTAACCCAAGAAATGCTTATCAAAATTACGCTGCAGCAACAAATAGCTCAGATGAAACAATTTACACTTACATGGGTAAGTTATTACCAAACTATGGAAATGTAACTTATTCAACTTCTGG
The DNA here is from genome assembly GCF_000017545.1 of Fervidobacterium nodosum Rt17-B1. Lineage (NCBI taxonomy): Bacteria > Thermotogati > Thermotogota > Thermotogae > Thermotogales > Fervidobacteriaceae > Fervidobacterium > Fervidobacterium nodosum. Next base: position 1,384,319 of record NC_009718.1, on the reverse strand, counting down.
AGAGCTTAGTCCTCTTCTAAAAGATCCGAAGATGCTTACAATTGGTGTAGGTACAAGGATATTCTTAGGTGGTGGTATAGGATACGTTTCATGGTATGGTACTCAGTTTAGAAACGTTGTTAAAATAAATGACAAAGGTATTCCAATTGTACCTTCAAGAACCTTGGCACTTGTTGGGGATGCTAAAAAAATGAGTACGGAGTTTATTAAAGGCGCGTACTTTAAAAATTATGGAGTTACTTTATTTGTTGGTGTTGGGATTCCAATCCCCATATTAAACGAAGAAATAGCTTATTATGTTAGTTTATCAAACAGAGACATACAAACAGAAATTAAAGACTATTCGAAAATTGATAAACCAACAATAAAAGTAGTTAATTATGAAGAACTGCAAAGCGGATATGTTGAAATAAATGGTAAAAAAGTTAAAACAAGTTCATTATCAAGTTTGAATAAAGCTAGAGATATTTCTAAAATATTGAAAAACTGGATAAAGGAAGGTATGTTCTTTTTGACTAATCCAGTTGAAAAACTCCACGAGGAAAGAAAATTAAAAAGCCTTTCAGATAAAAAAATTGTAGATGAACCTATGAGAGAAAACTATATAACTTTGAAGAGTAAAATCGAGAAAACTTGTGTGAATTGCGGCGCGTGTGTTAGTTTGTGTAGTACCAATGCACTTTATTTTGATGAAAATAGAGAAGTTAGATACGATGCTTCAAAGTGTACTTATTGTCTATTGTGTTCGGATTCTTGTCCTCAAGGTATAAGATTACCTTACGAGAAATCAGAAAATTAAAAAATTATTGAGGGATTTTAAATGAAATCAAGTAAAATTCCTATTGTTAAAAGGTTTTACAGGGAAAGTTATTCAAAAGATATCACAGGCTTTTTTGTTAAGTACAAGTACACGGATATCTGGGTAGGAGTTGACAATTTTGACCTTGAAATGCTCGATTTTACGTATGAAACTGTGAAAAGACTTTACAATGAGTTGGAAGACTATATAAGGAAAAATAAGGAATTTAAAACTTCTTTGGTACCTATTGGATATGATGGCAATGCCCCAGAAATTGCTAAAAAAATGATAGAAGCTTCAAATACTGCCGGTGTAGGTCCGATGGCATGTGTAGCTGGTGCCTTTTCTCAGTTGGTTGGTAAAAATTTGATTGAGAAGTACAAAAGTAAAAAAGTTATCGTTGAGAATGGCGGTGATATATACATCAATTCGTTCGATGAAACAAGAATAGGAATATTCTCCAACTTTGATAGTGAATTTAACCGATTGTCTATAGTTCTCAGTTCTGGAGAATTTGGTGTGTGTAGTTCATCTGGAAAGATAGGTCATTCTCTTAATTTTGGTAATGCGGATATCGTTACAGTTATAGCCAAAAACTCACTAATAGCAGATGGATTTGCAACTAAACTTTCAAATATGGTAAAAATAAGCGGAGATATTACAGATGTCTTGGAATACACAAAAAGTTTTTTGGAAGATGTAATATATGGGGTAGTAATTATAATTAATGGAAAAATGGGAGTTATAGGGAATGTGAGGTTCGAAATATAGATTATATTGGCAAGAAGGGGGAGCAAAACGTTGAAAATCGTTGAAAAATTAAGAAATGAAAAGATAGTTTCGATAGAGATAATCCCTCCTAAGAGAGGAGAAGATGTTGAAAAAATATTTGCCACTTTAGATAAGTTGATGGATTATAACATATCTTTCATAAATATAACGCGCCATCCGTCTGAAATAGATTATTTAGAAACGGAAAATGGAATAATTAAGGTTCAAAAGATAAAAAGACCAGGAACAATAGGTTTGACTGCCGCTTTGATGAAAAGGTACAATATCGATGTTGTTCCTCATTTGGTTTGCAAAGGTATGAACAAATTTGAGATGGAGGATATTTTAATAGACTTGTCTATAATGGGTGTTGAAAATGTCTTTGTAGTGCGTGGGGAAGAAGTTAAATCTGTAGCGAAGAGTGACTATAAATATGCTTCAGATTTGGTTAAGCAAATATCTGATATGAACAATGGGAGATACCTTTACACAGAAGCCAAACCAACAAATTTTTGTATAGGAGTTGCGGGATATCCAGAAAAGCATTTTGAAGCTCCGAATCTAGACGTTGATTTAAGGTTTTTAAAACAGAAAGTTGATAATGGCGCTGATTTTATAATAACTCAAATGGTTTTTGATGCAGCAATTTATGAAAAATTTGTTGAAAAATCTCGAAGTATGGGGATAAATATACCGATTATACCGGGTGTAAAACCTGTGGTAAGTAAGAAGTCAATTTATTCTATTCCAAAGAAGTTTTTCGTGAATATTCCACAAAAATTTGTTGAAAAAATGGAAGAAGCTAAATCTGAAAGTGAAGAATTTGAAATAGGTGTCCGTTTTACTGTTGAACTAATCAAAAATCTTCTTGAAAAAGATGCTCCGGGGGTTCATATTTTTACGATGGGACGAGGGGAAGAAGTTTGCAAGGTTTTGAAGTTACTAAGAGAAGGAGGAATTTTAAATGTCTGAGTTTTTAGAAGGAGAGAATTCAAAAAGAAGTATAATCAGGGAGATATTTTTCGATAATGTAAAATTATCGTATGGCTGCACGGAACCTGTTGCTGTAGGTTTGTCGGTTGCCGTTGGGAAAGGGTATTTGAGGGGTGTATTGAAAAGCATAGATGTGATAATGGACAGAAATACATATAAAAATGGTTTAGAAGTAGGTATACCTGGTACTCACTTACATGGATTTGACCTCGCAATAGCTCTTGCGTATCTTGTAGGAAAACCAGAATATGGCTTGCAAGTTTTCAAAGATGTGAATTCACATGTACTTTCAAAAGCTTATGAATTGAAAGATAAAATAAGAGTTAGCTATGAGAATTCGTATAATCTCCATATCAAAACAAAGCTTGAAGCAGATAACGAAGTGTTGATTGAAATAACTGATTCACATGATAATATTAGCAAAATAGTTGTTGATGGGAATGAAATAAGAAACACTCAAACGAGTGTTAATTTTAAGAAAGATTTGGTTAAATCAATTTCTTTGAACGATATCTTTGAATACATTGAAAATCCTGATTTAGATGTTGTAAATGTTGTAAAAGAAGGCATAAAATACAATGTTAACGCTGCAAGGGAAGGAATAAAAAAAGAAGGGAATTTTGGATATGCACTGGAAGAAGGAATACCCGCATATGTTGCTGCTGGTGTTGATGAGAGAATGAATGGCGAATTGATACCAATAATGACTGTAGCTGGTAGTGGTAATCAGGGTATAGCATCGATAGTTCCCCCAACATTGTACGGTAGGGAAAATGAAATGCCAGAAGAAAAAATAGAAAAGGCAGTTTTGTTAAGTATTCTTGTAACAACTTACATAAAAGCGTTCACAGGTGTTTTAACACCTGTGTGCGGTGCAGGATCCATAGCATCAGCTGGCAGTAGTGCTGCAATAACTTACCTTGCAGGTGGTAACGCTGAGCAAATAAAAAATGCTATAAATAACGTTTTAGCGACGCTTTTTGGTATGACTTGCGACGGAGCTAAACGAGGCTGTGCACTGAAAGCAAGTATAGGTACACAAATGGCACTGAACGCTTCAAAATTGGCGCTTAAAGACACAAATATACCATGTGGAAATGGCTTTGCTGCAAAAGATGTTGAAGAAACTATTAGAAGAATTGAACTATTAACAAAATCTCTAAGGCAATTTGACCAAGATGTCATTGATTTTATTGGTCATTGTTAGTTAATTATTCTTTTCGTATTTTATTCTGAAAAAATTAATAACGTTTCTTAGTTTTTCTTCTATCTGAGTTAAATGAGTTTCATAATCAAACGAATCATCTTTTTCTTTTGCTTTTATTTCTAATTGATAAGCAAGTTCTCCAATACTATTGAAGTTAAGAGACCTAGCTGCACCTTTTATACTATGTGCTTCCCTTTGAATAGTCTTAAAATCGACTTTTGGTAAAGCATTCCGTATGTTTAAAATGCTTTCTTTGGTGGAATTTATAAACATTTTGATTAATTCTTTCATAAACTCTTCGTCAAAACCTTGTTCTTGCTTAGTTATTTCTATATCTTTTTCGATTTCGTTTATTTCTCTTTTTTCTCCAACAATATTTGCATTAAAAATTCGCGCTTCTTTTTCACTTTTTTCAGACGATTCTAAATGACTACAGAATTTATTTAAAACTCTTTCTAAATCAGCAATTTTTATAGGTTTTGTTATGTAATCATTCATACCAACGGATAATACTTCTTCTTTTACACTTTTTAATGCGTGTGCGGTAAGTGCTATAATTGGAAGGTTAGGTTTTATCGCTTTTATTTTCTTTGTTGCTTCTATACCATCCATTTCTGGCATTAATACATCCATAAAGATAATGTCGTAATCTTTATTTAATGCCATCTCAACGGCTTCTTTACCATTTACTGCAAAATCTGGTTTTATATCGTATTTGTTTAGTATTTCTTCTATAAGTATCCTATTTATTTCGTAGTCTTCAGCAACTAATACTTTTGCATTGTACTTTTTTGATTTTATTGTTTTCATGTCTTGTGTAATTTCTTTCTTAGAACACTTTTTTAATTTTAAATCAAAATAAAAATGACTTCCTTTTTCTTCTTCGCTCTCTACAATTATCTTTGACCCCATCATACTAACTATTAAATTGCTTATAGCCAAACCTAACCCCGTTCCACCATACTTTTTCGTTACGGACACACTTGCCTGTTCGAAAGGTTCAAATATTTTTTCGAGTTTTTCTTTTGGAATACCTATTCCTGTATCAATTACTGAAAATCTTATATTTTCATGCTCTTCATCTTCAGAAATCTTTTTTACAAAAACTTTTACAGAGCCACCGGCTGGAGTAAATTTTATCGCGTTGTTTATGAGATTAAACATAACTTGTTGCAACCTTACACTATCAAGTATTAAGCAATCGCTTATTTCTTTATCTATTCTTATTTCATATTCAACATTTTTTTCTTTTGCCTTTGCTTCATATAGTAATAGTGAGCTTTGGAGTTCCATCTTTAAATTTGTTTCTAATGGTTCAAGTTGGTATTTACCACTTTCAATTTTTGCCAGATCTAAGATATCATTGATTATTTCTAGTAATAATTCACTTGACTTTAGAATTATCGAAACGTACTTTTCTTGTTTTTCATCAAGTTTTGTTTCTTTAAGTAAATTTGTAAATCCTATTATTCCGTTAAGAGGAGTTCTTATCTCATGGCTCATATTAGCAAGGAAAATGCTTTTAGCTTGATTGGCCTTTTCAGCTTCTTGTTTTGCTTTTATTAATTCTTCTTCGTATTTTTTTCTGATTTCCGAGTTTGCAAGTAGCGTCGCGAGTAACAAGAAAATCCTCTTTTCGGCAACAGTTAACGCTCTATCTTCCTTAAAGGCTGCACTTATGAAACCTATAACATTTTCGTTTATTTTTATCGGAGTAATGAGTGAGATAGAATTTTCTCCAAACATTTTTTTGATAAATTCATTTGAAACATTTTGTTTTGCTATTGAAAATTGTTTACCTGCCATTAGTTCATCTAATTCTTTTCCACTTATATCTTTAATGTTAAACGATACGAAGGTGTTTTCAATAGGATTATTAGAATAAAACCAGTTACTTATCGAATTAAAACTGCCATCTGCTGAAAATTTATAGACTCTAATTCTATTTGTGTTTAATTCTTTTGCAATGAGTTCAATTGCTCTTTTAATTTCTTTATCAATCTTTTCAACAGGTGTGTTTATAATGTTTAGAGCAAGTTGAAGAATTATCTGTTGGTATTTTGCAAGCGATTTTATAACCTTCTGTGCCATAACAATTTTTGTTATATCTTTTTGGATAGACAATATACCATCTTTACCATCAGGAAGTGTTATTTTTCTTTCGTATAGTTCAAGGTACTTTACTTCTCCACTACGAGACAGGTTTCTAACTGTGTGGATAAGGGTTTTTCCAGAGATAATTTCTTTGATATTTTTTATAACCTGTTCGTAATCTTCCTTTGGTGCGAGAATAGATACATGTTGACCGATTAGTTCTTCTTTTCTTAAACAATTTATCTTACAAAATTCTGGATTGACATCTAAAATGTTACCATTAGAATCTTCTACAAGAATTCCAAGAGGGGAAAATTCAAAGAGTGTTTGATATTTCTTACTTTCAGCGATAACTTCTTCTTCTAATTTTTTAATATCCGTTATTTCATGGAAAAAGACAGCTTTTCCTTCAAATTTTGAGTTTTTAACTTTTTCTTTAATATCAACAACACTTATTTGAAAATATCTACCAAATTTTTCGACAATGCCATAACCATTTCTTATTACGGAAATACATTCTTGTGACAAAATCTCTGATATGTTTTTGTAAGCTAATTCTTCTATACCAAGAAACTCTTTTACCATTGAAGAAAAAGATTTATTGTAACTAAGAATGTGTTCTTCTTTATCAATAAGAACTATCATATCATTAGTAGAATCAAATGTTATCTCCTTTGCTACTTCTCTAAAATCTAATCCGTACTTTTTTTGAGATTCGTAAAAAAGAATAATTATACTTGCCATCAGTCCAAAAGCAGTCAAGTCTATGTTCATCTTTAAAATTATGTATATAATATTTAATGAGAGAGGAATCATAACCGCAAAAATTAGATGAATAATTGTGTTTCTACTAAATAAGAATCTTTTTTTTTCTTATCTCTGATAACATAATGTAATAACTAAAGCCAATGAGTATGTATTCGTAAATAAGTTTTATATAATACCAATTTTATATAATACCAAGGACCTGGTATGGTATATTTTCCGTTTTCAAGGTATCCTTTCAAGTAAAGATGATGAAATTGATTTGTCCAAAGTAAAATAAGAGTGATTAATGGAATAATCATTAGTGGAATGACTATATTTTTCTTAATTTTTCTTCCAACAAACGCGTTTACAAATACAAAAAAACTAAAAGAGATAAATGCTATTGCGAAATACTGTATTTTGTACCACAGAAAAGCAGAGCTTATATCACTGGAAGTTATAAAGATCAATTCCATAGCGTATCCAAACGAGTACAACATTATTACAGCCGAAACGAAAATTCCTGCATAAGAAAGCTCCTTCACCTTGTATCTTGCGAATACTGTTATTGTTTGAAGCGCAATTATAGAATTGTACAGAAACAAAAATATAATAAAAATCGGTACATAGAATATCATACTATCACCTCTAGTTTAAATAATATTAATATATTTCATGTAAAGTAAACTTAAAATAGTTTTATTTAAGAGTTATTTAAATTTAAGTAACAAAAAATAGATCAAATATTTTTTACTAAACTTTATGCTAAAATAAAAGTGTTAGTTATTAACGTGTGTGTAATTTGATATACTCACTTTGATAAAATTATAATAAAAACTAACAAATGGGGTGATGGGTAATGGCTTTGAATTTGTTTTTAGGTGTTTTAAACTTAAGCATAGGGAATTTGGTTATGATTTTTATTGGAATCTTTTTAATCTATTTAGCTATATCAAAAGAATACGAACCAGCATTACTAATTCCAATTGGATTTTCAACCATTTTAGTTAACATTCCTCTGAGTTCAGCAGTTGATCAGGTTATAGATGGTGTACTTCACAAAGGTGTCTTGAATATATTCTTCGATATTGGTATTATAACAGAAATTTTTCCACTTTTGATATTTATTGCTGTAGGTTCTATGATTGATTTTGGACCATTACTTGAAAATCCGATAATGTTTTTATTTGGTGCCGCTGCTCAATTTGGAATTTTTGCAACGATGGTTGTCGCGACTTTGTTAGGTTTTGATATAAAACAAGCAGCATCGATAGGAATAATAGGTGCAGCCGATGGACCAACTTCTATTTATGTTGCTGGTAGATTTGCAAAAGAACTTTTAGGACCTATTTCTGTTGCGGCTTATTCTTATATGTCCCTTGTCCCTATAATTCAACCACCTGTAATAAAGTTACTTACGACAAAAGAAGAAAGAAAGATAAAAATGGAACCTAAAGGAGTCAAGATAAATAAAAAAATTAGAATAATTTTCCCAATATTGGTAACTCTGGTTGCAAGTTTACTAGCTCCAAGTTCTGCTGCATTAATTGGCTTTTTGATGTTTGGCAACCTTTTAAGAGAATGCGGTGTTTTGAATAGTATATCGAAGACTGCTCAAAATGAACTTGCGCATATAGTTACTATATTCCTTGGCTTATCAATAGGATCGACGATGACTGCAGATAAGTTCCTTAGACCGCAAACACTTTTTATATTGCTTCTTGGGCTTGTTGCTTTTATTTTCGATACAGCTGGAGGGGTTTTATTTGCTAAGTTTTTGAATTTATTTTTAAAGCGTAAGATAAATCCTATGCTTGGAGCAGCTGGAATTTCCGCTTTTCCTATGTCCGCAAGGGTAATTCATCAACTTGGAAGGAAAGAAGATCCTACAAATTATTTGCTTATGTACGCAGTGGGAGCAAACGTTGCAGGGCAGATAGGTTCTGTTTTAGCTGGCGGAATATTAATTGCACTTGTCAGTGGAATATGAAAATTTTTTCTCAAGGAGTGTTTAATTATGATAAACTTTTCAGAGTTTTTCAAAGCTTTAAGGGTAGGTATTGTTGGTTATTTGTTTTTGATTTTGGTTCTTACTTTATTCTTTTTATCGATAAAATTTTTCGTCAAAATGTTCTCCAAATATGATTCAAGGAGTAATTCAAATGAAGCAAAATAATTTTTCTGAAGAAGTGAAAAATGCTTTTATAAGCTTCAGCGAACTTATTCTTGAATTTTCAACGGAGAGAGAAACTTCCTTGAAAAGAAAAGATTTTGAAGCATTGTTGAAGGTATTAGTTGATAATATACCATTTATCCACAGTGGAAGTGTGCTACTTCAAGATGTTGATGGCTCTTTTTATTACATTGCGGCTTATAACCACGATTACAAATTGCTGGAAAAGATAAGGTTTAAAAAGGAAGAAATGTTTATGAGAAGGTTTAAACATGTTTATATCATTAAAAGAAAAAGTATTGATTTTATAAAAGAATTATCACAGAAAGTAGGAAATATTGATGATACTCTTAAAGAATCGGTCAAAAGTATTGAAAATATTAAGGCCTTTGTTTCTATTCCAATAAGGGTTCAGAGAAAAATTGTAGGCTTCTTCAACCTCGATACATGGGAAGATGAATATACTTTTGAGAAAAACAATTTTTTACCTTTCGCAGAAATGATAAGCGATTTACTTTCTTTATCTGTAGAGCGTTTTGAACTTATAAAGTCAGTGAAAGAACTCAACGAAAAGATAAACAAAGTTGTTATGTTTGATCCCGTTACTCATCTTCCAAATTACAAGGTACTTGGAAATTATTTTGATAAATACGTTTCTTTGGCTAAGAGAGATTCCAGTAATCTTTATCTTATAAAAATTAAATTTGAAAACATTGACGAAGTAGATAGAAAACATGGTTTTGATTACGGAAATAATATTTTACAAAAATTCGCAAAAATAATTGAAAAGAATATTAGGAGAAGTGATATTTTAGTTTCGTTGAATAGAGAAAGTTTTGCCGTTTTGGCTATATCAAAATCATTTCCTTACAACATTTTTGATAGATTGAATGATAGTATAGTGAAGTTTATAAATTCCCAAAATCTAGATTTGACATGCACTATTGGTATAAGTGAATATGGCGTAGATGGAAAGGATGTGGATTCTCTAATCAATTCAGCTGAAGAAAAATCAAAACCAGTAAAAGAATCAAAATCTGTAAAAGTATAAAGAATGAATTTTGGAGGTGCTCAGAATTGAGTGAAGATAAAAATAGTTTTGAACATTATTATTCTGAAGAACCACAATCAGTCTTAAGAGTTAGGGATGTTGAACTAAAGCTTAAGAATGGCCATGTTTACAAATTTAAAAGTCCATCAGGTGTGTATTCTTTTGGAAAGGTAGATAAAGCAACAGAAATACTTATAAATCACTGTGAAAATATCAGTGGAAAAGTGTTAGATATAGGTTGTGGGTACGGAGTTATCGGAATTACATTAAAGAAGGAAAATCCATCTATAGAACTTTTCATGTCCGATGTTAATAAACGTGCTGTCGAATTTGCAAAGATAAACGCAAAAGATAACAATATACAAGCTGATATTAGGCAAGGAAACCTTTACGAACCTTGGGAAGGTTATCTTTTTGACCATATTATATCTAATCCTCCAATTGTTGCTGGAAAAGAAGTATGGATGAAGCTTATAGAAGGTGCTTTTCAACATCTCAAGGATGGTGGTACACTTCAGCTAGTAGCTTATCACAACAAAGGTGGAGAGAGGATTAAAAATTACATGAAAGAGATATTTGGTAACGCTGAAGATGTATGGAAAGAAGGAGGAATAAGGATTTATATTTCGAAAAAAATAAATGGATAAAAAAAGAGATTTAGTAGGTGATGAATTTTGAAAGTTGAATTGATAGATATTTCCGTTATTTTCGAAAAAAATACGGATGTTGAAAAAGTAGCACTGAGTAACATAAATTTATCATTTACAACTGATGAAAGAATATTACTTGTTGGAAACACTGGATCAGGAAAAACAACGCTGATTTATCTTTTAGACTTGCTTATAAAACCTTCATCAGGGAAAATATTTTACGATGGTACAAACCCATTTGAAAAAGCATACAATTTTAGAAAAGAATTTGGGGTTGCTTTTCAAATACCAGAAAGACAATTTTTTAACGAAACTGTTGAACAAGAAATAACATATGCCGCAAAAAACTTTGGAGTTTCTTACACAAAGGAAGATTTAAAAAAACTGCTTATTAGTGTGGGATTAAATGAAGAAATACTTTACAAATCACCTTTTAAGCTTTCTGGTGGTGAACAGCGCAAGATAGCGATTGCTTCTATCTTACTTCATAATCCAAAATTTTTGATTTTTGATGAACCAACAGCAGGGTTAGATTTGAAAGGTTATTTATCAATTAGAAAAATTTTGGAGAGTTTTCGAAATCAGAATAAGGGTTATATTATAGCTACGCACGAACCAGAGCTTTTTATGGATTTGTGTGAAAGAGTTATTACACTTGAAGATGGCAAGATGGTTTCCGACGAAGTGATAAAGAAATAAAGAGGTGATATTATCTGGTATTTGAATACAAAGGTGTAGATAGGTCTGGAAGAAAATTAAAAGGTATAATTCAAGCTGAAAGCGTTAAAGAAGCACTTGATAGATTAAGAGAGCAAGGAATAATTATAACAGATCTTGTTCAGAAAGGTGAAAAAACTAGAAGCAGTTCAACGGGAAAGAAAAAAGCAGTCTTTCAAGCAAAATTAAAGGATATAGTTTTGTTTGCAAGGCAATTAGAAACGATGATTTCTGCAGGCATTAGGCTTGCCGATGCCGTTATAACTCTTTCAGAACAAGAAGTTTTTTCAAAAAAGTTTAGAATAGCATTGAAAGAAGTTGCTTCTGATATGAAAGCTGGTGTTTCTTTTTCAGATGCACTTGAACGTCAAGGTATTTTTGATTCTATATTTATAAACATGGTAAAAGCAGGTGAAGAAGGCGGTATATTAGATGTAACAATGAAAAAAGTAGCAAACTATTATGAGAGTGTAAATAGATTAAGGGAACAGGTAAAATCTTCTATGGCATATCCTATGTTTATATTGGGCTTTGCTGTGGTGGTTGTTATAGTTATTTCTGTCTTTATTCTTCCAAGATTAATATCTGTCTTTGGAACGGTTCCTCAAAGTGGTGTCCTTGGGATGCTAATGAAGATGAATTATATATTCACAAAAAAATGGTACATTTTGGCACCAGTTGTTATCGCGGTTGGTTATGGTTTGAAGGTTTTTCTTGATACTGTTTACGGTGCTTATGTAAAAGATTTTATCGGTAACCTTATTCCGCCGATAAGAAAGTTAAGACAAAAAATGTCGAATGAGAGATTTACGCGTACGCTAGGTGTTCTTATAGGTAGTGGTGTTCCTATGGTAAATGCTTTGGATATGGCAGCGAAAGCATCTAATAATCCAAGATTTATATCAATAATTTCAAAGGTCATAGAAGAAGTAAAGGCTGGTAGTAATTTGAAAGGAGCTTTAAAACGTGCTGGAATTTTTCCTCAAATAGTTTACGAAATGGTTGGAACAGGCGAAGAAACAGGTAAACTAGATGTTGTTATGGAGAAAGTTGCAGATTTTTATGAGGAAGAAATTCTTAGTGATACAAAAAAACTTGTTAGTTTAATTGAACCGGCACTAATTGCTTTTGTTGGTTTGTTTATAGCATTCATCGCCTTTACTATGTACTCAACGATCTTCCAAATGCAAGGACAGTTTGGTAGGTGAGTTTGACAAATTCAAGGTTCGGGTGATTTTCTTGACATTTTTGGAAATCGTTATTTCAATTCTTGTAATTACATTTATCTTAACTTCAATGATACTCAACTTTTCGAAATTGCTTAATTTAGATATATCTTATGAATACATCCAAACAGCGGTTTATTCTGGTCTTTGGAAAGCTAATGTTGTAAAAGAATATAATTCAAACTCATGTAGAATATCTCGAAAGGATAACAAGGTGGAATTCTATAGAATGTCAGAAGAATCTTTAAAAGGATTATTTATAATTCCATTTGGTTGGACTGAGAGTGGTACTTTTTTCAATGGGATAACTATTGAACCAATAATGTTTGAAGTTTCAAATGGAAAGTAGAGGGGAGATAAAGTGGGAATTTTTGTACACGAGATACTAGTATATAACTCAGAACAAAGTGAGTATGGGACACTATCTGCTAATTATTTTTCCGGTAATATAAAAATAAAAGGTTTTTATCAGCAACCAATTTCTCCTGATCCGGAGAGCATGGTTGTTATAAATATTCCTTGGGATATCATACAAACAACTTATATTGAACTTCCACCAGTTAAAAATTATTCAGAGATGAAAAAAATTGCGGAGCTTGAGATAAGAAGGCTTATGGATTTAAACGAAGAAATAAATCTTTCTTGTATCCCCACAGTATATGGTAAAACTCTGGTTTTGTTCGTAAGAAAATCTGATTATGATCGATATAAAATGTCAAGAAACATCTCTTTCGAGCCAGACGTTGCTTATCCGAATATATTATCGGAATTGTTAGTTACGAAAAAATTTCCAGGGTATTGGATGTATCTCGTTTTGGGGAGAATGTCATCAGGTATAGTTGTTATGAACAACAATTCGATAATAAATGTAAGAATTTTAGATTTCTCTATGGAAGATATAAGTAAGATTGTAAAAGAGGAAACTGGTTTTGAACTATTTGAGATAGAAAGAAGTGAAAATGAGGAACTCACAAAAGCAGCAAAAAGAATAGTGGATTCTATTTCTATAGACGTACTCTCGCAAATAGAGAGGGAATTGATAATAGCTACTAACACTACTGAGATCGAGAAAATCGATATTCAAATGATTTCTGGAATAGTAGTTGTATGTGACTTTAAAATTATGAGAGATATTATATTGGGTTTCGAAGGTAATTTTAGAGGAAAATTTTCTGAACCTGTATTACTTTTTCCAACTAAGGATAAGAATAAAATAGGTTTAGCTGATCTTGGTCTTATTTATAGAGGGGGTATCGAAATTGGAAAGGTTAAATCTATCAAATGGTAAAAAGAGGGTAATAAAGTTAAAGACTTTCATTATAATTTTATTATTTGTCACGCTTCCAGCGCTTTCTCTTATCTATCTTTCATATCAGATGAAGATTTTAGAAACAGGTAAACTTTTAAGGAACTATCCTGTTGTTTTCAATAATTTATCAAGTTTAGATATGAAAAATCTTGATCAACAAATTGATAACTTGAAGTATACTTTTGAAAAAAGGGTTGAAGAAATTAGAAACGCAAATATAGTTGTGAAAAATAGTATTCTAAATTCATACAAAGATATCTATTTTTTGAAATATTTTTCATACTTCGCTTCAAGAATACCAAATAGAATTTTTCTGAAAGAAATAAGATATGATGGAGTCAAATTTTTTATTGATTTTTACGAATATGGTATTGAAACTAAGGTATCTACACAAACTGTATACAGTGATCTCTCAAAGCTTTATAAAAATGTTCTTATAAATAAAATTGATGAAAAAAATTTTTTTGGAAATATGAGATACTTTAGGTACAACATGGAGGGAGAAAAGTGATTGTTATTCAGCGAAAAATAGCGGTATTAATTGCATTTTTTATTATGATTGTCCTTTTTTTAATGGCAGGTATATATTTTTACAATTCTTACTATCAGTATATGAAAAATTTAGAAAGCAAATTGTCAGAAGTAACTCAAGTATACAACAAATTAAAACAATTAGAGCAAGAATCTGAAATTCTTGCAAAGTTACAAGAAGATTTTGGAAATATGTTAGAGATGGAAGTTAATTCTGAGTTAATATCTGATGATGTTGAAAAATTACTATCTAAGATACTTTCCAAAAAAGTTGCAGAAATAAAATACTTTTACATGAATGCCAATGTTTATTATCCAATTTTATTTGAAGCAACACCCGTTTACTACACTGTGAATTTGAAAGTGGGAGGCGATTAGGTGACTCTTGGGGGAAAAGTCAATAAAAAAACACTTATTCTATTACTGATTGCAGTAATTATATGGGTTGTTGCTATTTTTGTTCTTATACGTATGAATTCACCAAATCCTCAACCGGTACTACAGACGGCTCAACAATCAGTTAGTACTCCTACTCAAGGTGTTCAAAATCAATGGCAAAATCCGAGTTTGAATCAAACAGAAAATAGTTCACAAGTTATTGCTCAAAATCTTTCTATTGTTGAAATACAAAACATGATACCAGATTCTACATTTACTGATATGTTCAAGCCTTACTTACTTGAAATTAAATTTGACAAAGTATCAACTGGCGATAGTAAGTTTCTTTCTTCGAGGCTTAAAAGTACTAATTCAGCTTTTGGAGAAATTGAAGATATATCAACTGCAGAGTTCGAATATGTTGGTTATTTATCCATTTCCGAGGGTGGTAAGCAAAGAAGAAAAGTATATATTAGGCAAGGAACGGATACAAAATCTTTTTACGATACGGAAATAATTGATAATAGATACAAAATTATAGATGTTCGTGAATTTGAAATTATTTTACTTGATACTTACGATGGGAAAATAAAAAAACTTTCTAATTTACTGGCAAAACAATAATATTTTGGGGGGATTATTAATGAATAGGTTAATTAAATACTTTATAGTTTTCTTGGTACTTGTTTTTTTCAATACATTATTGTATTCAGAACTCTTAGACGTAAGTTATGTAACGTCGACTAATGAGATTGTAATTGTACTTTCTTTTTCGAAAGCGCCTAATGTTTTATATTATGGTAAAAACGAGAGTAGAACTGTTCATTATTTCCTTATTGATGATTTTGCAAAAGGATCAATTTACTTACCTATTTCAATAGGTAGTACTGAGGGCGTTCAAATAGTTCCAATAGACGGAAAAGTCAATGCTTTTGTTTATACTTTAACTCCAGGAAGTGTTAAGTACAATACCACAGGTACTAAATTGTATATAAGATTGCCATATAGTATGTCTTCAAAAAGGTTAACCGCAAGTTTTGCAAATATAAAGAGTGATATTTTAATAAAAGATGTTGCCGAGTTTTTTGGAATTAAGGTGGTTCTTTACGACGGAGCCAAGGATAAGTCCGTAAGCATTAAGCTAGATAACTCTTCTATTGAAGATGTAATCAGAACAATTTTAACTGCTGCCAATCTTTCTTACGCTTACGCTTCTGACCAAGTTATGTATATTGGAAGCAAGGAGGAAATTCAAAAGAATTTTGCTGTTTTCTGGCAAGTTTACGATGCGCAAGTGAATGTTGAAAAATTGAGAGAAGTTTTAAGTGCTGGATCTTATTTGGGTTTAACCAGAGATAAATCAAAAGTTTTCATCTATGGTGGAGTTAATGAATATAAAATGATAGCTGAAGCTCTGGTGCCTATGAAAGTTCAAGATTGGTACTATATTTCATACAATGTTTCAGACAAAGATATTGAGGAAGCGCTTTCTCAAATTTCAAAAATATATGGGTTTACAACAGATGATTATGTGATTTTAAAAGAACAGAAAAAAATAGCTGTTAAAACATCAAAACCTTTAGAAGTAGAGAATTTACTAAAACAAATTATGGCAAGAATTCAGCAACGCAAGTGGTACTATATTCAATATAACATTAGCGAAGATGAGCTTAGCTCTCTAATTACTTCTTTGCAAAAGATATACGATATAAAAGATTTTGCGATTCTTCAATCAGATAAGAAGCTAGCCATATTGGTTGATGATGCTTCTATAGTTTCTCAAGTTGAAAAAATAATTAAAAGCGCCGAGTCTAAAGTCACTCAACTATCAACAACAGTAACATATATACCTGTTGATGTGAATTATCCTGAAAGAGTTCAGGCAGTTTTAAAAGAAATTTATCCAAATTCTAACCCCAAAGTGGTTTCGGGCAAGTTGTATGTTGTTTCTGGTTATGAAAAAATTGCCTTGTCACTTTCAAAAGAATCATACATTGGAAATCCTTGGAAAATTGTAATTGATGACGTTCCAGAAAATGTTGTAATTTCAATACTCAAATATATCGGCGTCTTGGAAAATGATTTCGATATGAAAACAATAGAAAATAAAGTTATCGTAAATCTTTTTTCTAGCGAAGATACTTACAAGAAATTTTTGAAATATGTAGATGTTTTAGGTGAGTCAACCTACATTGTAAAAGCTGATGAAAATTTCTTAAAGAAATTTAAAGTTACTATTTTGCAAAACTTTTCAGATGGTACAAAGTTAGTTCAAGGAAGGATTAATGAGATTGAAAGACTTAAAAAATCCATTTCTGAGGAGATTACAAATTTTGCAATTCAGAAGATTCCTACAGATCCTCCAGCAGAGGTTATATCCAAATTAACAGGCTATGTTGTTGAGGATAAAGATAAATATTTTATAGTAACTGTTAGTAAATCTGAAATTGAAACTGCGAAGACTACTATTGAGAAAGTTAGAAAAGATTATGGTAACACAATGATTATATTGCCTGACAAATACAAATCAGAGGCTAAAAAAGCCGTTGAAGATATATACAATGTTAAGGTATATCAAATTGGAGAAAGTATAGTTTTACAAGGTTCTCTTGTAAATGACGCAAAGAAATTTTTGGAAAACTTTGTTCAAGAATCTGAAAATATAGTTGAAATACTAGGAAAAATAGAACCAAATTCATCTAAAATGCTAGGAGAATTGTTTAATGTTAAATTATACCAAGCTGGTGATGTTTCGTATATAGTAGGTACACCTTCAAATGTATCTAGAGCAAAAGAATATGCTAAATTGATTGAAAGTGTAAGCGTTGATTTATCGTTTAAAGTAGGACAAAATCATATAGATTACCTAAAGAAAGTATATAACGTTGAGATTGATTATTTCCCTGATATAAATAAAATGGTTGTCACAGGATTAAAAGAAAACGTGGCAGAAGCCGTAAGTTATCTAAACTCGCTAAATCCTTCAGATTCATTATTATCGATGGTATTACCGCAAAATTTGAAGAAAGAAGAAATTGATAAGCTTTCCAAGTTAATTGCACCAAGTGTTGAGATAGAACAAGTAGGGAATATAATTTACATAAATGGAGAAATAAAAGATGTAGAGAAAATTAAGCAAGAGATTGAAAAATTGTCTATAACCCCTGAAAGGAAATATTTATTTATAGATTATCCAGATAGTTTTGATAGTGTTATAAAGACTTTATACAACGTTGAAACTTACAAAACATCGCAAGGCTATGTTGTGTTTGGAACAAATGAGCAACTTGAAAATGTAAAAAAATTCGTATCTGAGAACTCTGTTTTAGATAAATCCTACACATTGTTAAATTATCCGGAAGAACTTGATAGCTTGATAAAAGAATATTTTAACGTTAAAACTTATAAAGTTTCTCAGGGATTTATTGTCGTTGGGTCAAAAGAGGAAATTGGTAAAGTTAGCAAATTTATAGGCGAAATATCTTTAGAGCAAGGCAAAGAATACAGTCTTGTTGACGATAAACTCTTAATAGATGTTAGCAATAAAAATATAAAAGATGTTATAATAACCGTTGGCAGGTTATTTAAACAACAGTTCGTTTTGGTTGATGATATAAAATCTACATGTTCTATGAGAACGGTAGTTTCAAATTTCCAAGAATTTTTAGATAAGTTATCATCTTATAATATAACTTATGAATTGAAAAATGATACTTATTATATTTCAATCATGAAAACACAGCAAAGTACAACAACTGCAAACCAGGTTGTAAAAGAAGAAATTAAAACAGAACCTGTTGTTGTTAAAGATGGGCTTATAACTATAAATGTTTCTAATATGCCTGTTGATGATATCATCACCCAAGTTATGGTTAAACTTAACAAGTCTTATAAATTAGAGAAAATAGGTGCTAGTATAAGTTCCATGTATCTAAAAGATATTAATTATGAAACTTTCAAAGAAACATTTTCAACCTGGGTTAACTTTACAGAAGTAGGAAGCATAACTTACATTACACCTAAGGGCGTTATTAATAATAAGACAGACTCAAAAAAGGCGTTTGTTAAGGATGGATTGATAAATTTAAAGATAGATAACGAACCTATTTCACAAGTTATTCAAACTATTTTTGATGAACTTGGATATCAAGTGGTCTTTGCAAAACCAATAGATAGAACAGCAACAATGTCAGTTTCTGGGATTGACTTTGAAACATTTAATTCAATAATGCTGAATTATGGGATATCAATCAAAAAATCTGGGAATGTCTACATTGTAGATACAACACCAGATGCAACTAAAGTACAAACAACTTACACATTTAATGTTCCAAGAAACACTGATAAAGTTGAAGAACTTATAAAATTTTATGGTGGAAAGACAATGGTAAGTCCTTCTGCAGGTATAATTGTTGCTTATGACCTTGATCCTAAGAACGTAGATGATATTAACAAATTAATTGAAAAGTTTACAACTCCAAAGATAGTTTCTATCGATGCGCGAATAATAGACGAATCAAGAAATGGTTCACTTTCAGAAGAAATTGTTACATTACTAAAAGCTGGAAATTATCTAACATTTGGTTCAAATGGTTTAACTCTTAATGTAAGCTTACTTGATATTTTAGATGGTTCGATAATTGATAAGATATTAAACGAAGCTGGAATTTCACTTGATCTTCGCGGGGCGGAACAAGGTACTCCTTTCAGAGCAACCAGTGGTATTGGAAAACTTTTGGCAAATCCAAATATAATGACAAAAAGTGGCGAAGAAGCACGAATATTTATTGGTGATTCGATACCTTTGAAAATTGTAAGTACTTCTGGAGGACAAACCAATGAACAAGTAATAAGCCTTGAAGGAGGAATAGAACTAAAGATAGTTCCATATGTAAACGCAGATAACACTATCGATCTTGTAATTACAACTTCTGTAAGTAATTTTGATTACTCTGTTTTAGTAAACGGACTTCCAAAAATTAACAAACGAGATGCTAGCACAAAAATAACAATTAAAGATGGTCAGACACTTGTTATTGGCGGCCTTTCAAGGGAAGAAAAGAGCAAGTCGGAATGGAAAGTACCAATCCTTGGAGACATACCAATTCTTGGGTACCTTTTCAGAGGAACGAAAGAAGCTTCAGAACAAAGAAGCATAACGATATTCTTAACAGCAAAAATAGTTGATATTATGAAAGAATAAGTGATTTTATATTTTCGGAGGCGTAATGAATGTATAGGAAACCTGTTGTTTCTGGCAAATTTTATCCAGGTACACCTATTCAACTTGAGAAAACTTGTGAGGCATTTGTTGGTGAGAGGGCGACTAATAAGGATTTTTTCAGCCAACCTGTTGGATTAATATTACCGCACGCTGGTTATGTTTACAGTGGTAAAACAGCAGGTATGGGAATTAAAAAAGCAACTGAATATGGTCGACCAAAAAATATTATAATATTTGGCCCGAATCATACAGGTTACGGTGAACTTGTTTCAGTTTGGAGTGAAGGTATCTGGCAGACTCCTCTAGGAAATATAGAGGTGAATAGTGAGATAGCGGACAAACTAATCGATAATACTGTTATCTTTTCAGATGAAATGGCACATTTGTACGAACATTCCATAGAGGTACAGTTACCATTGTTGCAATATGCATTTGGAGAATTTAAAATCATCCCAGTGTGTATGATGGATCAGCGTTTATCAACCGTTTCAAAAATAGTTGATAAACTAAAGCAAATAATTAAAGAATATCCTGACACACTTGTAGTTGCGTCTTCGGATTTTAATCATTACGATCCACACGAAATAACGTTAGAAAAAGACAAATTGGCCATCGAAAAGATATTAGAAGGCGATATTGAGGGCCTTTACGAGAGAATAAAGAAACACAACATAACGATGTGTGGACCAGGTCCTGTCGCGGTTGTAAGGAGTTTATTTAGTAATGTAGAGCTTGTTTATCACACAACAAGTGCGGAATTTTCGCAGGATTATTCCTATACCGTTGGATACGCTTCATTTATCCTTTGGTGATTGATTACGTTAGAAAACAAAAAGGCGACATAAAGTCGCCTTTTGTTTTTAATTGTAAACATTAGTCTTTCTTTATTTTTTCCTCAATTTTTTCCACTTTCTTAGCAGCTAATTCAGCGGCTACTTTTGTTTTTTCAGCAGCTTTGTTCATTGATTTTATAAGCAAAAATACTAAGAAAGCAACTATTAAAAAGTCAATACCAGCCGAAACAACTTTCCCCCAATAAATACCGTGCCAGTTAATTTGTTCAATTTTGCTCAAACGCAACCTGGATAAAACTGGTTGCTGGATAAAACTGGTTGGAAAATAGCTGGCATTAATAAGTCGTTTACAAAAGATGTGACAAATTGATTTAACTTTCCACCGATGATTATAGCAACGGCAAGACCTATAACATTATACTGCTTTAAAAAATCCGAGAACTCTTTCATAAATTTTTTCATAAACCTGCCCCCTATTTGTGAGTGATAATGTTAACTAAAAGTATTGAAACTTTCCAAAAACCGCATTATCCTTATAAAGAGGGGACACCCCCCAACCAACTCTCGACAAAGGAGGTATCCCGATATGAACAACTCAACGCTCTCTTGTCCAAAATGCGGTTCCACCAGCTTATACAAAAACGGTCATGACAAATACGGTAACCAACAATTCCTTTGCAAACTCTGCCATCATTCTTTCAAACTCTCCCATTCTCAAAAACGCAAAAACTTCCCTTTCCCTTATCCCAAATGCACTTCTTGTGGTAAATCTATGCAAATTTACAAAGTC
Organism: Fervidobacterium nodosum Rt17-B1; assembly: GCF_000017545.1. NCBI lineage: Bacteria > Thermotogati > Thermotogota > Thermotogae > Thermotogales > Fervidobacteriaceae > Fervidobacterium > Fervidobacterium nodosum. Next base: position 1,362,865 of record NC_009718.1, on the reverse strand, counting down.
CGTCGCTCTTTCGTTGTCTTCCGTTGTAGAGCTTGTCGTACCAAAGATAGAGTACCTTTTAACCTCCCCGAACCAGTCACCCTTATTCCTGAGAAATTTAAATATTTCCGCTTCCCTATCTTTTTCGTCTTAAAGGCTTTTGTTTTGTATATGAAACACAATATGTCTTATCGCTCTCTTGCTCATTCTCTTAATATCAAAGTATCTCATGTCACCATATACAAATGGGTTATTAAATTGTGTACTTTATTCTCTGTACTTTTTCCAACATTTACCATCGAAAATGTTTTCTCAGTTCATGCTGATGAAACTGTTCTTGTGTTCAAAGAACAAAAGTACTATGTTTGGCTATTAGTTGATCACGAAACTAACTTAATTCTTTGTTGGCATGTCTCAAAGTATCGTGATATGGGACAAGTCAAAGTATTGCTCGAGAAGTTCTTTGGTAATTCAAAACCTAGAAACATTGAACTTATTACTGATGGACTTGGTGCATATGAAAGTGCAGTAAAGCTGTTGTTCAGAAATATCAATCACGTAGTGGTACCGCTCGGTAAAAACAATCAATGTGAATCTAAGTTTTCATTGTTGAAAGACTTTTTCCGACTCAAGCGAGGGCTGAAGAATACGAAGAACTTAGCGAAATATATTCAAGGATTTTGTGTAGTGAAGAATCTTTGGAAAACGCACAATGGCAATATCAATCGCATTCTTTCACAATTACACTCTTTCATCACTACAAGTTAACACTATCCTTTTCCAAAATGGAAATTTATATGTTAAATATTCAGAAAATCTCTTTATGCGCCATTCGTCTAAGAGATTATTTCCGCTGGGTTTAAAATCGTCCACTTCGTAATCTTTTATATCAATTGTTTTCCTCTGAGGTACAATTGCTCTAAGGTTTTGATGTGTCAAACGCAATGTTTTTTCCATATTAAGCGCCTCCTAATTTACGAAACTTTAACCTATTAACCAATTGAAGATTCTATTTCCATATCGACGAGTCTATTCAATTCTATAGCGTATTCAAATGGCAATTCTTGGACAACTGGTTGAATGAACCCCTTAACGATTAATCCCTTTGCTTCCAATTCGCTTAAGCCCCTGCTCATAAGATAGAATATCTGCTCGTCTTTGATTCTACCTATCTTTGCTTCGTGGCCAATGTCTGAATCAGTATTATGCACTTCTATGATAGGTACCGTATCACTTTTTGACTTGTTATCTATCATAAGTCCGGTACAACTTACAGAGGCTTTAGAACCTTTAGCGTTTTCCATTATTTTCAAAAGTCCACGGTAGAACGACCAACCACCGCCTATGCTTATACTCCTTGCGTCGACTGTTGAACGCGTGTTCTTACCTATGTGTATGACCTTGGAACCTGTATCGATATGTTGACCGGGACCGGCAAATGATATCGAGATATTTTCAGATACGGAATTGTCACCTTTTAATATCGTTGCTGGATAAACCATTGTTTTGTAACTTCCAAACGAACCAGACACCCAAGTCATTACAGCATCGTCGTAAGCTATCGCGCGTTTTATTTCAAGGTTGAACATATTCTTACTCCAGTTTTGCATTGTTAAATACTTCAACTTCGCACCTTTCTTGACGTACACTTCGACCGTACCAATGTGTAAATTCACCACATCGTATTTAGGTGCTGTACAACCTTCGATATATGTAACTTCGCTTCCTTCGTCCGCGATTATCACCGTATGTTCAAATTGTCCACCACCTGGGTTTCCAAACAAAAAGTAAGATTGCAACGGGAGAGGCACTTTAACACCTTTTGGAACGTACAAAAACGTACCGCCGCTCCAAAGTGCCCCATGTAACGCGGCGTATTTGTTATCGGTTGGAGGAACAAGCTTCATAAAATATTCTTTTACAAGGTCAGGATATTCCTTAACAGCTGTTTCGATATCTATGAATATAACTCCTAACTTTTTCAATTCCTCTTTTATATTTTTATAAATCATTTCAGAATCGAATTGTGCACCGACGCCAGCAAGATATTTTCTTTCCGCTTCTGGGATACCAAGTCTTTCGAACGCTTCTTTAATCTCACTTGGCACTTCTTCCCAAGACGTTGTCTTTTTTGCGTTGGGTTTTACATAAGGCACTATCTTAGACAAATCCAATTCGTCTCTTTCGACACCCCAATCTGGCTCATGCCATTTTTCGAATATCTCAAATGACTTAAGCCTATGTTCTGTCATCCATTGAGGTTCATCTTTTGCTTTTGAGATTTCATAGACTAACTTTCTATCTAATCCCGCTGGCAATTTAAGTGCGGCTGGGACATTTACCTTAAGCTCAAAATTTTCTTTCTGCTTGAGTTCATACAACAGTTCATTGAGATTTGACATTTATTATCCCCCCCTTACTTAACAATTGCGTATCCAGTTTCTTCTACTTCGTATGCGAGGGATTTATCACCCGTCATTGCGACTTTACCATCGACATATACGTGAACTTTATCGACATCAAGGTAATTCAAAATCCTCGAATAGTGAGTAATTATAAGCAAAGATGTACCATCTTCTTTTATCTTATTTATCTGTGATGCGACTATTCTCAACGCGTCAACATCAAGACCAGAGTCAATCTCATCAAGTATCAGCAATTTTGGTTTTAAAAACCTTGCTTGTAAAATTTCACCTTTCTTCCTTTCCCCACCGGAGAAACCCAAGTTAACAAATCTTTCAAGAAATTCGTGTGGTAAACCTACTTCATCTACTAATGTTTTCATTTCTTTATCAAGTTGGAAGAAGGTTTTATCCTCTCCGTGGAGTTTCCTGTAAGCTATCAAAAGTAATTGGTCAAGCTTAACACCCTCAATTTCATACGGATTTTGGAAAGTCATCATTATACCTTTTTGAGCTCTTTCATCAGTTCTTAAATCGAGAATTGACTCTCCTTCAAATAGTATATCGCCTGATAAAACCTCATATTTAGGATTTCCCATTATTACATTAGCAAGGGTCGATTTACCCGAACCATTTGGGCCCATTATAACATGGACTTCACCTTTTCCAATGCTTAAGTCAACACCTTTTAATATCGTCTTATCCGCTTCAGCTAATTTTGCCGTAAGGTTTTTAACTTCCAATAACATATATATGCACCTCCATAGATATAATTACTTATTATATTAGGTATAACTAACTGTATTATACCATATCTAATTTAGTGTGTAAAGGGGTAATTACTTAAAAATCTTAGGCAAGTAATGCTTTTGAAAAATGTGGTATAATTTAAAATAAGCCTTAATCATTTAATTTAAGGAGGGGAGAGACTATGGCTAAATCTTCAAAGTTAACAACGGCTATCATTGTACTAATTCCTGTAGCAGTTGGTATCAATTATGCTGGTAAGTTCTTTGCCGAAGCTTTAAAGTTACCTCTTTGGCTTGATTCAATTGGTACAATACTTGCAGCCATGCTTGCAGGTCCTGTCGTAGGTGGTTTTAGTGGCGCGATTAACAACATCATATATGGCTTGACTGCTGGACCAATTTCTTTTGTATACGCGCTCACAAGCATAGGTATAGGTGTTGCCGCTGGGTTACTTTACAAAGCCAAGATGTTTAAAAATGCTTTTAGAGCTTTACTGAGCGGTCTTATCATTGCCATTGTTGCAACCGCTATTTCTGTGCCTCTTAACGTTATCTTTTGGGAAGGTCAAACGGGTAATGTTTGGGGAGATGCACTCTTTGGATTTTTAAGGTCAAGAAATGTTGGTGTATGGCTCGCTTCGTTCTTTGATGAGTTGGTAGTGGATCTTGTTGACAAAGTACTTTCCGTTTTTGTGGCTTTTGGTATATTTAAAGCATTGCCAAAAACTTTAATTTATACTTTCAGAGGAGAGGAATAATAATCAAGTGAAGGTTTTAAGTTTATACGTCGAAGGTGATTCTTTAGTTCATAAACTTGCGCCAGTAACAAAATTGGTTTACGCTGTTACTTCTGTTATTATTACATTATTATTCCCATCACTATTGGTGGGAAGTTTGTTTGTAGTATTATCGTTTATATTGTCTTTAAATGCTCGTATAATGAAACATATGTTAACACTTTTAGCTGTTGTGCTTGTGCTTTCAATTTCCATACTTATCATACAAGTTTTATTTAATCCTTCAAATCAAACTGTGATTTTTGAGATTGGTAATATAAAATTTTACAAAGAAGGTCTTGTTCATGCTTTTGTTTTGATTTTGAGGTTGTACAACATGATAATTTCTTTTGGTATACTAATCCTTACGACAAAACCATCAGACCTTGTCAATAACCTTGTTCAAAGAGGGTTATCACCAAAATTTGGTTACATTCTATCATCTGTGCTGCAGGTAATTCCACAAATGCTTTCTACGACTTCAACAATTATAGATGCACAGCGTTCCAGGGGACTTGAAACGGAAGGAAATTTTTTCAGAAAAATGAAAGCATTCGTTGCTTTGTTAGGTCCTCTTGTTCTTTCTTCACTTGTTGAAGCACGTGAACGGGCTATGGCGATTGAAGTTAGGGGATTTGACATACAAGGGAAAAGAACAATGCTAAATGAAATCAGAGAGACAAATTTAGATAAATTTATTCTAAACATTCTTAGAATTTCGCTTGTCTTTGCAATTGTTTGGAGGATCGTTTTATGGGTAATACATTAGAGAAAATTAAAGTTGAGCATTTAACTTACAGGTATCCTTTTACGGAAAGGAATGTATTGGAAGATATAACATTCACTATAAACCAAGGTGAGTGTGTTGGAATAATTGGTAGAAATGGTTCAGGGAAGTCTACATTGTGCTATGCACTAAGTGGACTCGTGCCAAGTTTTTTTAAAGGAAAATACAGTGGAACTGTTTACATAGATGGAATTGATATAAGGCATATACCTCCTGAAGAACGAGTTAAAAAAGTGGGAATAATATTCCAGAACCCTTTCTCTCAAATTAGTGGTGCGAAGATGAGTGTTTACGAAGAAGTTGCTTTTGGGCTCGAAAATATAGGGATTGAAAAAGAAGAAATGGTTAAAAGAATAGAAGAAGTATTGAAAAAATTTAATCTTTGGGATAAGAAAGATGAAAATCCTTTTGAACTTTCCGGTGGTCAACTTCAAAGACTTGCGATAGCGAGCATGCTAGCTCTTAAACCTGAAATTTTGATACTTGACGAACCAACGTCTCAACTCGATCCACAAGGTACAAATGAGGTCTATGAGACGATATCAAAACTCAGGGAAGATGGAATGACGATAGTTATAGTCGACCACAAGTACGAGAAGCTTGTCGAGTATGTTGATAAGATAATATTCTTGCACGATGGGAAGATAGTTGCTTACGATAAACCAGAAAAGATTTTTTCTCTGCCAGAAATCGAAGAATACAAAATTGGAGAACCTTATCAAACGATGATATGTAAAAAATACGGTTTAAAAAATAAGGAAAGTTTGTATCCTGTAAGATTTCTAGAAGCTGTTGAAGTACTGAGAGGAGCACAAATAGAATGGGAATTATAGAAGTTAAAAATCTGTGGTATGCATACAAACCGGGAAAGTATGTACTTGAAGATATTACGCTTTCTTTTGATGATAGACCAACAGCGATAGTTGGTGAAAATGGCGCAGGAAAGACAACGTTTGTAAAACTTTTAAAAGGCCTTTTGAAACCTGTTAAAGGAGATGTTTTTATCAAAGGTCAAAATACAAAAGAAGCAACGGTGGCACAACTTGCGAAAGTTATAGGGTTAGTATTTCAAAATCCTTCAGATCAGATATTTAAGAGCAAGGTTATAGATGAAGTTATGTTTGGTCCCCTTAATATATTCAAAGATAAACATTTATCTTATGAAAAATCACTGAAAGCTTTAGAATTAGTTGGTCTGGAAGATAAAAAAGAAATACATCCTTACGATTTGACTTTATCTGAGAGAAAATTGCTTTGTCTTGCTTCCGTATTGGCTATGGAGCCGGAGATAGTAATCTTAGACGAACCAACGATAGCCCAAGATAGATATTCGATAAGTCGTATAGCTGAGATAGTTAAAAATCTTGTTCAGAGCGGTAAGATTATTTTAACTATAACTCACGATATGGATTTTGTTTTGGAGAATTTTGAAAGGACCATAGTTTTTTGCAAAGGAAAGGTGATTTCTGACGGACCAACAAAGGAAGTTTTAAAAGATGAAAGTAAAATTATACAAGCCCACCTTGAATTGCCTACTTTGTATAAGTTACGTAAAGCTATCGACAAAAAATAAGCCAAGTGACTCTCACTTGGCTTATTTTTAAGATTTTTAATGTTTTTAAGTCATTGATTTATATAAGCGTTTAAATCAAAGTATCCATGTCCTGATAATGTGAATACGATGCTCTCTTTATCACCTTTTTTAGCTTCTTTTATAACATACGCGATTGCGTGGGCAGATTCAGGGGCAGGAACTATTCCCTCGAGTTTTGCAAATAATTTTCCAGCTTCGAAGACTTCTTCTTGGGTTACGCTAGCCGCGTCGATAAGTCTTTCATGGTAAAGTTTTGAAACTATGGGTGAAGCGCCGTGGTATCTTAACCCACCGGCATGGATTGCTGGTGGTACGAAGTCTTTGCCTAATGTGTACATTTTCATTAAAGGTGTTAATCCTGCAGTGTCACCGAAATCGTATCTGTACTCACCTTTTGTAAGCGATGGACAACTTTCCGGTTCCACAGCCACAATCTTTATGTTTTTTCCTGATAGCACATCTGGTATGAAAGGAAGAGCACTACCACCGAAGTTTGAGCCACCACCGTGACAGGCAACAATTATATCAGGTTTTATTCCTATTATCTCAAGCTGTTTTTTCATCTCAAGTCCGATGATAGTTTGGTGCAAAAGCACATGGTTTAAAACACTTCCAAGAGAGTATTTTGCATCTTTTTCGTTTAAAACTGTATGGATTGCTTCAGATATGGCTATACCTAATGTCCCTGGATGGTCTTCGCTAAATTGCCTCCCTATTTGCGTTAAGTTACTTGGACTTGGCTGAACATCTCCACCAAATAAATTCATAAGTATCTTTCGAAATGGTTTTTGTTGGTAACTAACCTTAACCATGAAAATGCGCACGTCAAGTCCGAATTTTTGACCTGCATATGAGAGTGCGCTCCCCCACTGTCCTGCGCCTGTTTCCGTTACGAGTGTTTTAGTTCCGGCGATTTTATTGTAATAAGCTTGAGCGATGGCTGTGTTAACCTTGTGGCTACCAGTAGGGCTTACTCCTTCGTACTTATAGTATATTTTTGTTCTTGTTCTGAGATATTCTTCCAAGAATGTTGCTCTGACAAGTGGCGTTGGACGGTATACTGCATACTCTTTAAGCACGGGCTCAGGTATTGGAATAAATCTTTCTTTGCTAACTTCTTGCTCAAGTAATGGCTCTGGGAATATCGCTAAAAGTTTCTCTGGAGAAATAGGTTTATTTGTTTCTGGATCAAGTGGTGGGTCAAGTTCAAATGGCAAATCCGCTAAAACGTTGTAATACACCTTTGGCATCTCTTCAAACTTTAGATATACTTTTTCTCTCATACTCTCTTCCTCCTCTTTGATATAATGGATATTTAGGGTAAATAAAAAACCGCCGGATATGAAATTTTTCATATCCGGCGGTTGTCCTTAGTTTTTTCTCAACTTGTGCTGTTTGATTTTTCGATTTCCTCAACTAATCAAAACAGCAACAAGAAGGTGGACAACCACCGGTTGTCCACCACCACCAGAACATAACTAATGCGGGATTATTTGAATTGTTTGAATTGCCATATGAATTCAAAGATACGTTTAGACTAACATTTTGAATATCTCTCATTAAGCTTGATTCTCCTTGTTGTATTTTTGCATATTATACAAAAATAATTTTTCAAAGTCAATACACATTTTTGGTTATTCAACTAGCATTACAATTAAATCATTTACGTTTGTTCCTGTAGGACCTGTTATCAGTAAGTCGTTAGCTATTTTAAGTGCGTTATATGAATCGTTGTTTTCCAAAAGTTTTTCAGGCGAATAACCGGCTTTTCTTATTTTTTCGCAAGTTTGACCATCTACGATACCTCCAGCGGCATCAGTTGGTCCATCGGTTCCATCAGTTCCGAAAGAACAAAGAGCTATTTTTTCTAAACCTTCGATCTCTATAGCAAACGACAACGCAAGTTCTTGATTTCGACCACCTTTACCATTGCCCTTTACATGTACTACCGCTTCGCCACCTAAAATAACAGCCGCTGGTTTTGGAATGGGCCTGTTATTTTCCAATATCTCTTTACCAATTGCTGCAAGAAATCTCCCAGCTTCTTTTGCTTCGCAGTTAAGCTGGGTTGTTAGAATTATTGTATTAAACTCTAATTCACGAGCTTTTTCCATTGCCTTATCACAGCTGACTTTTACACTACCGATGATATAGGTTTCAATGTTTGGTAATTCTTTTGGTGTTTCTTCTTTGAGAGCATTTAAAATATCGTTTGAAACTTTCAATTTATATTTTTCAATTACATCAATTGCTTGTTGTGATGTTGAACTGTCTGGATAAGCTGGGCCGGATGCGATTGTATCTAACCTATCACCCAGTACATCTGATAATACAAGTGAGAGAACCTTTGCGGGATAAACATGTTGAGCAAAACGTCCGCCCTTAACCTTTGAAAGATGTTTTCTTATAGTGTTTATCTCAACTATATTAGCCCCACTTTTAAGAAGCTGGTTAGTAAGATCTTGCATTTCACTCAATGAAATCCCATCTTTTGGCATTTCAAACAATGCAGATCCACCACCGGAAACAAGGAAAAGAACGGTATCATTTTCCGAAAGGTTTGAAGTTATCTCTAATGCTCTTTTCGTGGCTTTGATGGTATTTTCATCGGGTGTAGGATGCCCCGCTTCGTATATTTCAATTCCTTCTATAGGACCTTCGGAGTGTTTGTATTTTGTTATTACTATGCCTTTTTTAATTCTATCTCCCAAAACTTCTTTTGCGGCATTCGCCATGCGCCATGCAGCTTTTCCGATGGAAACTAATATGACTTCACTTTGAACATTTAATTCTTTCAATTTGTTTTTAACGGCTTTATCTGGTAAGACTTCGTTAATTACTTCGTTAATTATCGCTTTTAATTTTTCTCTCATAAAACCACCTCTCAAAAATATTATACAAAACAAAAACCCCGAGGCTAAGTAACCTCGGGATTCTTAGTATTTTAGTATTATACTAAGAAAAAGCTGAAGATCCAAACAACGACAGCTGCGGTAATACCTTCAAGGAGTGTACCAAAAGTTTGCAATTTGTATCCAGTTTTTACATCCATTTTAGAAAGTTGCGATACAACCCAGAAATAGCTATCGTTGGCGTGTGATACAACCATTGAACCAGCGCCTATTGCTACGACAACTAAAGCTTTTGCCATATTAGAAGTAAAACCTAAAGATTCCATGAGAGGTGCTAATAACGATGCGGTAGTTATTATAGCTACAGTTGATGACCCTTGCGCCGTTTTTATAGCTGCAGCTATAATAAACGGAAGCCACATTCCAAGGTTCGCGGCGGAAAGGTATTGACCTATAACGTTTGCTATGCCTGAATTTTGCAAAACTTTACCGAATGCACCACCAGCCGCCGTGATAAGGATGATAATTCCTGCCTGTTGAACAGCTTGACCAACCCATCCAGTCATCGAGAATATCTCTTTGTCAACTTTCTTTGGTAGTAAGAATGAAATCAAGACACCTATCATTAATGCTGTTACTGGATGTCCAACGAAACCAATGAAATTGCGTAAAAAGCCATCTCCAAATGGTTTTGTTGGAAAATCTGAAACGGATTTTAAAACTATAAGAATTATTGGAAGAACTATAGGGAGGAATGCTCCAGCTGCAGAAGGAGCTTCTTTCATTTTCTTATTTATTTCTTCTTCAGTTAATTCTGGTTCAGGGTCTATTTGTATCTTTGAAGCAAACTTTATTGAAAATATCCAACCTACTATTATTGCTGGAATAGACACTATTAGACCCATCAGTATAGTAAGTCCTAAATCTGCACCTAGAGCACCGGCGGCAGCAACTGGGCCTGGTGTTGGTGGAACCATAGTGTGTGTTGCATAAAGACCTAAACTTAAGGCTATACCCGTTGTGGCAAGTGAAAGATTTGCACGTTTTGTGAGAGCTTTATTGAGAGGGGTTAATATAACAAATCCAGAGTCACAGAAAACAGGTATAGATACTATGTACCCTATTATGCTCATAGCCAGTGGAACATTCTTCTTCCCAGTTAATTTTAAAACAGATTCTGCCATAGTGAATGCTCCACCAGATTTTTCAAGAAACACTCCGATGATAGTACCAGCAACAATAACTATACCTATAGAACTCACAGTTCCACCAAAACCTTCAGTAATGGACTTTACGATGTCTCCTAAGTTCATCTTTGATAAAATTCCGTACAAAAACGCAGCGAAGATTAATGCAAGAAATGGATGTAGTCTCCAGCGAACCGTAGAATAAACTATAAAGATAATGGAGAGTAGCAACAAGATAACCATCCAAACTCCCATAACAGTCCCCCCTTTTGAAAGAATGGTAATAAAATTATACTAAAAAAATTTAAATCCACAAAAATGTTTATATGCTAATTCACAAAATTAACCAAAATAATTGTGATATAATAATTAAAAGAAAATATAAGATTTAGAGTCAAGGAGGTCATCTAATTGAAGATTTTTGCCATAGACACATCAACATCGAGGGTTGCATCATGTTACGTAGATGATGAAAAGAAGGTATTCATAGACCTTGAGACACACGAGAAACATGGATTGCAGATAAATCAAATTGTAGAAAAGATGAAGGAAGTAAATTTTGGTGATATAGACGTTGTTGGTATAGGGATTGGGCCAGGGAGTCTTACTGGACTTCGTGTTGGAATTTCCTTCGCTACAGGTCTTGGGATAGGGAAAAAGATTGTTCAGGTAAATTCTTTAAAGCTAATCGCTTCTAATTTGAAATTTTACGATGGTTATATCGTTGTGGTTAGAAAAGCGAGGGAAGGATATCTATATGGCGCTATTTACAAAGGGCAGAGAGATGGAAATTTAATAGAAATTGAGGCACCGTTTATCGATAGTATAGATTCTATAAGAGAGAAAGCAAAGAAATACAACGATAAAGTTTTTATAGGTGATGGTGCGCAGTTTTTCGATGAAAGGTTCGAAGATGACGATATTAACTTCCCTTCGTCAAGAAATTTATTTAAACTAGTTTCAGAGGAGATTAAAGTGGGAAATTTTGTTGAATACGTAGAACCTATGTATTTACAAAAGAGTATCGCTGAATTGAATTTTGAGAAAAGACTCCGAGAAAAGCAAAATCTAGAGAATATGCAAAATGAAAACAAGTAATTTTGAGGTGGAAGTATATGGAAAAGAGTCTTTTCGATACTAAAAATTTGAAAATTACGCCTATGATGAAGCAATATTTGGATATTAAAGATAAATATAAAGATTCCATATTACTCTTCAGATTGGGTGATTTTTACGAAGCATTTTTTGATGATGCACTTACCGTTTCTAAGATTTTGAATATCGTCCTTACCAAGCGTCAGGATGCTCCGATGGCAGGTATTCCCTATCATGCGCTTGACAATTACCTAAAAAAACTTGTTGATGCGGGTTATAAAGTCGCGATATGTGAGCAGATGGAAGATCCTGCGCTTGCAAAAGGTATAGTAAAAAGAGAAGTAACGAGAGTTATTACACCAGGCACGATAATAGAAGATGAACTTTTGACTACTGAAAATAACTACATGATGTCACTTTACGAAACCAAAGATGGAAAGATTTCTTGTATACTCACAGACAGTTCTACCGGAGAGGTTATAATAAAGCAAATGGAAAGCATTGATGAAATAAGTGATTTTTTGCAAACACATAGAGTATCTCAAATAATTTGCCCAGAGAATTTTTACGATAAGATAGTTAATATTGCAAGAGTGCTTGGAATTTTTGTCGATAAATTGGATGATTGGTACTATGAAAATGATATTCAGACCATAAAAGAGGCCTACGGGTTAGTTTCAATTGAGCACTTCGAACTTGGTGAAGCTTCAAAACCTTTGTGTGCGACGATAAAGTATATCAATTACACACTCAACAGACAAGCAAAACTAAAAGTGCCAAAAACTTTGGATGAATCAAAATATATGACACTTGATTCAACAACAGTCGAAAATCTTTCTCTCATACCAGGCGATAAAGGAAAGAATTTATACGATGTGCTCAATAAGACAAATACACCGATGGGAGGAAGACTTCTTAAGTGGGTAATACTTCACCCTCTTAAAGATAGAAATGAAATAGAAAAGCGTTTATGGTATGTTGAAGCCTTTTACGAAGATCCACTTTTGACAAACGAAATTAGAGAATATTTGAATGGTGTTTACGATTTAGAAAGGATAATCAACAGACTTGAGTACGATAGTGCAAAACCAAAAGATTTGATAAGTTTAAAAACAACGTTGGAAGTTGTAGAACCCATTAAAGAGGCTTTATCAACGAACGAAAAGCTAATACAACTAGCTCAAATGTTGCCTGACTTATCACAAATAAAAGTAAAGATAGAAAATACACTTTTGGAGGAATTTGAAGGTGAACTAGGTGAGGGTAAGATAATTAAAGAAGGAGTTTCAAAAGAACTTGATGAATACAGAGAACTTCTGTATCACTCTAATGAAAAATTGAAAGAATTCGAGGAACGTGAGCGGGCGAAGACAGGTATTCAAAAGTTAAAGGTAAGTTTCAACAATGTCTTTGGATATTACATAGAAATTCCAAAAGGTCAAGTTAAATTCGCACCACAGGAATATACTAGGATACAGACATTAGTCAACGCGGAAAGGTATACAACCACCGAGTTAAAAGAGTTTGAGCAGAAAATCTTAGCGGCTAAAGAAAAGGTTGAGATATTAGAAAAGACTATATTTAAACAAATATGCGATGAATTGAAAGGATACACCCAAGACCTAAGAAAATTGGCAGAAATGCTTAGTTGGATTGATGTGTATTCGAACTTTGCGTACGTTTCAAAACTTTATTCTTATTCCAAACCGGAAATTTCAGACTCAGAATTCAAGGTTTTGAATGGCAGACATCCTGTTGTTGAGCGCTTCGTTGATGAATTTGTTCCAAACGATATTTATATGTCCGATGAACTGAGGATGTACATTTTAACAGGTCCAAATATGAGTGGTAAGAGTACGTACATTCGCCAAGTCGGTTTAATTGCTTTGATGACTCAAATTGGTTGTTTTGTTCCGGCGCAATACGCAAAAGTACCTGTTTTCGATAGGATATTCACCAGAATGGGTGCAAGAGATGATATCTCAACAGGGAAAAGTACGTTTCTAACCGAAATGAACGAGGTAGCACTTATATTATCTAAAGCTACCCAAAAAAGCTTGGTTTTGCTTGATGAGGTTGGGAGAGGTACAAGCACGTTCGATGGCATAAGTATCGCGTGGGCTATGAGTGAGTATATTTACAACGAAATAAAATGCAAAACGATATTTGCCACACATTTCACTGAATTAACAGAGCTTTCCGAAGGGTACAGTGGTATAAAAAATTTAACTGTTGATGTTAAGGAGACACCGGATGGAGTTGTATTCTTGCATAAAGTTGTGGAAGGTGTGGCGGATAGAAGCTATGGAATAGAGGTTGCGGCGATTGCAGGGCTGCCAGAGAGTATAATAGAGAGGGCTAAGGAAATATTAAATATCATAGTTGAGAAGAGTGATTTGGAGAAAAAAGTTGGTGTGCTTAAGGAAGGTCAAATGAAAAAAATAAAAGCTACGAAAAAAAGTGTACCAGAAGGTCAAATGAAATTGTTTTAACGATGAGATAAAGTAAGCTAAAATAAAAAAACAGGATGACGTTAAGTGTCATCCTGTTTTTTGTTTCATATATTTTTAGTAAAATACCCTCTTTGGATACTCTTCTTTCTGCCTTACTTTGTTGAATGATTTTACAGGTACAAGGTAACCGACAATTCTAAGGTACTCGTCAGATTTTACTTTTCCGCACATTGGACATTTTTCACCATAGAAAGCGTGTCCTTCTTCACAGACACTAATCTTTTGATTGAATGCAAAATATACAACACCCATTTGTGCAACTAAATTAACCATATTCCACGATTCTTCCTCACTTCTGAATGGTGAATCTATATTTATATGCAGTATCGCACCACCTGAGACTTTTTTATCGAACATCCCAGAGTATTTTATTCTATTAAGCATGTCTGTGTTTGTGGTTAAAGGTAACCACTGATTTGAATAGAGAGCATAATTTGTGTTGTACAAAATTTTATCTTTCTCTGCCAAAGTTACAGCAGCTTTTTCTGCGGGTATCTGTTCGATATTGAATGTAAAATCGTACATTTCAAACGCTTCGTCGTTGAGTTTGCGAATCTCGTCAAGTATCTCGCTGATAAATTCTTCTCCTTCTTTTGTGTACTTTATACCATCTATATCCATTGTTGTTAAACCAAGAATTTCCATTGCCTCATATAGTCCATTTATTCCAACTGTTCCATATTGCCTGTTCAAATCCATTAACCCAAGGTTGTAAAGCGGCAATACTCCTTGTTGGATACGCTCTTGAATAATATTTCTTATACTCGCAAGTACTTTATGCGTCAATCCAACTTTTTCTCTAAGTTTTTCTTTGAATAACACCTTATCTTTTGTTTCAAGTGCTATCCTAGGGAGATTGATTGTAACAACTTTAAATGAACCGATGTTTAAATCAGAACCTCCTATAGAATTGGACATACCGGCCAATTTTTCTTTACCCAAGCTAAATTGTTTTGATTTCAACTCTTTTGTAGAACTTGTGAGTCTACAACACGATGCGACTGCGTCGATCGAATCTGAAATATACCAGTTTGTATCTTGCCATTTCATATTGACTTTATTAATAAACCTTGCACTATCTTCATCAACGAATTTGCCGTCTTTATAGAGTAGTGAAGCTGTGAGTACTGGGAATGTAAACATCTGTTTTTCTCGTTCACTGGTAATCCACATCCAATATTCCTTTTGAAGGTTGATAATATCTTCAACATAATCTGTAATTTGTGAGCCATCTGGATATGTCTCTCCTTCGAATATGGTCTTTATGTAATTTCTATCAAGATATGTGAAGTTTGTATATGGTGATTGTGTGCCTCTGATTGGTTGGTTGATAGAGTAAGTAAAAATTTGGAAGTGTTGATGTAAGTATTGCTTTTCTAATCCCTTGGGGATAATTCCTTCTTTTAAGTCTTTATTGTAATAGTAAGCAAGCCATACGAAGAAATCAGGTAGACCAACGGCGCCCGATTGCTGATTGGAGGCGAACATGACGAATTGAATCACATGTTGTATGTAAGAAGATAGGTGTTTTGCAGGTGTTGATTTGATGCTATCGATAAAGAACAGCCCTTTTTCAGCAATTGGGCGGAGTGAATAAGCATAACAATATGGTTCGAATGCCGCGTGGTGCGCGTCATGTAAATATATATCACCAAGTATTTCGTACCTCAAAAACTTTTTCGCATCATCTTCACCAAACAAACTTTTCATACGGTTGTATATGTAATACAACGAGTAAAGTTTAGACCAAGGTTTTACTATTTCGTTGAAGTAAGTATAAACGTTTGTGCTTCTAACGTTCGCGTTGGAATCTATCGAAGAATTCAGTATTCCATTATTGAAAAAATGTTCTGTAAAGCTGGCTATATCCAATTGCCAATATATACCTTCAAGCTCTAAAAATTTTTTTGGCACATTTTTCAATTCCTCAACGAAATCATCTGAAAAGTTCATGTAATTTAGAATTTCTAGAATATCTGACATTTGAGTTCACCCTCCTTGAGAAATAAATTTGATTTGAAGAAGCTGGGAATCCGTTTTGGTGAAGTTCTTTTATATATCTTCCCATAACAAATTCATCAAAGTAATCCAAAGGAATATCTATTTTTGTTAAATCTTCCGGCATCCTCCAAGTATACACAATTGTTAGAACTCTATCTTCAAATTTTTCTTTAACAAATTTCGCAATAAGGTAAGCACTTCTTCTATTTCTAACCGATAGTGGTTCCCCACCCAGAAAAGCAAGGGCAACTTGTGGGTATTTGTTTAAAAGCAATTCTATTTTTTGAACAACTGTTGCTAATAGATGGTCAAAATTTATTTGGAAAGACTCGTCGAAATCCCAAGTTTCAGGGTTATGGCAACCTGCGCATTTTGGAAAAGCATCACAACCTTGAAAGTAAATACTAACCGAAGGTAGATAAGGATGGTCACCGTATAGAACCTTCACAGTGTGAACAAGTGGATTATTCAGATCTTGTTGGCTTTGTGTAGTTTGGAAAGTAAATACTCCTGTGGTAAAATTCATATAGTCCCCCCTTTCAATACTTTCACAACTAATTAACCAATAAATAAACAATATATTGAATGTTCTGTAAAAAGTACACTATATATAGTATCATATTTATCACTGAAAGTCAAGTTGAAGTTGAAATGAAAGAGGTGTCAGATTTGAAGGTAGTATTATTTCTTCAATTGCTTGTACTTGTTATCTTTGTGTTTTCAATGTACCTTCTTCCGTCGAATTTATATTTTATTTCTATTCTTTCTATATTTGTAATTGTTAACACTATAGGGCTATCGTACTATGTTCTCAGAATACTTACAGAAAATATGAAAGAAAAAGGTATTAAATTAAGATGGTTGTACTTTACTATTATGGTAGTTATTTCATTAGTAACTTTTTCATACTTGCTTTCTAATATATTTAAAATATGGCTGAAAAATTATCCAGAGAGTGCTATTTTAGATTTTTTAAATACACTTCTAATAGTTTTAACTCTTTTACTTGTTTCATTTGGAATATCGTATTTAACTTTAAAAAGAGAACTGGAAAGACAAATTTCAGAAAACAAAAGACTTGAGGAACTCAAACTTAAATTTCAACTTGAGTCTCTTAAATCAAAGGTAAATCCACATTTTCTTTTTAATACAATCGCAACGGCATTATCTATGATTGAAATTGATGAAGATAAAGACAAGATAAAAAATTACCTCTTGGAAGTTGGAAATTTGCTTAGAAAAAGTGTTGACGCGCCGGAAACTTGGACTATTAATGAAGAAATCGAATTAACAAAAAGTTATCTTTCAATTAATAAAACAAGGTTGGGGGAAAAGCTCGATTTCGAAATATTTGTTGCGGATGAATGCTTGTATAAAAAAATTCCTGCGTTAATTCTTCAACCTGTAGTGGAAAACGCTGTCGTACACGGAATCTCAAAGTCGAAAAAAGGTGGTAAAATTTATATTTCATGCACAACCATTAATGGACAAATTGTTATAACAGTAAAAGACACAGGAATAGGAGCGGATAAAATAGTTAAAGGCACTGGAATAAATCTTGTGGAAGAAAGACTAAAACTGTTCTCGAAAAACTCAACTATGGAGATAGTTTCAAAACAAAACGAAGGAACAACTGTCAAAATGATTATAAAGGACTAAACGGAGTGAGATCATATGAAATGTGTAATTGTCGAAGATGAAAAATTACTTGCGATGGTGCTCGAAAAAATGCTGAAAGAAGAAGGGATAGAAGTTCTTGGATGGGCTGATAATGTAGATGAAGGAATTAGATTGGTTGACGAACTTAAGCCAGACGTGCTTTTCTTGGATATAAACTTAGGTGATAAGGATGGGTTCTATCTGCTTAGCAAGATTAATCATAAACCATACGTAGTTTTCGTAACAGCCTATTCGGAATATGCAGTTAAAGCATTTGAAAGGAATGCTATTGATTATATTTTAAAACCAGTTAGTAGGGAGAGATTGAAAAACGCAATCGATAAGGTTAGTAAGGCAATAGAATCGAAAAAATTAAATGAGAACTATCAAGATTTCATAGAGGAAAAAATTAGAAGCATGCTTGAAAGATTGTCTTACGATTTATCGAACTTACAAAAAAAAATACCTATCGAAACTGAAAATGAGATAGTACTTGTAAATTGCGATGATATAATTTTATTTCAAGCAAGTGAAGGATTGACGGTAGTTAATTTAAAACAAGGCATTCTTAAAACAAAGACTCCTTTGAAAGAGTTTGAAGCGAAATTGTCGAAAGACAAATTTATACGTGTGCATAAGTCTTATATTATTTCGATAAACGCAGTTAAAAAAATTTTGAAAAACTATATTGGAGGTTTAGCGATAGAGCTCATAAATGGGAATATAATACCGGTTGGAAGAATGTATAAAGAAAATATAAAGAAAATTATAGATACTTAGTGATTCGAGTTTATAATCCTTTTTCCGGTACCGCTTTGATTAATCCAATTGCTTTTCCTTTTTCCATTGTTGAACCTGAAGTAATTACGTAACCATCTTCAATAAGAATATCGAATAACATTCCATACTCAGAATCTATAGAGTACTCTACCAAAACAGGTTCTGTCATTTCAGATGAAAAGATAAATTGCCCATACCAAGGTTGCTTTGTACCATTATCTTTATAACCGGCAAAGTATACTATGTCTTGTTTTTCTGTTTTTTTAACTTTTATAGCATTTATTCTTGTTTTATCAGCAAATGTTTTAATATACTCAACTTTTCCAGATGAGTTCAACATAGCAATAAAAGATTTTTCACTTCCGTTTTCGTAAGCGTATCCACCAACGTAAATTTTGGAGTTAGCAATAGAGGCACTTGTTGGCCATATTGTTCCTAAATTTGATAAGAACGTTTTCCATTTTAATGTGCCATTTGAATCGTAAGCCAGTACATAACCTTCGTATCTTGTTCCGTCTGTAAACGAATTTGAAGAACCAACAACTATTATGGTATCAGTTTCAGCATCATAATCTGTGCTATAAGCTCTATCCCACCTAATTCCACCGAAACTTTTGCTCCACAATAAGGTTCCTTTACTATCTATTTTAGCTATCCAGTAATCGTGCTCACCAAAGTTTTCTAAAATATCTCCACCTTTCATAAAATTGTCTCCAGCAAAGACATATCCATCTTTAACTTTAAGCAATTTGTAAGCTCTGTCCCAATCTGGTCCACCGTAAACTTTGTACGAAATTACATCTCCCGAGTTACTTATATTAAGAACCAAGGCATCGTATCTGCCGTTTACATTTAATGATTTTGAAGAGACGACTCCAAGGGCAATGTAACCGTTATTTGATTTAAGTATATCGTATCCCCATTCATCGCCTTCTTTTCCAAACTCTGTTTTCCACTTTACATTTCCATTTTCGTCAAAAGAGACAACTAATAGTTGATATTTTAAAGAAGGGTCTTTCATAACAGTACCAATGGCTATTATGTTTTTGCCATCTTTTATCACTTTATGGAATCTAACTTCATAAGAATCATTGTAAGATATAACTTTTGATTCGACCTTTTTATCTTTACTTTTTTCAGGAGTCGAGTTTGCAAAGAGTGGTACAAACTTTGCTAAATTGTAAATAGCAAACAAAATGCCAAAAATTAAAACAACAAAAAACAGTGAAAAGAAGATTTTTTTGAGCGTGTTTTTCTTTCTTTTTTTTATCGCTGAAACTTTTTTGGATTCAAACTTCAAATTCTAACCCCTCTTTCTTTTGCTATTTCTTTTAGCAATTCTTTTTCCTTATGAGATACCCTTTTTGGTATCTTTACTACAATATTAGCTACTAAATTCCCACGCTTACCACTTCTTAGATTTGGAAATCCTTTGCCTTTGACAATTATTTTTTCATTTGGTTGTGTTCCTGAAGGAATTTCAACTTCGACAAACTCACCACTCGGCAGGTTTACAGTTACACTTCCACCAAGAATTGCAGTTACGTAATCAACAGGGACATCTATTATTATATCATCGCCTTCACGTTTGTATTCGCTTGTTTTCCTAATATTAACATGGACATATAAATCTCCGTATTCTCCACCGTTAATTCCTGCGTTTCCTTTTCTTGGAACTCTTATAACAGAGCCGTTTTCAACACCGGCTGGAATATTTACAACTGTGGACACTCTCTTTCTAATCCTTCCAGCACCTCTACATTCATGGCATACTTCTCCCGGAACACTACCACGTCCACCGCAAACATCACAGGTGTATTGGTTTATAAATACACCAAAAGGTGTTCTCCTTTCTTCACGAACAACACCTGTCCCGTGACACTTTGAACATGTAACCCACTTACTACCAGGTTCAACTCCTTCACCATGACAGTGCGCACATTCTTCATATCTATCGTATTCAACAGTTACATCCTTTCCCGTGAATACGTCTGCTTCATTTAATGTTACTTCTATATTTATATCTTCGCCACGTTTTGGTACCCTTTTACCAGATACTCTTTGCGATGATTGTGTGCGCTGATTGCCAAAGAATATGTTGAAGATATCATCATTGAAGAAATCTTTAAATATATCTTCAAAGCCAAAGCCTCCACCAGAAGATGTGGTGTATTCATAATTGTAAGGTATACCTTCCCCTACGTAACCAAATTTGTCGTACATCGCACGCTTTTGAGGGTCAGAAAGTACCTCGTATGCTTCCTGAATATCCTTAAATTTTTGCTCTGCAATTTTTTTCTTATCGCCAGTGTGTCTATCAGGATGCCACTCTTTAACAAGCTTTTTATACGCAGCTTTTATTTCATCATCACTAGCATTTTTTGAAACACCTAATATTTCATAGTAGTCTTTTTTGACTGGCATAAAAATCACCTCTCAAATTTTCTGAAATTCTAATTCTGGTATTCTACGATTTTTAACTTTTTCTTGGTTTAATTGCTACTTTCACTTTCGCTGGCTTTATAACCTGCCCGTTGTATGTGTAACCTTCTTCAATCGTCTCGATTATTGTATATTCTTCTACATCTTCGCGTTCTTCCCTTTCCACAGCTTCATGTAAGAAAGGATCAAATCTTCCAGAAGTATCTATTGGTTTTAGTCCTTCGTTTTCTAATGTTTTGAAAAACTTTTCGATAATTTTCTGAGTTCCTTTGTAAAATTCTTCCAAATCTTGAGTTTGGTTGTAATAATTAAGCGCCCTCTTGAAATCATCCACAATTGGTATAAGATTTCTGAAAATTCTAAGAGCGGTACTACGTGTATTTTCCTTTAATTGACGTTCAACGTCTAGTTTGTAATTTTCGAAAGATGCTTTTATAAATCTTGCAGCATTTTGAATCTCTTTGAGCTGAGCTTCAAGCTCGGCAACTTTTTCTTTTAGTTGCTTATTCTCATCTTCTATATTTTGTACGCTATTCTCTTCACTGGTATTTTCTTTAATTTCTTTAATTTCATTGTTTTCAGTATTTTGTTGTTTTTTTTCTTCTTTTTCGAATTCCATCTAAATCCCTCCTTTATATTCTTATTCTTGTCTGTTTACACATTTCTTGATACAACTGTGAAGTATTCTGTCAATCTGTTAAGCATGAATTCAAAGCTATCTATTATTTGATCGTACTTTCCATACTTGTCAAATATAACAGCGATACGTCCAATTGGTGTTGATTCTGCGTAAAAATCACCTAAAATTACTGAGAAATCATCTAAAAATCTTAAGCTATGTTCTTTACCTATGTATATATCGCTTTCCAATTCAAAAACGTCTTTGTAAAAATCTTCACTGGAAACATAGCCAAGTATATTTTGCAACTTCTTAAGGTTTATTCTGTCATTAGACAACAAATTATACAGTCCTTCTGAAATGTAATCTTCGTATCTCTCCATAGACAATCTCTCAGTTATTTCCAAAAACCCTTTCCCCATTTCTGAAAAATCGAATTCTTTGAAATTATTTATCTTGGATATTATTTCTTTAATTCTTGTTTTAAACTCATTCAAAGTAAGTCCAGAGATAACCTTGTTAAGTATTTCCTCAACGTGTGCTACATTTTCAATTTCGCCATGTTGAAGTGGTATTGAAGAGCTTAAACCAAGCGAGGTAACTATATTCACTATTGAAAAATTCTTACTAACAGGTGTAATTACAACTCTCTTTACTCTTAGGTTTAGAGGATTTGGTTTTTCTATAATTACCATGCCTTTAGTTGAAGAGCTTAGCAATTTTGCCGCGCCGGTGAGAACTTTTTCCATATCACCTATTGGAAAATTAGCCGCTGTGTCAACATGTGTGCTTTTCGACTTTATTTCATCACGTATTTTTTTCAATTCACTAACGTAAAAACGTAACCCTTTGTCGGTAGGAACTCTTCCAGCGGATGTGTGTGGTTGATAAATGTAACCAGCCCTCATAAGCCTATTCATATCATTTCGTATAGTTGCGCCAGAACGCCCTATAATAGCGCTCTCAAGCACACGTTTAGAACTTACCGGAGTTTTTGTGTTTATGTAATCCTGAACAATGCAGTAAAGTATCTTTTTTTGGCGTTCTGTAATATCCATAAAAGCACCTCCTCAGTGCTTGAATTTTACTTTTTTATTTGTTAGATTTTCGTTGCTTTGAAAATTATCACTTATGTTAGCAAACTTATTATCCATCTGCCAAAATTATACCACAAATGCTCTTTTTGTCAATCTTTTAGAGTAATAACTCTCGATTTTTACAGTTGCTCAAATGCTAGGGGTGTATAAAAAATAAAGATAAATCGAGAATTAAAAACTATAGTTCGCATTTTTTCATTTAATTGTTATTAAATGTTTAATTTTTCAAAGTTTTGTGTGTAACAGGTTACATTAGTATAATACTAAACGTTCGGTGGAAAAACTTTTCTGAATAATTCTAAAATCTTTAACTGTGATAAAAGTTAATTTAACTATTTAGGAATTTGGAGGTGTGAAAATATGAGAAGAGTTGCGGAGTTTTTGCTATTAACAAGTGCTCTTTTTTGATTTCGTCTTTCGTGTTTGGTGGAAATGTTTCAAGTACAAGTGTTGTAAATAACGGAAGGTTTTTAGTTCCCATAACAAACGATCAACAAAAGAATCCATATGATTGGTGGCTTTGGGAAGCTGCAAAGTACGGTGTCAGCAGTGGAAAGGTTGAGAGCTATGGTGTTAAAGATGGTTATGTGCACATAAAACTTGCGGATGTTGGTTCTGATACATGGCACATACAATTCAATCAATGGGTTAATTTAACACCAAAACAGAGCTATTATATTTATTTCAGAGCCAAGGCGGATAAACCAAGAAAAATTAATGTGAAAATACTCCAAACTCATGATCCATGGACGAATTATTTCTCGCAAACGATAGAACTGACACAAGAATGGAAGACTTATGAATTTTACTATACTCATCCTGACAGAGCGGATGAAACTGTAACGTTCGGCTTTGAACTTGGAAGACAAGAAGTAACAACTGTTTATTTCTCAGATGTTGTAATCAAACCAATTGATAAGTCGGAAATTCCACCAGAGTACAGAACTGAAGAAGAACCTGTTGAGACTGTTGAATACGAGTTCGATGAAGAAGAACCGGATAATTTAGTCAACGATGGTGATTTTAGCTACAAAATAGTCAATGACCAAGGAAGTATGCCATCTGAATGGTGGATATGGCAAGCAGGTCAGTATGGTATTAGCTCAGCTAAAGTATCAGAATACGGTGTTAAAGATGGGTATGGGTACATCGTTGTTGGAGATACTGGTACGGAAACATGGCATATACAATTTAACCAGTGGATAAAACTTAGAAAAGGTGGAAAATACATAATTTCTCTTAAGGCAAAAGCTGATGTTCCACGCTCTATAAACTTGAAGTTAGTTCAAACTGGTGCACCGTATGGTACATATTTTGAAAAGAAACTTGACTTGACAAAAGAATGGCAGACATTTACATTCGAATATACCCATCCAGAAAATGGTGACCCAGTAGTGACTCTAAGTCTTGAGCTTGGAAAAGGTGAGCCGACAACGTTTTACTTTGATGATGTTTCAGTTTCGCCAGTTAAGTAAAATACTAAGCTTTGGCATAAAAGTATTTTTTATTTGCTTATATAAAAGACTTCTATTATGTTTTATAGCTGACATATCTAGATTTGGAACTTTCTCAGAAGAATACTGGAGGTTGAGAGGATGAAAAGGTACTCAAGAGTATTTTTAATGATGTTTTTACTTTTGTTTTCCATCAGCATCTTTGCGAAGGCAACGATAACAGTTTCTGTGTGGAGTTGGAATGTTGACAGGTACAAGAAGCTTATCGCGGAGTTTAATAAGTACTATCCGGATATAGAAGTTAAATTGGTTGTAAACGAGCCGGAAGTAAACAGTTTTCTTACAGCAAGAGCCTCTGCTAAGCAGGTTTTACCAGATGTTATAGCCGAATCTTGGGAACCATTATCATATCCTGTCTCACAAGGTTGGGTTTATCCATTAGATGAATTTTTAAAAGATGACCCATATATAAAGTATGTTCCAAATAGTGTGCGAAACGCATTTAAGTACAATGGTAAAACATATGCCTTGGGTGAAAGGTTACATTTCGAATGTATTGTTTTGAATCTTGATTTGCTTAAGAAACTCAACTTACAAGTTCCAAAGTATGAAGAATGGACAGTTGATCTTTTCAAAAATTATGCCAGAAGAGCTACAACGAGAGAATATTCAGGAATAAATCAGCTTTGGGAATTTGATACTTTTATGGCGGCCGTACTTAGTGACCACACTACATTTTGGAGTTTTGATCCAGAGAAATGGGAATTTGATCTTGTAAAAGGTGGATGGATACCTGCTATTAAGCTTCAAAAAGAGCTTAAATCTATACCAGGTCTTGTTTCAGACGATATGATTAATCAAGAAGCACGAAACAAAGGAGAGCTTGACGATTATCAAAAGAAGTTTGGTAAAGACGCGGATGCTTTCAGAGAGTCAAAAGTTCTTATGGGGTTTGAAGCAACGTACGATTGGAGCTGGCTAAGAACAGTACCTTGGAATTTTGATTATTACCCACTTCCTTACGATCAAAAGATTGGTCAGAGGTTTCCTGTACATGTTAATTATACATTCGTTACCTCAACAACAAAATATCCGAAAGAAGCGTTCTTATTCGCAAGATTTCTCACATACGATCCAAGAGGAGTTGTAGCAAGATTAAAACTCTTTGAGTCTGAAGGTGAAGAAAAAGGAAGACTTATCGATTGGTTCATACCTGCCACAATGCACCCAGATGTTATAAATTATTTCGAAAAAATGAAGATACCAAATGGGATTAAGTATATGCTTAAGAATCTTGATAAGACCGTTAGAGTTGATATGTGGAAGGTAGTACCGGGATGGGTTGAAGTTATTTGGGATATTATATTCCCAGTCAACGAGAAAATCAGAGCAGGTGCAACTCAACCTGAAGCTGTTGCAGCAGAGACTCAAGAAAAAGCTAATAAGGTTATAAAAGAATCATGGACTATTTTCCAGAAAAAATTAGCGGAAGCCGAAAAGAAATTTCCACAAATAAGAAAACAAATTGAAGGAAAGTAATATAAAGTGAAAGAAAAATTTCAAAGAGACTCCCAATCTTTTAAGATTGGGAGTTCTCTTTTTTAATTAATGATAGTATAATATATTAAAAAATATATTCGCTATACGAACTTTTGTGTATTTATATGTATTTCTTCGGAGGTGTTTAGGTTGGACATCAGAGTTATCCTATCAGGTTTAGCTATGTCTTTTATATTTGGTCTTTCTTTCCTTTTTACAAAAAACGCTCTTGATTACGTTCCTGTTTATACCTTTCTTTCGTACCGTTTTTTCGTTGCGACTGTTGCCATGTTGGTATTAATCTCATCTCGAATTGTAAAACTCGAAAAAAAACCGTATTGGAAATTATGGAAAGTAGCTATATTCCAGCCTGTTCTTTACTTTATTTTTGAGACAAATGGCTTAAAATTTGCGGCTTCTTCCGAAGCAGGAATGCTAATAGCTATGATTCCAATTGTTATCGTTATTCTTTCGCCTTTCTTATTGAAAGAAAAAATTAAATGGTTTCAAATTGTTTTTGCGTTTATGAGCTTTATCGGGGTTGTTTTAATAATAGGCTATGGTGAGAAAATGTCTGGCTCTTTATTTGGTAAATTATTAATTCTTGGTGCTGTTTTTTCAGCCGCGTTTTATAATATTTTTTCAAGGAAACTTTCAAAACAATTCAAGCCTGAAGAGATAACATTTTTTATGATGGTAACCGGATTTTTGTTTTTTACGTCTTTAAGTATTTTTACTAGACAATTTACATTGAATTTCGCAAAACCGGTTATAATAAGTGCTCTTTACCTTGGCATTTTGTCTTCAACGGTTGCTTTTTTCTTGGTAAATTTCATGGTTAGTAAGGTCTCGCCGACGATTTCTTCCCTTTTCTCAAATTTGACGACTATCGTTTCTGTATTAGCAGGGAGCATTATTAGAAACGAAGTGATTCGGCCTTTGCAGATATTGGGGATGGTAATGATTTTAGTTGCACTATTTGGAAATTCTTTTTTAAGCACTAAGATGAAGGTTCAAGAATCCAAACTTGTGAGATAGTTATTTGAGAAAAAACAGCCTTTCCATTTGGAAAGGCTGTTTTTACTATGAATTTTTATATTTCTTCTTCACCGATACCCTCGGGTATGTTTATTTCAATTTCTTCGATTTTCTCTTCAGGTTGAGCCGCTGCTTCTTCAGATGAATATGGTACTCCTTCTCTTCCTTCAAGATATGCGTCCGCAATCTTTGAAGCAATCAAAGCTATTGCTCTTATCGCGTCATCGTTTGAGGGGATAACGTAATCAATTGGATCTGGGTCGCAGTTTGTGTCAACCATTGCGACAATTGGTATTCCAAGATAATTTGCTTCTTCTACTGCTATTTTTTCTTTCCTTGGGTCAACAACAAATATTACATCAGGAAGCCCTCTCATGTTTTTCAAACCACCAAGGTTCTTTCTAAGCTTTTCAAGTGTTTTTCTGAGTTTGCTTTGTTCTTTCTTTGGAAGTTTGTCAAGTTCACCGTTTGCTTCCATTTCTTCAAGTTCGATAAGGCGTTGGATTCTTGATTGAATTGTTTGGAAGTTTGTCAAAAGTCCACCGAGCCATCTGTTGTTAACGTAGAATCCGCCGCATCTTTCCGCTTCGTTTTTGACAACTTGCTGTGCTTGTTTCTTTGTTCCAACAAAAAGGATTGTTCCACCTTTGCTTGCGACATCTCTGACAAAATCGTAAGCTTCATCGATGAGTTTAACTGTCTTTTGAAGGTCGATGATGTAAATACCTTTTCTTGCACCGTAAATGTAAGGTTTCATCTTTGGGTTCCATCTTTGTGTCCTATGGCCAAAGTGTACACCTGCTTCCAAAAGTTGTTTCATAGTTACTACTGGCATACCTACACCTCCATGAATTTGGTTTTTTCCTCCGCCACCTTTCACCTACCGACTTTGCTTTTTAAGCAAAGCACCTGGGTAGGAAACGGTTAGCGTGAGAATTTTGCCAAGTGATGACTTGGCATTGACCTATGGAATTTTATCATATTAAATTCATAAGTCAAGAGGAATTGTGGTAAAATATATTCGTAAATTAGAAATTTAATGAACACTGTAAGCGTTAAAAATGAGAGGTGATAATATGAAAAATGTTGAAAATAACGCCTTAAAATCAGTAATATTAGCGACTCTGGTTTCGTTTATTTTTTGTATTCAAACCTTTGGTTTAAAAATAGGTTACTATGATAATTTTCCACTATGCTACGAAGAAAACGGAGAACCCAAGGGTTTGTTTATAGATATATTGAAAAAAACGTTTGATGTTAAGTCTGAAAAAATTGAGTTTGTTTTTGGAGAATTCAATGGTTTACTAGAAGAGTTAAGAATGGGAAAAATAGACATACTTACGGTTGTTGCCGATACTCAAGAGCGTAGAAATATTTATAAATTCAACGAAGAACCGGTTTTAACAAACTGGGGGGTTCTTGTAACTAATGTTCCATTTAAAGATATTCAAGAACTGAATGGGAAGAAAGTAGCGGTTAACCGAGGAGATATATATTACAACGAATTTAAGAAGTTGATGAATAGTTTTGGAATAGAAGTTTACTTTGATGAGTTTGATACTTACTATGATGTTCTTTCAAATGTCAACGATGGTAAGTATAACTTTGGAGTTGTTAGTAGGCTTTCATACTTAGTAAATAGTGAAAAAGTACCAAATGTTCGGCAAACAAGTTATGTTTTTTCACCTGTCTTGCTGAAATTTGCTTTTAAGAAGGACATAGATTATATTTTTGTCCAGGAAATAGATAGAACTATCAGGAACCTAAAATCCAATGGTGAGATTGAAAAGCTTTTTAATAGCTACTTTTTAATGAAAGAAAATAAAAAATTTGAGGTACCTGGATATCTTTGGATTATAATTATAGTATTTCTTATAGCTTCGTTAGGAGTTGTGTATTTGTCACACAAAATCAGCATGAAAAAATTAAAGAGGGAATATGAAAGAAAAATTGAGGGATTTAGAGAGGGTATAGTAAAAAGTAGTAACGAAAATGTTGTATTAAATGATAAAATATACAGCAAAACCTTTGGAATAATTTTATCGGAAAAGTACTCAGAGTTGGCGAAAAGAGAGAATCGATTACTTTCAGTCCTAGTCGTTAAGGTAGAAAATCTTGAAGAGAAGAATAGAAATATATTTGAGAATGTTTTGAATAATGTTATAAGAGAAGGGGATTTTGCATTTAAATATAGTGAAAATGAGTATGTTATTATATTATTCTCATATGCTGCATTTGTTTTGGAAAGTTTTAGGAGGATTTTGAGGGAGAAACTTTTAAATTCTGGTTTTGATATTCAATTTTCGTTAGGTTTCAAGGTTTACAATTCAGAAGAGAATAGAAATATCGAGAAAGTTATATTAGACGCTTTATTTGAAGCAAGTAAAAATAGTGCTTTTTAAAACGCACTAAGCGTTAGAAAAACATCCACCTTTTTAGGTGGATGTTTTCTTATTTTATACTTTCCCAAAGTCTATTTATATCAGCTTCATATTCTTCGAAAACTTCGAGTAATTTTGAATCAAAATGTTCAGGTGAAGTTCTTCCATCACCATTTAATATTATATTCATTGCTTCTTCATGAGTAAATCCTTTCTTGTATGGTCTTGAAGACCTTAGGGCATCGTAGACATCAACAAGTTTTACTATATGGGCATCCATAGGTATTTCTTTCTCCTTGAGGCCGAAAGGATAACCTGTTCCATCGTAATTTTCGTGGTGATAAAGTGCGATGTTAAGTGCGCTTTCAAAACCAGGTACATCTAAGATTCTTTTGGCATATATTGTATGTTGACGCATAATTTCCCATTCTTCAGCTGTTAATTTTCCAGGTTTTTGGAGAATTTCTTTCGGAACAAATATTTTTCCTATATCATGTAAACTTGCAAACATCTTGACTTTTTCAACCGTTTCTTCGTCCAATCCGAGCTTTTCCGCAAGAAATCCACTAAGTAACTTAACCCTGAATATATGCTGACCCGTATTTTCATCGTAACCTTCAGCTATAATTGCTAATCTTTCAGATATGTTAAGCAATAGATTTTTAAATTCTTCACTCTTTTTAGCGATATCATTATATGCTCTTTCAAGTTCTTCATTTGTTGCCTCCAATTCTTCCATTGTTGCACTTAGTTCTTGAAGTATTGCAGAGAGTGTTTCGTAGAATTCTTGACTTTCGGCTAAAACAAAGTTTCCAGCTGGTGGTAGTATACCGGTATTGCCTATTTCTCGGACAGCGGTGTCCAATTTTTCTAAGTCTTTAATGAACGGATCAACAGATGATTTTGAAGATGTGTATGTAAAAATGAGCATTGTACCAACAAAAACCAAAATAAACAATAAGCTTATGTATAGATAATTAAAATATTCCATTGTAATTCTTAAATACAATGGTGTAGTAATTGTATCATATTTGGAAAGTATGAATTTTTTGTAGAATGTCACTTTCAAAAATTGATGAATTTCCTTTTCGGAATATACCTCGGATATTTTGTTGTCTAATGATGTTTGAGAAGTATCCAATCGGGTTTTGTCATTTACATATATGGCTATATCTTTTATGTTTCCTATTTTGTTAGTTGTAAATGCCTCAATAGGTTTTTCGTAAAACTCAGGATTTAAATAAAATGCAAATACTATAAAGTTATCTTTGAATTTTACCCATGTATGGAGCGCCAATCGTCTTGTTGAACCAACAAATGAAAGAAGTTTCGGATATTGTTCAGTGATATCTGCGTTGCTAATTTTAGTTTCAATGGGTTTGAAGTTCAGAAAGCTAAAGTTTGAATAATAGCCCGTAGCTGCAATTATAGAGCCTTCTTTGTTAGATATTACGACGTCTATATCAACAAATTTTTTTGAGAGTGAAAATTGATAAATTTTCTTTATTTCGTTTATATTACTGTAATTCCCATTTTCCAATAGTTGTTTTGCAAGTGCCAAACTAGAATTTATATGCATCTCTATTTCTTCTTCGTTGAGTAAAATAAGATTTGAAAGTGTATCAACTATATTTTGGAAAGATTTACTTAGTGTTTCGTGTGTTTTAAACGACTCTTTTGAAATGTAATTTCCAAGCCACACAAGAAAGACAACAGCAAAAGCTATTGATACAATTAAAGCTATTGTTACATTTCTTTTCATAATAACTTTTGTTATTTTCTGACTGCTTAGCATACCACGTTTACACCTCTTTATTTAAAAATCTTCTAATTTTTTATTTCTTTGTTTTATTATTTTCAACCTGTCTGGATTTGAGTAATTTAAGCAACATCCACTACCGAAAAGTTTAATTTCTAATCTCATATCTTCTTCTAACGCTACGATTTCATCGTATTTACTGCATAAGTTATCTTCTGTTAGAAATTTACATTGATTTTTCTCGTAATCCCATTCACCATAATAACAGATGGTATGTTTACAACACCATCCGCATTTTACACATTCTGGGCAATTAGTTTCTTTTAAAAGTTTGTCAAGTTCTTGAAGGAATTCGTTGTTTAAACTTTCAAACTCTTCCATTTTTGCTCCTCAAATTCACTGTTTTTTTACTTATTCTCTTTCTTTGAATTTTAAAAATATCGGTGCGCCAACGAATGGCTCTATATTTTCTCTGATTGTTCTTCTAATTGCATTTTGAAAACTCTCTGGTACTTCAGTTTTGTTTACGAAGAAAAGAAATGTAGGAGGTCTTATATCAACTTGTAATCCGTAGTACAATTTTAAACCATGTGGTGGTTTTATAATCATTCTCTGAATTGCAGAATTTATGGCACTTGTTGGAACTCTTTTGTGCAGCGACTCGTATGATTTGTTTATAGCGTTTATAAGCTCTTTGTAACCAACTTTGCTGACGGTACTTGTGAATACTACAGGACTATAATCTATAAAATACAATTTCTCATTTACTTGATCTAGGTATTCCTTAACTCTTTTGTCTGCGTGTTTAACTAAATCCCATTTGTTGAAAACAATAACGGTGGCTTTTCCGTTTTTTTCGGCAAGTCCTGCTATTCTTTGGTCTTGTCGAGTTATACCTTCTGTAGCGTCTATAACAAGTACAACAACATCGGATCGTTCTATTGAATCAATTGTTCTCATTGTACTTACACGTTCAATAAAATCCTCTATTCTACTTTTCTTCCTTAATCCCGCAGTATCAACGAACAAATAATTTTTGTTATTTATTTGAACTATTTCATCTATTATATCCCGCGTAGTACCAGCGATAGGTGTTACCAAAGCCCGCTCTTCTTTTACAATCATATTGAAAAGAGAAGATTTACCTGCATTTGGTTTTCCAACTAACGTTACTCTTATTATATTTTCGTCGTATTCACTGGCAGTTAATTCAAGACCTTTTGATGTAAGTTTATTAATGATTGTTTCTATAAGTTCATCAAGATTCCTACTTTGCTCAGCTGAAACTGGAAACGGTTCGCCAAGACCTAATGAAAAAAAATCCGGAAGATTTTTCTGATAAATTTTTTCATTTTCAACTTTATTGGCGGCCAAAATAACCTCCGCCCCTGATTTTCTAATCAAGTCAGCTATTGTGTAATCTTCTGAAGAAAGCCCTTTCCTTCCATCGACCACAAAGATGACTAAATCTGCTTCTGAAAGTGATTTTATAGTTATTTCCTTGCTTTTTTCATAAATTTCATCGTTTTTTCCTTCAAAAATACCGCAAGTATCAACTAATTGGAATGTCTTATCATACCAAACGACGCGGTCTACGACCGCGTCTCTGGTTGTACCATTTTCATCTGCTACTATTGATTTTCTTTTTCCAACGAGTTTATTAAAAAGGGTTGATTTACCAACGTTACTCTTCCCTACTAAAATAACTGTTGGTATTTTGTTTTTCTTCACTGACGGCGTTTGCATCAGAAATTTTTCCCTCCAACGTTACTCCTTCAAAGTCTTTCGATTCATTTTTATTAGTTGCCAGTGAGTTTTCGTATGCTTTTGGGCTAACGATAATTTTGTAAATATCTTTTTGCTCTTCAAGCTTAATTATTTTACCATCTATTTCATCGCCCAAATTTAAATTTTCGTAAACTTGTGATTTCGGAATGTACACTTCTATTTCTTCACAAAGACCTATGTAACCTTTTTCTACAGCTTTTATTACTTTTACTTTAATAATGTCTCCTTCTTTATGAGCATTGGCAAATGCTTTCCAAGGGTTTGGCTTGGCTTTACGTATGCTAACGCGGATTTTTTTATTTTCTGGATCGATTTTGAGTACTTGGAATTTTACACTTTCTCCTTCTTTTATTACATCTTCGATGTTATCGACAAAATTCCAAGAAACTTCAGAAATATTGCAAAATGCGGTTACTTCAGGTTCGATTTCTATAATTACACCATTCGGAAGTACTTTTGCTACTTTGCCTTCGCTTATATCTCCTTCGGATAATTTCTTAGCTATTTTTTCCCAAGGATCTCCGATAACACTTTTGTAGCTAAGTTTCATTTGACGTTTCTCTGGGTTAATTTCTAAAATTTGAACTTTGACAAAATCGTTGATGCTAACGACTTCGTTTATATTCCCTTTTCTTCCCCAGAAAACTTCTTCAATAGGTACGAAGCCTTCAACACCATCTTCAATTTTCACGAAAAAGCCGAAAGGTTTTACTGATGTTACAACTCCGGTAACAGTTTGACCAATCTGGTATTTTTTAGCAACGTTTTCCCAAGGATCAGGTAATAGTGCTTTAAGACTTAAAAGTATTCTTTTTCTTTCAGGATTTATTTCCTTGATTAAGAACTTCATAATTTTCCCAACGGTCAAAGCATCTTTGGCTTTAATTGATGTGTTGTAAGATATTTCGCTATTTGGTATGAAGCCCGTTGTTATACCCGCGATTTTTACAAATGCGCCATTATCAGAAATAGATTCGACTATTCCTTCGACTACATCGCCCGGTTTTCTATTTGAGAAGAATTCGTCTATAAGTTTTTGGAAAAGTTTTTTTCTTGAAACAACGATATTTGTTTTTCTACCACGTGTTTCGTAAGAAATTACGGCAAATTGCATTTTTTCTCTTGGTATTTCTTCATCTTCTCTTATATTTGATTCACTACCGGGCAAGAACGCTTCAACAACATTTTCGAGGATGACCCTGTATCCACCTTTTATTCTTTCGATTATCTTTCCACTTACTGGTTTTCCATTTTCTTTTGCTTTTTGTATTTCATCAAATATTATCTTTTCCATAGGTTTCTTTGCGGAAAGGATAGCGGTTCCATCTTCTTCGTTAATTTTTTCAACTCTAACTTTGATTTGTTCACCAACTTTATATTCATTAAGTTCTTTGAAAAGTTCTTCTAAAGGAACAACTCCTGTTACCTTTCCACCAAGGTCAATTGTTAGTCCCGTGGGTGTAATTTCTGTTACGATACCTTCAACAATCTTTCCCCTTCCCACTTGATTCATGTTTTCATGTTCTTTTAATAGCTGTTCAAAAGATTCCTCCAAGACTTCTTGTTTTAAGTTGTTTAAATCTTCCATGTAAAGTTCCCTCCCACCGTAGTTTTTTACAAGATACTTTAAGATGTGTTCGACATCTTTAGAATATGTAGATGTACCACTTATTAAACCTATTTTGATGGTTTGGATATCTTTTGATTTTTCTCTAAACAACATTTCTTCTATTTCGTTAATTTCATTGATGCTTTCTATATGTACAGCTTTGCCATAGTTATATGCTATCTCAAATAGTTTTTTGGTATTTGAGCTATTTTTACCTCCAACGACAACAACGAAATTACAAATTTGGGCAAGCTTTTTTGCTTGTTCTTCTCTTTCAATGGTGACTTTACAAATTGTGTTTATGACTTTTATCTCTTTACCTTTGTTTAATTTTTTCATTTCTTCAATAAACAAAGCAAATTTTTCGCTAGAGCTTGTTGTTTGACTAATTATTGCTATTTTATTGTCTAGCAAGGGTAATGGTTCAGTAGTAACTAAAGAATTTTTTACATGTCCGGCAAAAGCTACCATTTCTGCATGATCTTTCTTTCCAAAAGCTACAACTTTGTATCCTTCTTTTGATAATTTCTTTCCAAGAGCAAAAAGATTCTGAACAATTGGACATGTCAAATCGATAACTTTGTAATTTTTTGATATTTCATTCAACTTTTCAGGTGGCAGACCATGTGCCCTTACAACAAAAGTACCATTTTCTTGAGGTGAGTACTTCAAACCAAGTCTTTTCAATTCTTCAAGAACATTTTTATTGTGTACAACTTCGCCATCAGTAAAGAGGTTTTCGCCTTTATTTAAGTGGTCTATTATCTCTCTAACAGCATTATCAACACCAAAACAAAAGCCATATTGGCCAACTATAATTTCTAAATTCACTTTATTTGTTTCATTACTCATTTTATTCTGCACCTTTCTTTTACAATATCTAAAATTTTTTCAACAACTTCTTCTATGCTCAAATTTGATGTATCTATTTCTATAGCATCTGGAGCTTTTACAAGCGGTGCCACATCACGGTTAGAATCGTTTTTATCTCTTTCTTCAATTTGTCTTAATAGTTCTTCGTAGCTAACTTCCATGTTCTTGGATTTTAGTTCCTCGTACCTTCGTCTCGCGCGAACTTCAGGCGAAGCTACGAGAAAAATCTTTACTGTTGCATCAGGCATGACTACGGTCCCTATATCTCTGCCTTCTGCAACGATACTTCTGTTACTGCATATTTGCTTTTGTATTTTTGTAAGGAATTCTCTAACTTCTGGATTAGCTGCGTACTGTGAAGCAAACATTCCTGCTTCCGGTGTTCTTATTTCATCGCCCACTTTTTTTCCATTCAAATAATAATCTTTACCAATGTATTCTATGTTAACTTTTTCCAGAATGTCTTTAATACTTGTAGATTTCGGCTCTACGCCAATGCTATGCAAATACAACCCGACAATACGGTACATAGCTCCAGTGTCTAAATAGTCAATTCCAAGCTTTTGAGCAATTAGCTTGGCAACAGTGGTCTTTCCAGATCCAGCGGGGCCGTCTATTGCTATTTTACAATGCAATTTGGATCATGCCTCCTCAACTGTCTGAACAATCTTAAAAACTCTGTCCAATCTTGTCATTTCAAATATTCTCATAACTGTTTGCTTAAGAGAAGCAAGGATAAGTTCTTTTTCTGACATCCTTGCATCTTTGTAAAGTGCTACAAGACTGCCAAGACCAGCACTATCAATATAGTTTACTTCAGACATATCAAGCACAATTTTGCTCAATTTTGTTTCAGAAATAACATCTTTGAGGAACTTTTTTACTTCTCCAGAATGATATGCATCGATTTCACCATGTATAGAAACAACGAGTTTGTCCGCAAGTTCTTTCTTTTCAAATTTTATAGACATTCAGAACACCTCCCAATTTTTCTATGAGGAAAGTTATTGACTTTGTTTTAATGCAATTCCTAGTTCGTCAAGTTGGAACTGGGTAACTGCAGATGGAGCATTTGTGAGCAAACATGTTCCGCTAGATGTCTTCGGAAATGCTATTACTTCCCTTATGTTATCTACTCCTGCGGCAATTGCAGCGAGTCTGTCAAGCCCAAACGCGATACCTCCATGTGGTGGAACGCCATATTGTAAAGCATCGAGGAAGAAACCAAATTTTTCTTTTGCTTCCTCTTTTGTTAAACCGATTATATCAAATACTTTTTCTTGTATGTCTCTTCTGTGTATTCTTATACTTCCTCCTCCTACTTCGAAACCATTGATTACCATATCGTATGCATGTGCTCTAACCTTGGATAATTCAACTCCACCTTCGAGATCTTCTATATACGGCATTGTAAATGGATGGTGCCTTGCAACAAATCTTCCTTCTTCTTCGCTCCATTCTAAGAATGGAAAGTCAACAACCCAGAGTGCATCAAAACCACTGACCTTTACATATTGCTTACCGACTTTCAGTCTTAAAGCTCCTAAGGCTTCGTTCATTCTTTCTCTGTTGTCGTGAGCAGCTATAATAAAAACTTCTCCTTCGTTCATGTTGTATTTTTCGGCTATAGCTTTGTATTCATTTTCAAGGTATTTTGCTGTAGTTGATGTAATTTGGCCATTTTCAAGCTTAAACCACAAAACTCCGCCAAGGCCGAATCCTTTTACAAATTCTGAATATTCATCTGCGATTTTCCTACTCATTGGAATATTAGCTTTAAAGCCTTTTACTGAACCGCCTCTTTCTAAAACCTCTTTGATAATCTTAAAATCTGAGTTTTTGAAAAATTCGGTTAAATCAACCATTTCCATTCCATAACGTCTATCAGGTTTATCTGAGCCATATTTTTCCATGGCTTCCTCGTATGTTATTCTGTCGAATTTTTCTGGAAGCTCTATACCTATAGCTTTGTAAATGTATCTTATGAGGTTTTCCGCAAGGTTTATGACATCTTCCATATGTACAAAAGACATTTCTATGTCTATTTGTGTAAACTCGGGTTGTCTGTCAGCTCTTAAGTCTTCGTCTCTAAAGCATCTAACGATTTGGAAATACCTATCTATACCAGATATCATGAGTATTTGTTTGAAAAGCTGAGGACTTTGAGGAAGAGCATAGAAATTTCCTTTTTTAAGCCTTGACGGTACTAAAAAGTCTCTTGCACCTTCCGGGGTACTTTTTGTAAGGTATGGAGTTTCTACCTCAAGAAAATTATTATTTGAGAGGTATTCTCTTGTTGCAAAGGCAAGTTTGTGTCTTAAAATAAGGTTGTTCATCATTTTTGGATTTCGTATATCCAAATATCTGTACTTTAATCTCATTTCTTCCGAAACATCATCACCGGGATAGAATGGTGGAAGTTCGGATTTTGATAATATTTTTAGCTCAGATGCAACGATTTCTATTTCACCTGTTGGTTCAGGTGTAATTGCCTCTGCAGGTCTTTTTCTGACAATACCTTCAACTTGAATAACATATTCTCTAGAAATATTGTTAACAATAGGATAAACTGGTGAATCAGGGTTAACGACAACTTGAGTTTTTCCGTATCTATCTCTCAAAACTATGAATTTTACACCACCGAGGTCTCTTATGCGTTCAATCCAACCTGACAATATTACATTTTTACCTTCATCTGTTCCCCTTAGTTCTCCGCACGTATGTGTTCTATACATTTACTAACCTCCTTTAGCTTTTGCCAAAATATTTCATTTTTTATTTTTCTTGTATTCTTCCCAATCTTGTAAGAATCTTTTTATTCCAACATCTGTAAGAGGATGTAAGAACATCTTTTTAAGTACATCAAAAGGAATAGTTGCTATATCAACACCTATCATTGCAGCTTCTACCACATGCATTGGATGCCTTACACTTGCAGCGATTACTTCTGTCTCAAAACCATAGTTTGTGTATATTTGCATAATTTCCTCTAGTAATCTCAAACCATCATTGCCATTATCATCAATCCTTCCTATAAATGGACTAACATATGTTGCGCCGGCTTTTGCGGCAAGCAATGCCTGATTTGCACTAAATACAAGTGTAACGTTTGTTTTAATTCCTTCGGCTGATAGTATTTTAACCGCCTTAATACCGTCTGGAGTCATGGGAATTTTAACAACGACAAAATCATCTATTGAAGCAAGTTTTCTTGCTTCCTCTACCATTTCATCCCATTTTAAAGATATAACTTCCGCAGAAACTGGACCTTGAACAAGTTCACAGATTTCTTTTATTCTTTTTTCAAAATCTGCACCTTCTTTTGATATAAGCGTTGGGTTGGTTGTAACCCCATCAACGATGCCCCATTCAACTCCTTGCCTTATCTCGTCAATATTTGCAGTATCAAGAAATATTTTCATAATCGCACCTCTCGATATAAAAAATTTGATTTTATAACTTCTTTCTTTTATCAATTTCTTTTTTTACTTCTTCTTTACCGAATTTTACTAGATATGTATTTTCAGATTTTGTGTACATATCGTTACCAGCGTATAAAAGCAAACCATCAGAGATACCATCTTTGTACTCATTTTCATTGTAATGAATACCAACAATCTCGCCAACATAGAGTATGTGGTCACCATAAGTTTTACTATCTATTAATTTACATTCATAGCAAGCAACAGCATTTTCTAAAATAGGAACATCTAATTTTTTGCCTTTTATATATTTTATACCAAAAAAATTAATTTTATCCAAATCTTTTCCAGAAGTTCTTCCAACAAATCCAGATATCTTGTAATCATCGTATTTAATAAAGTTTAGTGAGAACACTCCAGATTTTTCAATAAGTTCTTTTGTGAACCTTTTTGGAGAGATTGCTACTCCGTATAATGGAGGATCAAACGATATTTGTGTGTGCCATGCTGCTGACATAAAGTTTATCGAATTATTATACTTTGAACCCACTATTGCGACCGGAAAAGGGTAATGAAAGTAATATTTTCCACTCTTTTCAACAAATATCATACATATTCACCTCGCATTCACCTCTTAAGCTTTGCTAATTATTTAAAAATTATCAAATATATTCTAACATAAACTGTCAATTTTACCAACAATGTGGTATAATTTTTCTGAAGTAGAGGAGGTGTTTGAGTTGGATAAGTTTATAGACAAAAACAATTTCAAGGGAATGACACTTAAAGCTGCCATTGAATATCTAAACACTCATCCAGAATCAACTGAACTCGTTGAGAGATCACTTGAAGTGATAAGTGATGAAGAAAAAAGGCTTAATGCATTTATAACTGTCAAAAATGAGATTGAAAAGGGTATACCGATTGGTATAAAGGACAATATAAATGTTAAGGGTATGAAAACTACATGTGCTTCGAAGATATTAGAAGGGTATGTCGCCCCTTATGATGCAACTGTTATTAAAAAATTAAGAGTATGTGGATATGCTTTCGTTGGTAAAACTAATCTTGATGAATTTGCGATGGGTGCAAGTACAGAGTATTCCGCATTTGGCCCGACGAGAAACCCACATGATGTTGAAAGAGTAGCTGGTGGAAGTAGCGGAGGGTCTGCAGCTGCCGTTGCATCTGGTGAGGTAATTGCCGCACTTGGTAGTGATACGGGAGGTTCTATAAGACAACCAGCTGCCTTTTGTGGAGTGGTAGGTTTTAAACCAACTTATGGTCTTGTCTCAAGATACGGATTGGTTGCTTTTGCTTCATCTTTAGATCAGATTGGACCAATAACGAAGACAGTGGAAGATAGTGCAATTCTTATGAATATAATAGCGGGAAAAGATGAAAACGATGCCACAACTGTTGATAGAAATATTGATTTTACGCAATTTGTAGGTAAGCAGATACCAAAAATGAAAATTGCTGTTGCAAAACAATCTTTTGGTGAAGGTGTTGAAGAAGGTATAAAAAATAGAGTAAATGAATTTGTACAAGAACTATCAAGGCATGGTCATGATGTTGATGTCGTTGATATAGATGAAATTAAATATTCTGTTGCTACGTACTATATAATTGCCCCATCTGAAGTAAGCTCAAACCTTTCAAGGTTTGATGGTGTAAAGTACGGTCTTAGGATATCCTCTGATTCTCTTCGTGAAATGTATGAAAAAACAAGAGGTTTAGGCTTTGGGGAAGAGGTAAGAAGGAGGATACTTATAGGAACGTTTAATTTAAGTGCAGCGTATTACGATGCCTACTTTGAAAAAGCCCAAAAGGTTAGAAGGGTTATAGCGAATAAGTTGTATAGTGTATTCGAAAAATACGATTTTATAGTAACTCCAACCTCCCCAGTTGTTGCATTTAAGGTGAAATCGGTGAATGACCCGCTGGTTTACTATATGATGGATATATTTACCATCCCTGCTAATTTGGCTGGTATACCTGCGATAAGTATTCCATATGGAAAGAGCGAAAATCTTCCCGTTGGTATACAAATCATGGGACCGAGGTTCTCAGATGCAAAATTACTTGGTTTCGCTGATTGGGTAGAGAGAAATCTGGGAAAATCATAAAATTTCTCAAAGATACGAAAAATATATGAAAATGATTAGGAGGTGTTTTAATGTCCCAATTTGATAGATACCGTCCTGTAATAGGCCTTGAAATACACGTTCAATTAAACACTAAGACGAAAGCTTTTTGTAATTGTAGTGCAGACGTTTTTGATTTAGAACCAAATACAGCTATATGCCCTGTCTGTACGGGTCAACCAGGTGCATTACCTGTTCCTTCGCAAGAAATGTACGATTTAGGTACGAAGCTTGCATTAGCGTTAAATTGTAAGATAAACGAATATACAAGATTTGATAGAAAAAATTACTTTTATCCAGAT
This sequence comes from Fervidobacterium nodosum Rt17-B1, assembly GCF_000017545.1. Taxonomy (NCBI): domain Bacteria; kingdom Thermotogati; phylum Thermotogota; class Thermotogae; order Thermotogales; family Fervidobacteriaceae; genus Fervidobacterium; species Fervidobacterium nodosum. The sequence goes on along the minus strand of NC_009718.1, from coordinate 1,322,021 downwards.
CTTCCAAAGGGTTATCAAATAACACAGTTTTTTTACCCGCTGGCAGAATATGGTTATCTTGAAGTTAAAGGTAAAAAAATCAGGATAAGAAGGATTCATCTCGAAGAGGATGCTGGTAAACTACTCCATTCTGGAGACAGTATTACCGAAGCTGACTATTCTTTAGTTGATATGAACCGCTGTGGAATACCTCTTGCTGAAATTGTTACAGAACCAGACATTGAGTCTCCAGAAGAGGCAAGAATATTTATGGAAAAACTTAGGACATTACTTAGATACTTAGAAGTTAGTAGTGGTGATATGGAAAAAGGTGCAATGAGGTGTGATGCGAATATATCGGTTATTGATGTTCAAACAGGAAAGCAGAGTAATAAAGTCGAAGTGAAAAATATGAACTCTTTCAAATTTGTTGAAAAGGCTCTTGAGTATGAATTCGAAAGAATTGTATCGTTGATGAAAGAAGGAAAAGAAGTGGAAAGAGAAACAAGAGGATGGAATTTAAGTACAAAATCTACTGTCAGTATGAGAAGTAAAGAAGAAGCTCACGATTATAGGTATTTCCCTGAACCGGATATACCTCCCATCGTTTTAACCAAGGAGTATATTGAGAAAATAAGAGGTACATTATCAGAATTACCAGATGAACGCTTGAAAAGATTTGTTAGAGAATATCAACTATCTGAGAAAGATGCTTGGGTTTTTGTTGAGGATAAGGAAATTGCTGATTTTTATGAAGTAGTTGTTGCTAAAACAAAAGAGCCGAAAGAGACTGCTAATTGGTTTTTAACAGAACTATTCCGTTTGTACTCCGAACATGGGAAAGAAAAAGTAAAAGTTCAACCGGAACATTTTGTTGAACTCTTTGATTTGATAAAGAATGGAACCATTTCAAGAAACATCGCTAAAGAAGTGTTTTCAGAGTGCGCTTTAAGTGGTAAATTGCCAAGTGAATTAGTTGAACAGAAGGGTTTAAAGCAAGTTGATGACGTAGCTTTGATTGAAGAAATAGCAAAAAAAGTCATTGAAAGTAATCCGCAGCAGGTAGAAGCATTTAAAAAAGGCAAAGAAGGACTTTTTGGATTTTTCGTTGGTCAGGTCATGAAAGAAACAAAAGGTAAGGCAAATCCAAAAACTGTCAATGATATACTCAACAAATTACTCCGTGGATAGGATATTGACAAAGCATTTATACTTTTTTGTAGATATAGGAGGGGGGTTATGAAAATGAAATCTTTTAAAATTTTAAAGTTCATAGTTTTAATGATTCTTATTGTTGTTTTTTCCAATGCTTTTAGCTATGACATTATCCCAGAAATTCAGGGAATATACAATTCTTTCTCTCTTGACTTATGGAACTTAGCTTTGGTTGTGGAAAACAATAAGTATGCTGCAGGATTGAGAATCTTTGATGAATCAATGAGAAGTGAATCTTACAAACTTGGTTTTGTTACAATGAAAAGGCAAATTGATAAGAGCTATTTTAATTTATTAACTTTCGTAGGTCAATCATACGGTGTAGTTTTGACAATTGGATATGAGAATTATTCTATACCAACAACAGGTTACGAAAGGACTTATTATATCTCATCTACGCAATCTATTTTAGCAGAATACTCAAAAACTTGGTTTTCAATACCTGCCCTACCTGTTGGTGAAACAACCATAGGACCTTTTGCACTTAATTACGAAGGATTTTCTTTATCTAGACTGGGTATAAGTAATCCGCATATATCAATTAATATGAAAAGGGGATTTGCAAATGTTGACACCCTTCAGCTAAGTTTTGTTCAGATTGGTAATATATACTCACTTGGATTTTATGTGTTTTCTGATAAATCTCTCGAACAAGGCGCTACGGTGAACCTTGGTTGGGATTTTGACGAAAGAAGAATAGTAGGTGTGCTTGGCGGAAGAATATTTATAGACTTGTGGGATTTTAGATTCTTTTTCTCGGCTTATGGGACGTACATTCCATCATCGGAGAATGTAAAATACGGTATTTGGTTCAGATTTCTTTCCCCTATTCAGGGAGATTTGATTATCCAAAATAACGTTGGATACTTCAAGATTAAGATGGCCGATATTTTTTAAGAAAAATAAAATTTGATAGCGGGGATGAACAAGTTGGACGACATAAAAAATTTTAAATTAGGCTTGTACGTTCATATACCGTTTTGTAAGAAAAGATGTATTTATTGTGATTTTGTAAGCTATGTTGAGAATAATTTTGATGAATATACAGAATATCTTTTAAATGAAATTGATTTGTACAAAGAGTATTTAAATTCTGGAATTGACACACTTTACATTGGTGGTGGGACTCCAAGTATTTTCCCCATAAAAAACATCAGTAAAATTTTTGAAAAATTAGAACCTTATATTTCAAATAACGCAGAAATAACGATAGAAGTAAATCCAGAAAGCTTCACAAAAGAGAACGCGCAATTTTACAAAAAAATAGGTGTAAATAGAATAAGTATGGGTCTTCAAAGTGCCGATGATGTTGTTTTGAAAAAGTCTGGGCGGCTCTATGATTTCGAGACCTTTATAAGGAAATTTGATATTGCCAAAAGATATTTTGATAATATAAATGTTGATTTTATAATAGGCCTTCCTGGTGAGAGTTGGAGTACAATTGGAAAAAATGTTCAGTTCATTAGTGATTTTTTACCAGATCATATTTCAGTTTATATGCTTGAAGTTCATAATGATAAAAACAACAGCGTTTTAAAAAAACCAGATGACCAAACTTTCCAGAGATACGATGATTTTTTGAACGCAATTAGTGGTTTTGGTTACGAAAGGTATGAAATATCTAACTTTGCTTTGAACGGCAAATATTGCAAACATAATTTGAAATATTGGGCAAATACAGATTACGTTGGTTTAGGTATCTCAGCTGGTGGGCATATTGGTTTTTTGAGGTACAACAACCATGAGAGTTTTTCAGATTATTTTATTTCTATATCCGAAGGGAAATTCCCAAGGGCTTACGAATCTTTAAATACTCCCGAACGCGAGGCTCTAGAAACAACTTTTATGAACTTACGTACAATGTTGGGAGTAGATAAAGAATATATTAAAGAAAAAACAAATATAGACATTTCCCCCGTTATGGATGCGTTAAAAAACAAATTCGATTTCTTTGATGGAAAAAAACTTTCAGAAAAAGGCATGGATTTCAGCAATCTTTTCTTCGTTACTCTACTTAGTTTTTGGGAGGAATACTTTAGATGAGACAAGAGATAACTATAATTGTTGTTTCTTATTTGATATTATTCATAATTGGCGCACTGGCTATGTATAGCCTTGATATCGCACGAGAAAGAGTCCTTGGGACTTCAAGTAATTTTTTTGTTAAACATTTGTTCAACATATTTGTTGGTCTTATTGCTTTTTATGTTGCTATGAACATACCTTTCTCCTTTTACGAAAAACATGTAAAACTTTTTTACTTTTTAGGTATTTTGCTTTTGCTTATTGTTTTTGTTTTTCCACCTGTCAACGGAGCACACAGATGGATAAATATTCGTGGTTTTACACTACAATCATCAGAGTTTGCAAAGATTATTTTGATACTTTTCTTATCTATTTATGCGAAGAATAATTATAAAGAAATGGAGAAATTCACAAAAGGCTTTGTTGTTCCATTACTTTATTCTATAGTATACGTCGCTCTAATTATTATAGAACCTAATCTGAGTACATCTTTATTGACTTTCATCATAGCAATTGTTGCAATGTACTATGGTGGTACCAAGTTGTCATATTTTATATTTTCTTTTGTGGCTGCTGTAACATTCATAGTAATTGCTTCCTCGGCCGGATTGCTGCATCCATATCAATTGGGAAGGTTAAGATACTTTTTCAGTGGAACAATGGCCCCACAAGTTGATATAGCATTAAAAACTTTGAAAAACTCCAATGCTACAGGACTTGGCATTGGTAATGGATGGTTGAAAGTTTATGTTCCTGAAGCGGAAAGTGACTTTGTGCTTTCAGTGATAGGTGAGGATCTTGGATTTTTTGGAATTTTAATTGTTGGTGTAATGTATTTCTTTTTAACTTATGCTCTTATGAGGGCTGCAAGTTATATAAAAGATGTAGCGGTAAGGGTTTTCACATGGTCTTACGCAACGGTAATTATGTTGCATGTAGTAATTAATTTCGGAGTTTTTTCTGGATTTTTCCCAGTAACAGGTGTACCATTACCATTCATCAGTACAGGCGGAAGTTCTATAATTTCATTACTAATTGGATTTGGAATAATAATGTCTGGGTTGACTCAAAAACAAGGTGAAGATACTGGCGAAAAAACAAACATAAAAGAATATTATATACAAAGATAAATACAAGGAGTGAATTAGATTGAAGAAATTGAAAATAGCCGCAGCAGGTGGTGTGACCGGTGGACACCTTTATCCAAACATCGCTGTATTGGAAGAATTTCAAAAAAGATACGATATTGAGATACTTTACTTTTGTGTAAGTGGGAAAATTGAGGAAAGATTGCTTCCGGTTGTTCATCCGGAGTTTAAAAGGTACACGATTAATGTAAAAGGTTTGAGGAGACCTGTTTTCCATCCGGAAAATATTATTAGATTTTCCAAGTTAATTTCAAATTCGAAAAAGATTCAAGAAGAATTGAAGAAATTTTCACCGGATTTTGTTTATGTATCTGGAGGATACGTTAGTTATCCCGTTGCAAAAGCTGCGAAAAGGCTTGGTATACCTGTTTTCGTTCAAGAGCAAAACACATTACCTGGTAAGGCAAATATAGCCATTTCAAAATTTGCAAAGCGCGTTTTTTTATCTTTTGAAGAATCGATCCAAAGATTTCCAAAAAAAATTCATAATAAAATAGAAGTTGTTGGAAATCCAATATGGGCAAGAGATGGGAAAGTAGAACTCCCGCATCCAACAGTTATAGTAATTGGCGGGAGTGGGGGAAGCGAGTTTTTGAATAAAATAACACTTGAAATTGCTTTAGAAATGCCGGATGTCAATTTTATTCTCTCTTCTGGTGGAAAAAAATTGGATGGTACGGTTCCTAATAACGTTCAAGTAAAAGATTATATAGACAACATGTACGCGTATTGGAGAAGTGTTGATGCTGCAATTACAAGAGGTGGGGCAACAACAATATCAGAATTGATATACTTCAACGTTCCGGCAATTGTTGTTCCATGGGAAGGTTCGACAGAATCTCATCAAATTCTTAACGCAAAGATAATTGAAAAAGAACAACTTGGTGTTATGATAAGGGAGAATGAGTACAATAAAGAAAAATTTGTTCAAGCACTTAGAGGTATAATAAATAAAGGTAGAAAATTCGAAGAACGAACAAATCCCGCTATTAAAATTGTTGAATCGATAAGTTCTGTTTTAGGCTTATAAGTTTAAAATTTAAAACAAGAAAAGTAAAGAAGGAGTGTATGGAAAAGATGGAAAATATTCAGATAAAGAAAAAGATACACTTTGTTGGTGTCGGTGGCATTGGAATGAGCGCTCAAGCAATGCATGAGCATTTTAACGGAAATATCGTCTCTGGCAGCGACCCATATAGTTCAGATACAACAAAGCACCTTGAAAGTATTGGAGTTAAGGTTTTTCATTCACATGAAGAAAAAAATGTGGAAAATGTTGATGAAGTAATAGTTACACCCGCGATTTCAAAGACTAACCCGGAATATGTAAAGGCTCAAGAACTGGGAATACCCATAACAATGCGTATTGATCATTTTAGGAGGATATTAGAACCATTTCGCGGTTTTGCTGTAACTGGTACCGATGGAAAATCTACAACAACTTCGATGCTGGCAAACAGTCTTATAGATCTTGGGGCAGACCCTTACGTTTTTCTTGGCGCACTCCACAATAAGCTTGAGCACGGTAATTATCGACATGGTAAGAGCGATATAGCTGTTTACGAATTGGATGAGAGTCAACCTGGGTACGAACTTTTTAGACCTGAATTTCTGATAATTACAAATATTAGAGAGGATCATGTAGAAAATTACCAGAGTCTGGAACATTACTATAGCAGTTTTGAAACTTTGATTAAAAATTCCAAATTTGTAGTTACATTTGCTGATGAGAAAAAATTCAAAGGTAATGTAACTTTCGGAGTTTATTCTGGAGATTTTAAGCTTGTGGAAAGAAAACAAGAAGGATTTTATCAAACGGTGACAATTTTTACTCCGTATGGCGAAAGAAAATTTTTCTTACCAGTTCCAGGTTATCATAACGCACTCAACGCATTGGCTGTTATTTCACTTCTTTCGAGTATAGGATACAACATAGATAAAGTACTAGATTCTTTCGAAGATTTTAGACTGCCAGGTAGGAGATTCAATGTAAGTTACGACAATCCTTCAAGAAAAATAACAATTGTCGATGATTACGCACATACTGCTGATGAAATAGAAGTTCTTTTAAAAACCTCAAGAGAAGTCTACCCGGAGAGGAAAATCGTTTTAATCTTCCAACCGCACAGGTACACACGATTCAAAAGGGAAGCGGAAAGATTTAAAAGAATTCTCCAAAGTGCTGATGAAATATACATAACGGAAATATATGGCGCGTTTGAAACTAAAAATGGTGTTACGGCAAAGAATATAGTCAGCGAAATAGCCAAAGCAATATTTGTAGAAAAAATAGAAGATTTAAAGAACATCGAACTACAAGATAACGCTGTTTACATGTTTGTTGGTGCTGGTAATATATACAACATTTCGCGCGAAATAGTTGCAGGGCTAAATACTGCAAGCGGGAATCGGGGGGAAAGTAGTGATACTTAAGGAAATATTTATAAAAGGCTTCAAATCTTTTGCTGAGCCTGTTAGACTTGAAATTTCAAATAGAGTCACCGCTATCGTTGGACCAAACGGTTCAGGGAAGTCCAACGTTGTTGACGCTATAAGATGGGTTCTCGGTGAACAGTCGATGAAAGAGATAAGGGCTCAGGAAAGAGAAGATGTTGTATTTTGGGGGAACGAAAAGAAACCACCTGCTCAATTTGCGTACGTTGAATTGGTTTTTGAAAATGGGAACGAACGTGTTTCAATCGCACGTGAGTTGTCACGTGATGGTACAGGTAAGTATTTGTTGAATGGCGATATTGCAAGGTTAAAAGATATAAGAGATTTCTTAATGCAGCATGGTTATGGGAAAAACCCTTATTCTATTATTGGCCAAGGTCAAATAGATAGAATAGTGTCATCTACACCGGAAAATCTTAGAACTATGATAGAAGAGATAGCAGGAATAGGAATATACAGGGAAAAGAAGAAAGAAGCTCTCTCAAAGCTTGAAACTACGCAAATAAATCTTAACAGAATTAGTGACATATTGTTTGAAATGGATAAAAACAGAAAATCATTGTATTTAAAGGTCAAGCGTGCAGAAAGGTATATTGAATATTCTGAGAAGCTTGAAACACTCAAAAAAGAATATTTTGGTGGAGTTTACAAAATAGAAAAGCAAAGATTATCCGATATGGAAAATTACCATAGTGAACTTAATGTAAGCCTTAAAGAAAAATTAAGACATTTGGCTCAACTAGAAATGGAATGGTCAAATTTAAAAGACGAGTTCAATCAGATAGATGTTGAAATGGAAAGCTATACAAAGACATTAGAAGAATTTAAGACAAGAGAAAATCAACTACTTGAAATAAAAGAAAAATTTTCAAAGAAACTGAGCGAACTTGAAAATAAATATATAGAAATAACAACCCGTGTTGATATGCTCAATGAAGAAACGAACACTCTAAAAAATAGGAATGAAGAAATAAAATTAATTTTGGCGAAAATTTTGGAAGAGCTTAACGAAAAAGAAAAAGTTCTCTCGGAACTTGAAGATGAGAAATCCAAAATTTTTACCCAATACACCGAACAAGAAAAGGAAATATTAAAGAAAAAGCAGGAATACGAAGAAATAGAAAAAAATCTTTCAAAAATTCATAATGAAATTATAAGATTAAATGAGAACAATCAAGATATAAAACACCGCCTTGAGATGATACAAAGTCAAAGGGTAAATAAGGAAGATCGAAAGCAAGAATTAGAAGACGAAATATCAGATTTAGAGAAACATCTACTTGACATAGTTGAAAAAGAAAACGAGCTTGTTAAAGAACTCGAAAGTATAAAATCGTCAATAGAAGAGTATAGAAAGAAAAAAGAGGAAAAAAGTTTATTACTAGAGAAGTTAGTGAAACGCGAGAAAGAAGTCAAAGCAGAGATAGACGTAATAAAGAGGCAAATTTCAGAGTACCAGGGATTTGGTCACTCTATAAGAAAAATATTTGAGAACAAAGATATTTTTGATGGGTTGATAGACGTTGTCGCTAATCTTATCGATTTTGACAAGTCTTTATCGACCGCGTATGAAGTTCTTCTCGGCGGAGCTGTTCAAAATGTTGTTGTGAAAACAGCAGAAGATGGAAAGAAAATAATAGAATTTCTAAAAGCCGGAGAATATGGTAGGGCAACGTTTATTCCTTTAGATTTAATCGATTCATCATTTTCGGAGATAAAGGGTGTAGAAAAAGAAGAAGGATTCATTGGCTATGCAGCCAAACTTGTGAACGTCTCAAAAGAGTACGAAGCGCTTCCGTACTTTCTTTTCGGGAACGATATAATAGTTAAAGACATCGACAATGCGATAGAGATAAAGAGAAAGTATAACATCCGTTCAAGGATAGTTACGCTAGATGGAGAACTCATCTCCGGAAGAGGAGCAATGAGTGGTGGAAGGTCAAAAGAAGATTACGCCAATTCGATAATTGCCAGAAGAGTTAGGTTGAAAACTTTGGAAGAAAATATAGAGCAAATCGAACATGAAAAGGAAAATACAGAAAATGAAATTTCGGTTATAAATAAGGAAATCAACGAGTTGCAAAACAATATGAATATAGTTAGGGAAGAACTTGCAACCGTTTCAAGCCGATCTTTATCTTCGAAAAGAGTATTAGAGGAACTACAAAAAGCCTACAAGGAAATCACAAATGAAATTTCTGACCTTGTTAAACTTGAAGCAGAGTACAACGCAAAATACGAGGGGAACATAGCAAGAATAGAAGTTTTGGAAAATCAATCAAAAGAACTCGATGAAAAGAGGAAAAATCTTCAAAATAGTGTTAATGAATTTTCAAAGGGACTTGATGAACATAGGAAAAAATTAGAGCAACTCAATGAATCTATAGCTACTTACCGTGCGGAAGTAAAGAATTTGTTTGAGAGAAAATTACAATACAACGCAGAAAGTGATAGGATAAATTCAAGGATAGAAGAGATTAAGGATGAGCTTATAAATGCAAAGTCTGTTATATCAAAACTTGAAGAAGATATTGATGAAACGAAAAAGTTTCTCTTGGAAAATGAAAAAGAGTTAGAAACGTTGAGAAATACCTCTCAAGAGTTATTTTCTGGCATACGCGAAAAGAAAGCAGGGAAAGAAGAGAAGCTTCAAAAGCTTGAACAACTTGAGAAAGAGTTACGAGACCAGAAGACAGAAATAGAATCTATAAAAGAACGCATTCACGAAACAGAAATGAGACTTCAAGAAATATCGTTTAGAATATCAAATATTCCTGAAGAATATAGAACACCTATCGATGTGGAACCAGAAAAATTAGACGAACTTGCTAATGAAATTAAGGATCTAGAAAACAAACTCAAAATGTTAGGTGCAGTAGACTTAACAGCGATAGATGAATACAAAGCCATTGAGCAAGAATACAACGAGCTATTAAAGCAGAAACAAGACTTAGAAGATGCAAAAAAGAAACTGGAAGAACTTATTGAGCAAACAAACGCACAAGCACGTGAACAATTTTTAAGGGTATTTAATCAAATAAATAGTGCTTTTAGAACGTATATAGAAAACCTATTTTACGGAGGAACTGGCGGAATGAGAATTTTAGACGATGGTGATATATTGGAATCGGGTATAGAAATAACGATTTCTAAAGCTGGTAAAAGGGTTCAAAGACTTCAATTATTATCTGGCGGAGAAAAAGCGCTTGTTGGTATAGCATTAATAATGGCAATGCTTGAAGCTAATAAAGGAGTTTTTTACGTGCTTGACGAAGTTGACGCTCCGCTTGATGATTACAATTCTGAGAAATTTAGACGTTTATTGGAACAAGAGCATTCACAATTTATAGTTATCACACACAATAAACTCATAATGGAGGCTGGAGACATAGTTCATGGAGTAACCATGGTAGATGGTATTTCTAAGATATTACAAGTTAAGATGGAGGAGGTAACAGCGTGAGATATCTATACTTTTTACAACAATTCTTTGAAAGGCTCCCGGCACCGGCTTTTATCAAAGATAATAGATTTAGATTTATCTGGATAAATAAAGAGCTAGAAAACGTACTCCAATTACCTGAAGGAAAACTAATTGGCAAGCTCGAATCAGAAATACTGGGAGATGAAGAGATAAACAATATTGATAGAAAAGTTATGAGAACAAGAAGGAATCAGATTCATGAAAAAGTTATAAACGGAAGGTATTTTAGTATCCATAGGATGCCGATTAGGCTTGGTGATGGTTCTTATGGTGTCGCAGGAGTAATGTTTGATATGACCGAAAAGGTTTTAGAGCAATCACTTTATAAGCTTCAATCGTTTGTTGAAAAGATAATCATTGAAGCTTTAAGTAATTCCGAAGGTGATCCAACAAAATTTGCAGTCGAACTCGGGATGAAGTTCCACGCAGAATATCCGGAAATAGCTTATGCTTTACTTAAAGATAATGATTATGTTGTTGGTAAGGAGGATGAAAAAGTTTTAGAAAAAGCAAAAGGGTTAAACGAATTAAAGAGTTTTACTGTCGAGAAAAAGCATTACATGGTGATACCTGTGGAAAATTATAAATTTATCATTCACGTTCCGGAAGAATACACTGACATATCAAAAGCGATATCTTCTTTTTTGTCTTCTCAGGCTCTTGCGGCTATTAGATTTTTGCAAACACAGAAAATCTACAAAGAAATGGTAACAAGCTTTGAAAGTCTGTCAAAACTTGTATCTCTTTGGGAAAAATCAACATCTTTGGAAGAGTATCTCCAATCAATGCTTAATGAACTTGTGAAATTAGTACCCGAAGCACAAAAAGCCTCCATTTGGATGCTTGATGGTGATATATACAAATGTGTGGCTGTTTATAACTACGATGATGAAATAAAAAACACAGTCTTTAGAGCGGACGAAGACAATTATGGACCTGCGATTGGAGAAAACAAAGTTGTTGAACTTGATGAAGCTTACAAGCTTAATCTAGAGAGTCCGCAAAGGGATTTGTGGATTAAGGCGGGAGTTACGGAACCAAACTTTATACCTCTTGTCGGGAGTGTAAAAATAGGTGATAAGAGACTTGTGATTATTTCTTTGGACAACTTTGAAGGGAAAAGATTTTCAGAAGCAAGCAAAAAGTTGCTCCAAGTTTTTGTTGAGATTCTCTCAGCGTTTTTGAGAAAGTAAAAAATAAAGAGTATAGAGGATTTTATGCCTTTTCGACTCGAAAAAATTTTAACGTTAAGAAAAAAAGAGGAAGAAAGTATAAAGGAAGAATTAAATAGGATAAGGTTATTGATAAGAGAAGTTGAAGATGAAATTGATAAGGTTAAAAAATCCAAAAACGATGTAGAAAGTCAGTTGCGTACTGGTACGCAAACCGGTGCGCAGCTTGGTTTTTTACTATACTTATTAAGGATGTACAATGATTACATTCTTACTCTTAAAAAAAAGCTTGAAAATCTAAGACTTGAAGAAGAAGAGATACTTAGAAAGTTTTTAGAAAAGCGAACTGAAAGGAAAAGTTTTGAAAAGTTGAAAGAGCGCTATATCGAAAAGCAAAGCTTTGAAAACGATAGGAAAGAAAGAGCAACTATAGACGAAGTTGCGTTGCAAAAATACTTCAGAAATATCGATAATACAAGGGGGTAAATGCTTTGATTCACCTATTTAAAATAATTAGCTCTTTTATTACTCTTCCGGGGTTATTCGTAACTGTGTTTTTATTATTGTTTGCACTTTACTTTAAAAAGAGAAAAAAATTGGCTTTTTTATTTTTATCATTTGCTTTGGTTTTTTATTTTCTAACATCTAATTTGTTTGCCTATTTAATTTCAAAAACTTTTGTTTTAAAAGACACCGAAGATAAAGGTATATTTATAGTTGTTTTAGGAGGCGGTGTTGACGAATTTTCAAATAATGTTGAGATAGGTAAGCATACTTTAAGACGACTGTACAAAGCTTTGGAGTTATACAAAAATAGACCAAGAAAAATAATCGTTACTGGTGGAATAATCGATAAAGGGGTTCCCGAAGCTCTTATTATGAAAAATGTACTTTTAAATTTTGGAGTACCCGAAGAGGATATAATTTTAGGATCAAAAGCAAGGAATACATTCGAAAACGGTAAGTGTACATTCGAACTTATCGGTGATGTACCGATAACTTTAGTGACAAGTACAATACATATGAAAAGAAGCCTTTTTGTTTTTAGAAAGTTTTTTAAAGATGTAAGTTTTGTAAGCGCAGATGTGCCGGTTGATTTTAGAAATTCTTATCTCGATTATATACCATCTGCTAATGCGTTTTATTCACTTTGCAATTTTTCCCATGAATTATTTGGGATGATACAGTACAAGTTGTTATATGCTAAATAATTAAGTTTTAAAATGAAGGGAGGGAATTAGATGTTTCCGCTGTACGATACTATCCCTAGTATACGTAAGCCTTTTGTGAACATAATGATAATAATTGTGAACGTAATCGTTTTTGCTTATGAACTCATGATTTCGAGTATGGATTGGTCTGGGGAAGTATTAGAAGGATTTTTTCGCACATTTGGTTTTGTCCCAGAAAAGATGTTTTACGCTTTTCCAATTGTTGCGATGTTTACACACATGTTTGTTCATGGTGGTTGGTCTCACATAATTGGTAATATGTGGTTTTTGAAGATATTTGGTGACAATGTTGAAGACGCAATGGGTCATTTCAAGTTTTTTATTTTTTACATCACCGGTGGGCTTTTTGCTCTCTTCTTCCATGTAATTTTTAACCCATTCTCACCATATCCACTTGTTGGTGCATCTGGTGCAATCTCAGCTGTAATGGGGGCTTATTTTGTATTATTTTATTATTCAAGAATAGTTTCTCTTGTCTTTTTGATTTTGCCGTTTATCGTTGAAATTCCAGCTTTTATTTACCTTCCATATTGGTTTATAATACAAGTGTTGAATGGTTTGCTAGCTGACGTGACAGGTACAGGGGTTGCTTATTGGGCACATGCAGGAGGTTTTATATACGGTGTGATAGTAGGTATGAGAGTTAGAAAGAAAAGATATTGGTACTAAAATGGATTGCAAAAATAAATATGGAAGGGAGCAAAAATTATGGGAAACGCAAAGAGGAAGAAAATCGTTATTGTTAGCACCGGTGGAACAATTGCGATGATAAAAAAGGGGAGGACAGTTGTACCTTTTGATAAAGGGAACGCACTTGTGACAGATATACCAGAACTTTATGATATAGCAGATATAGAAGTTTACGAATTTTCTAATGTACCGAGTCCTTATATGACTCCAAATACCATGTGGGAACTTGCAAAAAAAATAGACGAATTTCTTGAAGAAAAAGGTTACGATGGAGTGGTTGTAACTCACGGTACGGATACATTAGAAGAAACAGCTTATTTTCTTGACTTAGTATTAAAAACTGAAAAACCGGTTGTTTTAACAGCATCGATGAGAAATATAGGTGAACTTAGCACAGATGGGCCAAGGAACGTTCTCTCATCAGTGATGGTTGCGGCTTGTGACGAATCGTACGGTATGGGTGTTGTTGTATGCCTTAACGATGAGATACATGCAGCAAGGGAAGTAACAAAAACTTATACGAGCAACGTTGCGACATTTGACTCTCCAGGTTACGGACCACTGGGAATAGTTGACGAAAATAACGTTATCTACATTAGAAAATCACTTACAAGAGAAAAGATAATAACGGATAAAATAGAAGAAAAAGTTGCGATTGTTAAGACATTTACCGGTGATGATGGCTCAATTCTAAGAGCGGTTTATAATATGGGTTACAAAGGCATTGTTCTTGAGGGGTTTGGAAGAGGAAATGTACCTCCTCAACTTTCCGATGTGGTTGAAGAAATTACTAAGAATGGTGTGCCAATCATTGTTACATCAAGATGTTTTAAAGGAAGAGTTTATCCTATATATGGCTATACTGGAGGAGGGGCAGATTTACGAAAAAGAGGCGCTATATTGAGTGAACACCCATTGGCTCAAAAAGCAAGGATAAAATTGATGGTTGTACTTGGAAAAACAAATAATTTAGAAGAGGTAAGAAAACATTTTGAAAAACACATAGGAGGTCCGGTGAATGAAATTGAGCATTAGACAACAAGCTTTGTTAATTATACTAATATACGCTCTCATAATGTTTATTGCTTTTGCGGCATTTAAAACTCTGCTTCATGTTTTTGTATTTTCTCTTGTTTCTGTATTAGTGGTCAATTTCTTGCTTAGAGTTTTAATGAGAATAAAAGTTCCTTATCCAATTGCTGTAACGCTTTCATTGTTGATATATTTTGGCGTGCTGATATATGCATTTGTAAACATTATTCCTCCTGTTTTTAAGCAGGTGAATTCTTTTTATGAGTTTATGAAAAATATATTAGATTCGAAATACTGGGAGAATTATTTAGTTGATAATCCAGAGCTATCTGAGATAATTGGAAAAATTGCCGAATGGGCTAGTCCAAAAATAAACGAACTAATCACTACGTTGGCTGTAAATCTTGCTAAAAGTGTTCCTAATTTCTTAGTGGTAATATTTTATAGCATACTTTTTACCGTTTACATAACTATATATACTAATTGGACTACAAAATCGTTACCTGGATTATTTCCAAAAAAAGTCAGGGGACTTGTTGAAGATTTTCTAAAAAAACTTGGCATTGCTTTGTCAAGTTACGTTGATGTTTTGCTACTTGGAGCATTTATAGTTTCGATAGCATTCTACATACTATTTAGTTTTTATTTGCCTGAATACAAAATCTTACTCGCTTTTTGGGGGTTTGTTACAAACTTTATACCCATTGTTGGTGTTGTTATCGAATGGATTCCAATATTGATTGTTAGTCTTGGACTTGGATTGAAAAATTTCATAATTGTAAACATTGTTGTTATGCTCATACACTTAGGCGCATTTTTGTTCTTTATCTTTATAATGAAAAAACGCGCGGATATAAATCCGGTTTTGATGCTTATATTTATTTTCTTAGTTGGAATTTTATACGGGCTTGTTGGAACATTTTTTGCAGTGCCGGTCGCTATATTCTTTGTTACACTGTGGAATGAATTTGTAAAAAATGAACTGGAAATTTAGAAAATTCAACGTCTTTTCGTTAATCATTCAAATATATTATCTTTACTCGGGAAAACCTTGTTTTTGACTTCGGTTTTGTAAGATTTAACCGCGTTTAGCATTATCTCGTATGTATTTGCGTATCTTTTTACAAATTTTAAATCCATGGTGGTTAATCCAACAATATCGTGGAATACCAATACTTGTCCATCACAGTGCCTACCAGCTCCTATGCCTATGGTAGGTATTTTTACATTTTCTGTAATCTCTTTTGCTACTTGTTCTACAACAAGCTCGAGTACTATCGAAAAACACCCCACTTCTTCGAGTATTTTTGCATCTTTTAAGAGTTTTTCACGGCTCTCGGGAGTCTTTCCTTGAACTTTATGTCCACCTAATAAATTTACAGATTGGGGCGTGAAGCCTAAATGCCCCATTACGGGTATTCCAGCATTGATTATACGCCTTATCGTTTCAGCATATGGCTCTCCGCCTTCCAACTTTATAGCATTTGCACCAGCTTTTAACATTAAGCCAGCATTTTCAACAGCTTTTTCTGGACTAATTTCGTAGGATAAAAACGGCATATCACCAACTATAAACGCATCTGGCGCGCCTCTTCTCACAGCTTTTATGTGCATTAACATATCTTCCATCGTTACTGGGATAGTACTATCGTAACCAAGTATAACGTTACCCAACGAATCGCCAACAAGGATTATATCTATTCCTGCTTCACTAGCGATTCTTGCGGTTGGATAGTCGTATGCAGTTATCATAGTTATTGGTTCTTTTCCTTTCATATCTATTATCTTTTTTGTATTAATCATAAATTTCACCTCCAATAGTGCTTCAATTCCAAATGATTTCATTATTTTATAATTATACCACAATTGTGGTATAATGTTATTGAATGTTAGCACTACTTACAGATTGGGGGGATTATAGAATGAGGTGGAATTTGAGCAATATTTATCCTTCTTTTGATTCTGAGAGTTTCAAAAATGATTTGCAAAGAATCGATAAAGAACTTTCTGGTTTTCTTAATTGGATGGATGAAAACTTAATAAACGAAGGCAATGGGTTGGAAGCCAAATTGGAATATGTTATAAACAAACTCAATGAATTGTCCTTGCTCGCTGGGAAGTTATATAATTATGCAAGCTTAACTTTAAGTGCTAATGCAAACGATGAAACTGCAGCAAAGTATCTTGATATTATCAGGAGCAAATTTGTAAATCTTTCATTGGCAAGGACAAAATTGAGAAAATTTTTGAAGAACGTAGAGATAGACTTTTCAAATTTAAAATCAGAGACGCTTAAATCTCATAAATTTTTTATTGAAGAACAAAAAATACTCTCTAAATACCTTCTTTCAGAAAATGAAGAAAAAATAATCAGCCTTATGAGACTTACCGGAGGCAACGCTTGGAACAATCTATATGAAAAGACGACATCAAATCTTCTTTGTGAAGTTGAAATAAACGGCGAATTGAAAAAACTGCCATTGATGCGCGTTAGAAACATGGCTTATGACGAATCAGCTGAAATTAGAAAGAAAGCCTACGAGGCAGAGTTAAAAGCTTGTGAAAATGCTTCGCAAGTTGTTGCACAATGTTTAAATAGCATAAAAGGAGAGTTTTTAACGGAAGTGAACCTTAGAGGATATTCATCACCTCTTGAACCAATGCTCATGGAAAATAGGATATCCAAAGAAACTTTTGATGCGATGATGAGTGCAGTTAAAGGAAGTATGCCTATACTTAGGAAGTATCTTAGAAAAAAAGCCGAGTTACTTGGCCACAAGAACGGCCTTCCATGGTACGACCTTTTCGCTCCTATAGGAGGATACAATAAGAAATGGTCATTTGATGAGGCAAGGAAATTCATTGTGGAAAAACTTTCGAACTTTTCGGATGAGCTTGGGAAATTTATAGACAATGCTTTTGAAAATCATTGGATTGATGCTGAAACACGTCCTGGGAAACGCGGAGGGGCTTTCTGCTCATCGGTGAAAGCGCTCAAAGAGTCGAGAATACTAATGAGCTTTGATGGGACGTTAGATAATGTCTTAACATTGGCTCACGAACTAGGTCATGCATTCCATAACTACTGCTTAAAGGATGAAACGCCTTTGAACAGTACAACTCCAGCTACACTAGCGGAGACAGCATCTATATTCAACGAGACTTTGCTGATGAACCAAATAAAAAATGAAGCAACCTTAAAGGATGAAAAATTAGCACTCCTCGACAAAGAACTTTCGGATGCCGTACAGATAATTATAGACATATACAGCAGATTTTTATTTGAGAGTGAAGTATTCGAAAGAAGGAAATCTAGACCTATAAGTGTTGAAGAATTTAAAGAAATAATGCTTAAAGCACAAAAAGAAGCATACGGTGAAGGGTTAGACGAAAATTACATGCATCCATACATGTGGCTTGTTAAACCTCATTATTACTCTCCGACATTCCATTTTTACAATTTCCCGTATACATTCGGAATGCTCTTTGGATTGGGTGTGTACAGTATGAAAGATAATCCTAACTTCTTTGAAATGTATAAGAAACTTCTTTCTTCAACTGGTAAGGGAACAGCGGAAGAAGTTGCGATGAGCGTTGGAATAGATATTCAAAAAGAGGAATTTTGGAAAAACTCACTCTCAGTAATAGAAAAAGCTGTAGACGAATTTGTAAGATTTGAGTGAAATATAAAAATATATGCAAAAATGCGGAGGTGAAAAAATGCCAGAATTTTCTAATGCGTTTTCTGGATTAAAATCTGAAAGAAAATTAACTCATGAAGAATTAATAAGGGCAATTCGCTTTATGATTGCGGCTGAGTATGAGGCAATTCAACTTTACATGCAATTAGCTGAATCTACAGATAATGAGTTAGCTAAAGAAGTTCTGATCGATATCGCAAACGAAGAGAGGGTTCACGCTGGGGAATTCCTAAGACTTCTGAAAGAGTTAGACCCAGAAGAAGAAAAATTTTACGAAGAAGGTGCTAAAGAGGTAGAAGAAGAGATAGAAAAATTTAAAAATAAAAAATAACATATAACGCTTCAAGCGAAGGAGTGAGTTGAAATGTTCTTTGGCTCAATAGACAAAAGAGAATTCGGTGCAACTACCGAAGGTATAGCCGTGCAGGAATATACATTAGTGAATAAAAACGGAGTTATGATGAAGGTCTTAACATACGGAGGAATCATAAGGGAACTATGGGTTCCAGATAAAAATGGGAATTTTGTGGATATAGTCCTTGGATTCGATTCTTTAGAAGAATACGAAAGAAATCCAGGTTATCTTGGGGCTTTAATAGGAAGATTCGCAAATAGAATAGCTTACGGAAAATTTGAAATAGATGGCGTAACTTATCAATTGGCTTTGAACGATAAAGGAAGGCCAAACGCTTTACACGGCGGATATAAGGGATTCAATAAAAAAGTTTGGAAAGCTTTTGATGAGATAACGCCAAACGGCCCAATCCTAACTTTGAAATATTTTAGCCATGATGGTGACGAAGGCTTCCCAGGGGACTTAGATGTTTCTGTTACTTACACACTAACAAACGAGAACGAGCTTAAAATTGATTACACGGCCACAACAAATAGACCTACGATAGTTAATCTCACCCAACATACCTATTTTAACTTAGCTGGTGGTGGAAAAATATACGATCATATTGTTGTTTTGAATGCCGATAAATACACGCCTGTTAATGAAAATCTAATTCCAACTGGTGATATTATGCCTGTTGAAGATACTTTATACGATTTGAGGAAGGAAACAAGGCTTGGAGACGCAATAGAAAAATTGAAAAATTCAAATGCTAAAGGTTACGACAACAACTTCGTATTGAATTCTGAATTTGCCGCGAAAGTATATGAACCATCAACTGGTATATCAATGGAACTCTACACGACTCAGCCAGGTCTTCAATTCTATACAGGTAATTATTTGCCGGGATTAAATGGAAAAAGAGGACAGAATTACGATGCACATACGGGATTTTGTCTTGAAACACAACATTTTCCAGATTCACCAAACCATGAAAACTTCCCAAACACGGTGCTAAGACCGGGAGAAATTTATAAGCATCGTTCTGTTTTTAAGTTTGGTATCATTTAAATTATTTAAATTGATTTATTAAATTTAATAAATCATATCAAGTCAGCCATTTAATCATTTAGGCTGACTTTTTCATCTCCGAAAAATTTTTTGATTTTTTAATTATCACTCTTGACAAATGATTGCTAATCTTGTAAAATATAACTGGACTAAAAAAATAAAAATTTTTTGGAGGTGAAGATATATGTCAAAGAAAGAGTTTGTAGTTGGTATTGACCTTGGTACGACAAACTCGGTTATAGCATGGATGAAGCCAGATGGAAGTGTGGAGGTTATTCCAAATGCAGAAGGTAGTAGAACAACCCCTTCCATTGTTTCGTTCACAAAATCCGGTGAAATTCTTGTTGGTGAACCAGCCAAGAGACAACTTATTCTTAACTCAGATAGAACTATAAAATCTATCAAAAGAAAGATGGGATCAGATTATAAGGTGAGGATCGATGACAAAGAGTACACTCCCCAAGAAATCAGTGCGTACATACTCAAAAAGCTCAAAAAAGACGCGGAAGAATATCTCGGTGGTGAAATTAAAAAGGCAGTTATTACTTGTCCAGCTTACTTCAACGACGCTCAACGACAAGCAACAAAAGAAGCTGGTATCATAGCTGGGCTTGAAGTTTTAAGAATTATAAACGAGCCAACTGCCGCAGCTCTTGCGTATGGTTTGGATAAGATGGAAGGTGAAAGAAAAGTACTTGTTTACGACCTTGGTGGTGGTACATTCGACGTTTCTATTCTTGAAATAGGTGGAGGCGTAATACAAGTTATAGCAACGAGCGGTAACAACCACCTTGGTGGAGATGATTTTGACCAGAGGATTATAGATTACTTAGCGGAGGAGTTTAAAAAACAATATGGTATTGATTTAAGAAACGATAAGCAAGCTCTCCAAAGATTGAGAGATGCAGCAGAAAAAGCGAAGATCGAACTTTCTTCAAAACTAGAAACGGATATAAGCTTACCATACATTACAGCAACAGCCGAAGGACCACTTCACTTAGAAATGAAATTAACAAGAGCGATGTTTGAATCGTTAACAAGGGATCTTGTTGAAAAAACAAGAGAACCTATAGAAAGAGCCTTGAACGATGCCAAACTTAAACCGCAAGATATCGATGAAATAATACTTGTTGGTGGTATGACAAGAGTTCCAATGGTACAGAAATTCATAAAAGATATATTTGGAAAAGATCCAAATAAGAACGTTAACCCAGACGAAGCGGTTGCAATAGGTGCAGCTATTCAAGCGGCTATTCTTGGTGGTACAGAAGGTGCAAAGGATAAGGATGTTGTACTTGTTGATGTAACACCTTTAACACTTGGTGTGGAAGTAAAGGGTGGATTGCTTGAACCGATTATTCCAAGAAATACAACTATTCCTGTTAAGAAGAGTAAGATATTCACAACTGCGGAAGATGGTCAGACAAGTGTTGAAGTTAGGGTTTACCAAGGTGAACGTGCGATGGCGAGGGACAACATATTCCTTGGAAGCTTCCAACTTGTAGGTATTCCACCAGCACCAAGAGGTGTGCCACAAATCGAAGTTACCTTTGATATAGACTCAGACGGTATAGTACACGTTTCAGCTAAAGATCTCGGTACTGGAAAAGAACAATCGATGGTTGTGACGGGAAGACATCAACTCAACAATGAAGATATCGAAAGAATGATTAAAGAAGCTCAGATGTACGAAGAACAAGATAAGAGGAAGAGAGAAGAGGTTGAACTCAAGAACAGAGCTGATGACACAGCTTACCATATTGAGAAAATCATAAAAGAAAACGAAGACAAGATACCAGTTGACACGAAATCAAGACTTGAAGAAATAATTAGAGACCTTAGGGATGCTATAAACAAAGACGATATTGCGAAGATTAAAATGCTTTACGATGATTTACAAAGAGAGAGCATGAAAATTGGAGAATATCTCTACAAACAACAAGCACAAGGCCAAACTGGCTCATCTGCTGAATAAGTTTTAAATTTAACAAGCAACCAAGCGTAGGGAGATTTAAAAATTTCCCTACGCTTTTTTAATTACTAATGTTATAATAACAACGATAAAATATCATTTGGAGGTGAGTAAGTGAGGAAAGTTTTTACAGGTATCTTGATAAGTGTTGGTGTTGCGACCTTGGTTGGTATTATCTATCTTAATTATCTGTTCTCTAAGATAAAATTCACAAATACCTTTTCACCAGAAGATGTTGGTGTACAAAATACTCAAAATAGTAAAATATACGGGGTAACCTCTGAAATAGATAAACGAAAAATTAGTAACTCACAGCAGTTAATGGTCGCAGTCTTTGGCGTAGATAAAAGAATTGGTTACGAAATACCAAGAAGTGATACTATAATGATTGTTGCCTTAGATCAAAAAAATAAAACGATAAAAATTGTATCTGTTATGAGAGACATTCTCGTTGAAATACCGAATTACGGTAAGGAAAAATTGAATAGCGCATACGCACTTGGAGGACCCAAATTGGCTATTACAGTCCTAAACAAAATACTTGGACTGAGTATAACGAAATATGTTTCTATTGATTTTAAAACATTCGAAAAAATTGTCGATTCAATTGGTGGGGTAGATGTAGAAATAAAAGATTACGAGGTTGAACAATTTAATATTAGCACAAGGGAACTTAATAGAGTAAACGGAGGAGTACCAGCTGAAACAATACAGGAACCCGGAGTTTATCGTTTAAATGGAAGGCAAGCGCTTGCCTACGCAAGAATTCGTTATGCTGGAAATGGTGATTTCGAAAGAACGTCACGTCAAAGGTATTTGTTGTCAAAGATATTTGAAAAAGTCAAGACTTTGCCGATTGATAAAAAGATGTATTTAATCGAAATAATTTTTGAAAATATTGAAACAAACATAAGACCTTCGGAATTACTTTCTCTTGCACTAATAAACATTACAAATTATAAGCTTGAAACATTCAGAATACCAGTCAGTGGTTTTTTTGAAGAAACAACTGAATTCATCGAACGTGAAAACACCAATTTATGGGTGTTGAAAATTGACATCGAAAAAAACAAGCAAGAACTGGTAAAGTTTCTTAAAACAAGATGAACAAAAACAAAAGACCGCTGAAAATCTCAGCGGTCTTTTGTTTTTATCTTTCTTTCAATCTCTATTTCTAGCTATTAATAACATTCTTATAAGCTGCATAATGGCCATTAGTGTATCTGCCACATATGTCATTGCTGCTGCCGAGAGTACAGCTTTAACACCCTTTAACTCATCTTTTGACATGAGCAGGTTTCTCTCAAGAATTTTCAGAGCTCTACTACTTGCATTGAATTCAACAGGTAGTGTTATTATGGAAAATAATACAACCGCTAGGAAGAGAAGTATTCCAAATTGCGCGAGCCCCATTGCACCTGTAAATATACCAATTATGAAGAATATCCAAGCAAGATTTGATGAAAAACTTGCGACAGGGGCTATAGCATTTCTTACAACCAATGGTACGTAGTGATTCGCATGTTGAATAGCGTGCCCGATTTCGTGGGCTACAACACCTAAAGCAGCAACAGAATAACTATTGTAAGTTGATTGTGATAACCTTACAACCTTTGTTCTTGGATCATAGTGGTCGGTTAACGTCCCCGGTATGCTTTCAATTCTTACATCGTAAAGGCCCGCGGAGTCTAATATAAATCTTGCTAATTCAGAACCAGTCATACCTATTCGTGAACGCACGTTAGAATATTTTGAAAAATTAGACTGAACCATAATTTGTGCCCACAATGCAAGTAGTAAAGCTGGAATTAAAAGTATAAACGTTGGATCGAAAAAGAACATACAGTTTCACCTCCTAGAAGAATTTATGTTTTATTCTCTTAATACTCACTCATTATTCTCCAATACTCTTCAGCAAGTATGCTCATACGAATTACGTCCCAGTAATGCCCTTTATAGTATCTGCCTTGTCTTTCCCTTCCTTCTTGGATAAAACCACATTTTTCATAGACCCTTTGAGCTCTTGGATTATTTTCAAAAACTCTCAACCAAATTCGATTGAGATTTAAGTATTCGAAACCATATCTAAGCATCAATTGTGTAACTTCGGTGCCTATACCTTTGTTCCAATATTCCGGTGTATATATAGCTATGCCATATTCCGCACTACGGGCTATCCAATCTATATCCTTGAATCCAACTGTTCCAATAATTTTATTGTCAGCTTCTATCGCGAATGTCAAGTTATTATGTGAAATGGCGTTTCTTTTTATCCACTCTTCTTCCAAGAAGTTGTTAATTGGGAAGACAAGACTTAGGTATTCTTTTACTTCCTCATTATTTAGGTATTCAACGAGTATTTTCGAATCACCTATTTCAAGAGGCCTTATTTTTGAAATTTTTCCTTTAATAATCATTATGAAGCTCCCTTCTAATTATTTTTTTCATCCAAATTGATTATTTCTCTCAAGCCTAAATTGCGCACATGAACGATATTCAATTGACCACTAATTTTGTTCAATTCTTGAAGGTTCATTATCTTTGTTCTCTTTTCTCCACCAAAGATATAAGTAACTCTATAGAATTTTTCATATTCTCTCCAAAAATCTTCTACGCTACCGCAAAATAAGCTTTCACCAGATTTTAAAACAAGAATTTTGTCACAAACATCTTCTATTTCATCTTCATCGTGTGTGACGTAAAATACCAACTTACCTGTGTTTTTATACTCGCTAACTAAAGATTTTACAACCTCTTTGGTTTCTACGTCAAGTCCTTCAGCCGGTTCATCTAATAAAACGATTTTTGGATTTTTCAACATACTAATTGCAAGAGAAAGTCTTTGCCGCTGTCCTTTTGAAAGACTACTTGGTTTGTTTTTCAAAATATGGGTGATTCCAACTCTTTCTAATATATCTTTAATATTTGCATTTGATTTAAAGATTTTACTGAAATAAATGAGATTATCTTCAACACTAAGTTCAGTTATGAATGTGCCTTTTTCAGAGACGTATGATACCATTTCTCTGTACTTCTTAATATCTTCAAATATATTTTTTTCATTTAAAAGAACCAAACCATTTGATGGTTTTAAAAAAGTAGCAATAATATTTAATAGTGTACTTTTACCACTACCATTTTCGCCTATTACAGCAACAACATTTCCATAATCAAACTCGGCATTTATATTTTTTAAAGCTATTTTCTTTTGTCCGTTTTCATCCAGAAATTCTTTCGATAGGTTTATTAATTTAAGCATACGTTTTTATTTATCCCCTTTAATTTTATTTACTTTCTCGGTATATCTATTATAAGTTTATTGGATTCATCCAAGCTTATCATTGTGTTTACGGATTTTACCTTAAGCACATCTACGTCTGAATTTATGTAACGTATCCTATAAAATTCTTTACCATTCTCAACTTTATAAGTTATTTCAAATCCATTCGGTTTAGTTGATATGTAATTATTCTTTACAAGATAATCTAATATATCACCACTTGTGGGTGGATTTTGTTCTAACATTAACATTTGAACAACAGCTTGATAGAGTGTTCTAAAATTTCCAGCAACATTTGTTGCTTTTGCTTGGGCAAGAGCATTAATACCTACAGGTGTTGCTACCGACATCAGTGCAGCGATTATTGAAAGAACTATTAACAATTCGATGAGTGTAAACCCTTTTTTCAATGCTCTCACCTTCTTAAATCAATAGACTATGCTCTTACCGGTAGAACAATGTATATATAACCTCCTACATTTCTTGGATTTATCTGAAGTGGGCTAAGATTGTCAACAAAGTTAAATTCGATTTCTTTCTCATCGATATGCTTTAACGGCTCATTTAGGAATTTGGGGTTGAAGTTAACTATAAGATCTTCTCCATCTTTTGTTATTGGAATACTTTCAACAGCCTCCCCAAAGTCAGAACTTTGGCTTGTAAGTTCCATTAAATCGTCTGTTATTTTTAGTTGAACTTTCTCGTTTCCTCTCTTTGATATTACCATTACACGTTTTAGTGCCTCTGAAAAATCATCTAAATTTAAAATCACTCTGGTCTTAAACGCCTTTGGCAATACGCGTTTGTAATCTGGGAATGTTTCTTCAACGGTTCTAACGATAGTTGTTACATCACCTGCGTTAAATGATACAAGAGAATGATCGTACGTTATATTTATTACCGGTTCTGTTGTACTGGATAAAAGCTTTTCCAACTCTTTTATACTTTTGAGTGCGATTATAAAATCAAATTCGTTTTCTAAGTTTAATTTTTGCTCTGCTAACCCTAATCTGTAACCATCACTTGCTACCAACCTCAAAAATCCACCGTGAATTTCCCAATACACACCATTCAAAGCCCTCATTGCGCTCTCGCTCGAAGCACAAAAACTGACTTTATCCAACATTTCCTCAAGTATGGAAGTTTCTACGGAAAATTTTATTCCACTTTCATCTGTGTCGACTATAGGAAATCTTTCTATATCTGAAACCGTTGTAATATTATATTTTGCCTTCCCGCTTCTAACCAACAATTTCCCATTGCTATATTCGAATATAAACTCATCTTCTGGCAAATTTCGGACAATATCATCAACTAATTCAGCATCTACTGCAAAAGCATCATTACCTTCATATTCTCCAACTTGAACCTGAGAAATAACAGAAGTTTGCAAGTCCGTTGCGTATATATTTATATGCCCATTTAATGGTTTAAAAAGTAAACATTGGAGAATAGGATCAACCGTTCGTGAACCGATTGCTGAAGAAGCAATTGAGATTTTCTTTTCAATTTCCGATTTACTGACAGTGAACTTCAACATTACTTGTCCCCCTTTCATTCACAACTTACAATTTATCTTTATACAATTTCCAAAAATGCTTTCACAATATTTGGATCAAATTGAACCCCAGAATGTTCTATTAATTCTTTTTTTGCTATTTCTTCAGGTAAACCTTTTCTGTAAGGTCTATCACTTCTCATAGCATCCCAAGCATCTACAACGGATATAATTCTGGATATCAATGGTATATCTTCTTTCGAAAGACCTGCGGGGTATCCTTTTCCATCCCATCTTTCATGATGGTGTAAAACATATTTTCCGAGTTCTTTTAATTCATCAGAAGTTGATAAAAAGTCATGACCATAAACTGGATGTTTTTTTATTACTTCAAATTCCTCGATTGTTAGCTTTCCTTCTTTATTTAGTATAGAAGATGGTATAACAATTTTTCCAATATCATGAACCAGTGCAGCCCAATAAGTTTTTTTAATTATCTCATCACTCAAACCTAATTTTTCCGCAAGTAAAGAAGCTAAATTAGCGACATTTTTTGAATGACCTTTTGTATAAGGATCGTGGTACTCGAGGATTCTTATCATAGTTATTATCATGTCTTTTTGAAATCTTCCTTGGTTTGAAAGATAAGTATGCGTTGCTATAAACTATGTATATCTGATACCAACACTTTGGAATCTGAGTTTGTTGAATTATCGAAAATATCTGCAAATTTCTTTCTATCTGTTACATAAACCCTTTCGGCAGAGTAAGGGAAATCGGTTTTTTTAACTTTTTTAGAAGAAATTATAGATGGGTTGAAAATTTTTCCTTTATATGAAACGATCTTACCATTTTCACCTTCGAACGTAACTAAACAACTGTTTTCTACATCATTGACAAAACTTAGAGATACTTCATGTATGTTTTTGTAGAATAACTCTTCCCTCTGTACAACTATATCTCTAAACTTGGTTGATAAATCTCTGAATTTTTGAAGTTGAGAAGATAGGTATTTTATTTTCTTATTCTTCTTTCTCATCCAAAAAAGCAAAAATATGTTTAAAGACGCAGAACTAATTGCAATAGTTGTTAGAAAAATGTCCACTGCTAAACCTCCTGGATGAATTTTTATTTTAGAATGGAATTATCCACTGCTTGTTACTTTAACGATTTTAACTTCTTTATCCTTCTTTATAACCCTATCTTCTGTGTAAAGCTCTCCATCTACAACAATTAAGTGTTCTTCTTTATTTAAATTCAGACGTTTCAATAATTCATATCCTCTAAAAGATTCCTCGAATTCATAAACTTTAAACTCATAGTACACTTTCAGATAAATCACCTCGAAGGCATAGGCAAATAATTAAACTTAAATATATTTATTCTTCTACGATATAAACGTAATCTCCTGTTTTAAGCATAGCAGCATTCGCTTCATCCGTATCAACATGGAATTCGAGAGCAAACTTTTCACTAACTCTTATAAGTACATCGTCGAATATTAATTTTCTATCGCCCTTTTCGACTATAACCTTAACTATATCCTTATCTTTTACTCCAAACTTTTCCGCATCGCTTGTATGCATGTGTATGTGTCTTTTAGCGATTATAACTCCCTTGTTTTTAACAACGGTACCTTTTGGACCAATAATTGTTATTCCAGGGGTGCCTTCTAAATCACCACTATCTCTGACAGGCGGCATTACACCAAGTTTAAAAGCGTCAGTAAGGGAAATTTCAACCTGTGTTTCCTTTCTTTCTGGTCCAAGGACCCTTACGCCTTCGATTGTACCTTTCGGTCCAGCGATAATTACTGTTTCTTTACATGCGAATTGTCCTGGTTGACCTAAATCTTTTATTGGCGTGAGTTGATAATCTTTTCCAAAGAGAATTTCAACATCTTCTCTTGAAAGGTGAACATGTCTGTTACTTACCCCTGCAACAATGGGCATCTCCTTCTTTTTCATATGATACTCCTCCTCTCTGAAATCTAATGGGATATTAATGTTAACTATTTTTAAATTTTCTTTTCGGTTGTATTAATGAAGGACGTATGTATACTGAAACGTTTTCTGGCAAGTACACATCGAATTGAACTGGCCCACGCTTAATATTTATCCAACACAATCCGGGGATTGATAATTCAAACCCTTCATTAACTTCTATACTTAAATTTTTAAAATTCAAACCGCTTATATCCATCTTTTTGCATGGTGGAACAAGTTCTTTTCCAAAGTATTTTGGAAAGTTATCTATGAAATTTTTGTTCTTGGTTTTGTGGAATGATACATTTTCTGGAGCAAATATTTGAAATATAGGTCTCAGACTTTCTTCATTTTTCATTTTGGCACTTATCTTACACAGACCACCGATAAAAATAACCTCTTCTGGATAAGGTTTAAATGTTTTTCTGTTAACTTCACCTTTTGCAAGAATTTTTGCTTGGCACTCTGCGTCAAATAAATCTATCATTCTATCATTAACAATTATACCTGGGGTATCGTAAACTTTCAAATTTTTCAACTTATGTTTTACTATTCCTATGGTTGTCCCAGGATATGGCGAAACTGTTACCTTCGAATTTGTTAATTTTTTAAGCAAAGAAGACTTTCCAACGTTTGTTACGCCTAAAACTAACATCTCGCCACGGAGATTTTCAAGGTACTTTTTTAATTTACTAATTCCGAATTCGTTTTTTGTGCTCGTTATAAATATATTATCACTATTTGCGTTATTTATTCTATCTGTTAACCATTTTTTGAGCTGTGCGCCGCTAACGGATTTTGGTAATATGTCGAATTTATTTACAACGTAGATTACATTCTTATCTTTAATCATCTCATTAATCTCGGGTCTATAAGTTCCCTCGAAATCAAATATGTCTAAAACGTACATAAAATTACGGAATTTTGTAACGGTTTTTCTTAAAAAATCTATTATTTCATCTTCGTCAACTTCTCCAACAAGCATACCGTAATGTTTTAATTTAAAGCATCTTTGGCAAAGTATTTCTTTTCCTTCTTTTAAGCGTCTTTCATAAACATCAGCTGGTATAAAACCAGGCTTTCCTGGTTTATCGTGTTGAATTTTTGAGCCACATCCTGGACATTTTTCAATCGTTTGAAATGCTTTGCTCATTACAGCACCTCGCAATAATTTTCTTCGGTATTTTTTACGATAATTTCTTTTCCATTCTTACAAAAACAAATTTATTCCCTTTTATATTTATCCTTTTGACACTTTTTCCAACGTAACCGATTCGCTTATATAAATCTATCGCTGCCGTATTTGTATTTTCCACATCTAATGTGATTTTTGAAAACCCATTTTCATGTGCAAGTTTTTCGGCGTAAAGCATCAACTTCTTACCATAACCCATACCGCGATGGTTTTTATCTACAGCTACGTTAGATATGTAAAATTCATTTTTGCTTACTTTGTTTCTCGTCCAAACTAATCTGAAAATTCCTAAACGTTTTATAAGTTCGAACCCCATTAACTGAAATAAAACCGCCGCGGTCTTTAGTGCTCTTTTTCTTATAACCCCTCCAGGATAACAAACTATAACTCCAACAACTTTACTTTCGTCTAATTCAAGAACGTATATGTTATCTAAGTAATACACTGTTCCTGGAGTTTTAATTAATCTTCCAAGTATTAATTTAACATGTGGTCCAAAAATCAGAGGTAAAAATCGAAACCCGGTCTCCAAAATAAGTGTTGCGACAACATCAGAATCTGAAACATTTGCTTTTCTGATATTTTCCATAAAAATCACTCCCAAAGATTATTAGATTTTGTTAACCAAAGGTATTGATAAATTTCAAAAACCATATTATCTTCTTAAATAGGGGACACCCCCCAATATACTCTCAATAAGGAGGTATCCCGATATGGTTAATGTCCAACTCAAATGCCCTCATTGTGGCTCTTCTAACTTCATCAAAAACGGTCATGATAAGTTCAAAAACCAAATCTTCTTTTGCAAAGACTGCAAGCGTTACTTTAAACTTTCTTTTACCAAAAAACACAAACTCTTCTCTTTCCCTTACCCTCGTTGTGTTCATTGTAACCATGTCATGGAAATTTACAAAATCCGCCGTTATTTCGTTCGTTTCAGATGCAGAAAGTGCAACTTCAAAACTTCTGTTCCGCTTTCTCTTCCTCAGCCTGTACCTTTCAACTTTCATCCCTTCAAATTCTTTCGTTTCCCTATCTATATCATTCTCAAAGCTTTCATCTTGTACTTCAAATACAACCTTTCTCTTCGTGCTATTAAAGCTTGCTTGAATATCAATGTCTCTCATGTTGCTATTTACAAATGGATTATCAAGTTATCTTCTGTTATTTCGCTTTTTGAGTTTGAGAATGTATTTAAAGTTCACGGTGATGAAACAGTTATTGTATTTCGAGACAAAAAGTACTATGTGTGGCTATTAGTTGAGCATGGTACGAATTTAATAGTAGCTTGGCATGTATCAAGATATCGTGATATGTCACAAGTTAAGATATTGTTAGATAAATACTTTAGTCAAAGAAAACAAAACACACAAATAGAGTTAATAACCGATGGACTAAAAGCGTACGAGATAGCAGTGAAACTAAATTTTGATAATGTTGAGCACAGAGAAGTAAGACTAGGTAAAAACAACGAATGTGAATCGAAATTTTCGTTATTTAAGATGTTTGTTAGAGCGAAAAGGAGCTTCAAGAAATTTAGCAACATACGGTACTATGTAAATGGTTTTTGTGTAGTAAGGAACCTATGCAAGTTATATGAGAACGAAAATGAGATGATTACAGCTTTAGCTTCCATCATCACTACTAGTTAACAGCATCAAAAGTTCATACAAGAATTTTACCACCCATTTACGATTAATAAAAATGTTACAATGTTGAGCATACTTATATAAAATAGAAAAAATGAAAAGCAAATGAAAAGATAGAGGCGTATTAGGAAAGGATTGAAAAATAAGAAAGTTTTCTATACATTTTTTATGTGGTTTTGTGGAAATGTTTTCAACTCGTTACTCTTGTTGTTGAGGATTTCTAAAATCATTTAGAATTTCGATATTCAAATCTACTAAAGTTACTTGGTTTCTATATGCAATCTTAGTAAAATAGTATCCGTCGGAGTTACGCGTGAGAGGGATAGGGGAAGTTATCACACACTCTTGGAATGGTTCGGAAGGAACTACGCAATAAAAAGCGAACATTTGGCTTATCATCCATGCAGTTTTTTTATCATTTACGGTCACAACCTTTACACCACGTCTTTCAAACGAGCGTAATTTTTTTACATCAAAGTTATCAATAAAATCTACCATTTGACCTGATACTTCCATTTCTTTTGAATCTTTATTTAGAAAAATAAAATTTTTGCCCTTTAATTGGATACTATTTTTCTTCAATTCGGCTGATTTCAAGTTTTTACCGATGATTATATCTGCCGATTTTAACTCAGCTCTAAACTCATTTATAAGCCTTTTCAAATCCATACCATCGAAATGTATAATTGCAAGTGTTATAACTTTTCGATGATTCTTCTTTTTGATTATTAAATTAAGGAAATTGATAGCTTTGTCAAATATACGCCTGACATAGTAATATAATTTTTCCATAATTTTATCGCCTTTAATTCCAAATTAGCCTTTATTCAATTGCTACGATAATTCTTCCAAAAGCATATTTCCTTGCATTAATTAAAGAAAGTGGGCGCCTATCGACTTTATTTTGATGGATACCATCTGGCATCTCGGCTGCGTCCCATACCCATATTTTACCGTATGGGTCAATCATTTCGAATATAACAACGTGGTCGAAAACACTATCTTCGTTCATATCAAAAAATATTAAATCCCCTTTTTTTAGCTCTTTTATGTTTTGGATAGGTTTGGTGTTATATTTGTAAAAGTTATCAGCTGTCACATCGTATACTAGTGTTTGTTTGTATATCATTTTTTTAAAACCAATTTGATTAAGCAGAAATATGATGAGGCCGCTACAGTCTATTCCGGATTCGCTTGTTCCACCCCAGACATATGGAGTACCTTTCAGTTTTGAAAGTATATTGAATATTTGCTCAATTTCAGAATTTGTTAATTCTCTTGTAGTGAAAGAAAATGATGATATAGTAAATATAACTAATAGACTAATAGTCGCTATCACATTAAATCTTCTCATAAAAATTGTTCCTCCTTGATTTTTCGATATTTCAGCATTTAACTAAAAAATATTATATCACAAAAATTTTAAAAACCCTGTGTATTTTGTCATCTGATTATGGTATAATCAATTTAGTTTTTAATTTATAATCCGCGCTGGTTAAGGAGGTTTGATGAGATGGAATGGGTTTACATCAAGGATCTTAAGAATTATATAGGTCAAGATATCGAGCTAAGAGGTTGGGTTAGAAGGAAAAGATCGAGTGGAAAAATTACTTTTGTTGAAATGAGAGATGGAACGGGCTTTGTTCAAGTAGTAATTGAAAAATCAATAGTTGGTGACGAAAATTTTGAGAAAGCAGATAAACTTAGACTAGAATCATCTTTAATTGTTCGTGGTAAGGTAAGAAGTGATGAAAGAGCACCTAATGGTGTTGAGATTCTTGCTAATGAAGTTGTTCCTGTTCAAATACCGACTGAGGATTTCCCAATTCAAAAACCAGATCACAGTATAGAATACTTGATGGAACACAGACACCTATGGCTTAGAGCCAAAAGACAATTCCACATACTGAGAATAAGGGATGCGGTTATAAAAGCTATAAGGAAATTCTATTGGGAAAGGGATTTTGTCCAAGTTGATACGCCTATATTTACAGGCGCGATAGGTGAAACAGCTGGTAATTTGTTTGAAGTAGATTACTTCGATTATGGAAAAGTTTATCTTACACAAACTGGTCAACTTTATCTTGAGGCCGCTTGTATGGCTTTGGGTAAAGTATTCAACCTTGGCCCAACATTCAGGGCAGAAAAGTCCAAAACGCGAAGACATCTTATCGAATTTTGGATGAACGAAGCAGAAGTCGCTTACTATGAACATGAAGATAATGTCAAACTCCAGGAAGATCTTGTTTACTATATAGTCCAGTACGTTCTAAATAATGTATACGACGATTTGGTCGCAATTGGAAGAGATGTATCAAAGCTTGAAAAAGTCCAAAAGCCATTCCCAAGGATGACTTACACGGAAGCTGTTAAATTCCTTCAGAAGCAAGGTTTTGATATAAAATGGGGCGATGATTTTGGAGGAGATGAAGAAACGGTGTTGGCAAAACAATTTGACAGCCCATTATTTGTAACTCATTATCCAAGGCAAGCAAAAGCATTTTATATGCAACCTGATCCTAACAACCCAGAAGTTGTGTTGTGCGATGACTTATTGGCACCGGAAGGCTATGGAGAAATTATAGGCGCATCGCAACGTATACACGATTACGATCTTATGGTTGAAAGACTGAAAGAAAACAATTTGCCTGTTGAAAAATACGACTGGTACTTAGACTTACGAAAGTTCGGAAGTGTTCCTCACAGTGGATTTGGTCTTGGTGTTGAGAGGACAATTGCATGGATTGCTAGTTTAGAACACATAAGAGAAGCCATACCATTTGCAAGAACGTTGTACAGAGTCCATCCTTAATAACTATAAGCCAAATTTTTAATAACCCCGTTTCTAGTAGTAGCGAACTAGAAACGGGTTTTTTTAATATAAATATTAAACAATTACGAATCGTACTCATTTTGAGAAAATTCAAACAAAGGCATATAAGTTTTTAAATCCTTAAATGTTTTACCTTTAACGGTTATAAAGTCTTTAGCTCTTTTTAGCGAAACTCCTATTTTTTCTAGAGCATCAAGGTTAAGTGTTCCGTACTTTCTTAGTTCAATTATTTTTCTGGCAGATTTCAAACCAATCCCTGGAATCCTTATTAATTCATCAAATTTTGCTCTTGATATATCTATTGGAAAGAGCTCTGGATGTTTTAATGCCCAAAGCGTTTTCGGATCAATATTTAAGTCTAGATTTTCCGAATTATCAAAAATTTCTTCTATAGAGTAATTGTAAAATCTTATGAGAAAGTCTGCTTGGTATAGTCTATGTTCTCTTAAGGGATTTTCGCTCTTTTGAGGAAGTCTTTCATCGTTATTTATAGCAACATATCCTGAATAGTATACCCTCTTAAGTTTATACACTTTATAGAGCTTATTTGAAAACTCTATTATTTTTTTATCTGATTCGTTAGTTGCACCAACTATTATTTGTGTTGTTTGTCCGAGAGGAGAATATGGATTTACATGTGGGTGCCTCTTTTTTTCTTCAACGTATTGAAGATATTTAATTGAGGAAATATGTAAAGGCCTTTGTATTTCTTCCGGTTTTTTTTCAGGTGTGAGATTGAAAAACGCCTCTTTTTTCAAAAATTCAACATTTATACTTACCCTGTCTGCAAACATTCCTGCTTTTTCAATCAATTTTTCATCTGCGCCAGGAATTATCTTTAAGTGGATATATCCAGGAAATTTTTCTTCTTCCTTGAGTTTTTTTGCAACTTTAATCATTTGTTCCATAGTGTAATTTGGGTCCCTTATTATTGCCGAACTCAAAAAAAGACCTTCTATATAATTCCTTTTGTAAAGATCTAGAGTTAATTTTACCACCTCATCGACTGTAAACGTTGCTCGTCTTATGTTATTTGATTTTCTGTTTATACAGTACGCACAGTCATATATGCACGCATTTGAAAGTAATATCTTTAGTATGGGAATGTATTTACCGTTTGCTGCGCTGTAATATACAAAATTTTTTCTTCTTTCCCCAAAAGAGCATGAAACATCATATTTTGCAGCAGCAGAAAGAATACTCAATTTTTCTTCAAGCGTCATACCAACCCCTCCAAGTATACTTTTGTATATATTATATCATGAAAAAATATATTTTCAAAACAGTTCAAAAATGATAAAATTTAATTAGTTTTGTACAATAACTGAAACTGGCAAAATTTGGGAAAAAATTGACTATCCAGAATAGTTACAAGCGCTCAAAAAATAACTGAAAAAGGTGAGAAAAATGATATGGTATGTTTTGATAGTATTCTTTGCAGGTTTCTTTATAGGGAAATTCATCAAAACTGAATGGATAAGCAAATTCAAAGTCGTTATAATTTTGACTATGCTCTTGCTGTTTTCATTAGGTCTTGAGATAGGTGCCAACGATGAGCTTTTCAAAAAGATTGATGAGATATTTCTTTATGCATTTCTTATAGCTTTATTTGGAAGTATCGGGAGCTTTTTATTTGGTTACATTTCCGAAAAACTTTTTGAAAAGGCAGGGCGGAAAAAATGAGTGCTTTATTCCTAATTTTATCAGTTATATCAGGTCTTTTTATAGGAAGACTAACTCATTTTGAATTACATGGTAAAGCGGTTGAAATAATTCTTTATGCGCTTGTTTTTTTAGTTGGTCTTGATTTAAGTAAAGAAAAAATAGAGAAGAGATTTTTAAAAGGTATACTCATGACAATAATTTCGACAATAGTGGGGACTCTAATATTCGCATTTATACTTTCGCTATTTTTACCACTGAAAAAGCTTGAAACACTTCTTGCGGCATCTGGCTTTGGTTGGTATAGCTTATCAGCGGTTATAATTACCAGTACATACAGTGCGTATATTGGGAGCATTTCTTTCTTTGCGAATGTACTTAGGGAATTGATAGCTATAATCATTTCGCCGTTTGCTTTGAAAAAAAGCAGATATGGTACTATATCCGTTGCTGGTGCTACATCAATGGATACCTTATTAGGAATTATTTCTATGTATAGCGATAGAGAAACAGCACTTATTTCGTTTGGCCATGGGTTTGTAGTTTCAATTTTAGTACCCGTATTCGTTAATCTTTTTCTGAAACTTTTAGGTGTGTAAAATTTTATTTTTCTTTTATCCATAAGCTTTAAAGATTTATTAAACGCCTGAGTAGTAGGAAATATAATGCAATTTGTAACAAATAAATGAGTATAGTTGTTACGCGAGAAGGCTTTACAGTTAACAAAAGATGGTGTAGAATGAAACTCGCGCTGCGAAAAAGCAAAGCGCAAGAAAAAGAAAAACAAAAAAATAAAAAAGTCAGTTGACAAAAACAAGTGAATGTGGTAAATTAAGAAACGCTTGAGAAAAAAGCGAAATGAAAAAACGAATAAAAATACCCCTTGACAAAAATAAGCGAACGTGGTAAAGTATGAAACGCGCGATAAAAGATTGACACGATGAAGTGAAGGAAAGAGTCCGGTCATTGAAATATGAATAGCAGCCACCGAAAAAAAGATAAAGAGCAGGGTTGAACCTGAAGATTAGCTTGGAGGGTTTGATCCTGGCTCAGGGTGAACGCTGGCGGCGTGCCTAACACATGCAAGTCGAGCGGTGCAGCTGGAGACTTCGGTTGAAGGCTGCATAGCGGCGGACGGGTGCGTAACACGTAGGAACGTGCCCCCTGGAGGCGGATAGCTACGGGAAACTGTAGGTAATCCGCCATAGACTCGGGAGAGTAAAGGCCGGAAGGCGCCAGGGGAGCGGCCTGCGGCCCATCAGGTAGTTGGTAGGGTAACGGCCTACCAAGCCGACGACGGGTAGCCGATCTGAGAGGATGGTCGGCCACAAGGGCACTGAGACACGGGCCCTACTCCTACGGGAGGCAGCAGTGGGGGATATTGGACAATGGGCGAAAGCCTGATCCAGCGACGCCGCGTGGAGGACGAAGCCCTTCGGGGTGTAAACTCCTTTTGCTAGGGAAAAAGTACTGATGGTACCTAGCGAATAAGCCCCGGCTAACTACGTGCCAGCAGCCGCGGTAATACGTAGGGGGCGAGCGTTACCCGGAATCACTGGGCGTAAAGGGTGCGTAGGTGGCCCTGTGTGTCTGGCGTTAAATACCACGGCTCAACTGTGGGATTGCGCTGGAAACTGCAGGGCTTGGGTGCGGCAGAGGCAGATGGAACTGCTGGTGTAGGGGTGAAATCCGTAGATATCAGCAGGAACGCCGGTGGAGAAGTCGGTCTGCTGGGCCGTAACCGACGCTGAGGCACGAAAGCTAGGGGAGCGAACCGGATTAGATACCCGGGTAGTCCTAGCCGTAAACGATGCTCACTAGGTGTGGGGCCGGAAGGCTCCGTGCTGAAGCTAACGCGATAAGTGAGCCGCCTGGGGAGTATGCCCGCAAGGGTGAAACTCAAAGGAATTGACGGGGGCCCGCACAAGCGGTGGAGCGTGTGGTTTAATTGGAAGCTAAGCCAAGAACCTTACCAGGGCTTGACATGCTGGTGGTACCGAGCCGAAAGGTGAGGGACGCTACCGTAAGGTAGTGAGCCAGCACAGGTGGTGCACGGTCGTCGTCAGCTCGTGCCGTGAGGTGTTGGGTTAAGTCCCGCAACGAGCGCAACCCCTGCCCTTAGTTGCCAGCACGAAAGGTGGGCACTCTAAGGGGACTGCCGGCGACGAGCCGGAGGAAGGAGGGGATGACGTCAGATACTCGTGCCCCTTATGTCCTGGGCGACACACGCGCTACAATGGGGCGGACAGCGGGAAGCGAGCCAGTGATGGTGAGCAAAACCCTCAAACCGTCCCCCAGTTCAGATTGTGGGCTGAAACCCGCCCACATGAAGCCGGAATCGCTAGTAATCGCGGATCAGCCACGCCGCGGTGAATACGTTCCCGGGCCTTGTACACACCGCCCGTCAAGCCACCCGAGTTGCGGGCACCCGAAGACGGTAATGCTTAGGCATACCGTTGAGGGTGAACGTGGTGAGGGGGGCTAAGTCGTAACAAGGTAGGTGTACCGGAAGGTGCGCCTGGATCACCTCCTTTCTAAGGAGAGACAGGTGGCTGCTATTCGTATTTGAGTGATTGGGCTCGTAGCTCAGAAGGTCAGAGCGCACGCCTGATAAGCGTGAGGTCGGAGGTTCGATTCCTCCCGAGCCCACCATGGGTGGGGACATAGCTCAGCTGGGAGAGCACCTGCTTTGCAAGCAGGGGGTCAGGGGTTCGAATCCCCTTGTCTCCACCAATGGGACAGGTCATTGAAAAGTGCATAGGGAAGAAGGTGAAGGTAGTAAGGGCATGCAGTGGATGCCTAGGCGGCGAGAGGCGAAGAAGGGCGTGGCAAGCTGCGAAAAGCCCGGGGGAGCTGCAAGCGAGCGTTGATCCCGGGATACCCGAATGGGGCAACCTGTGCACGTGAAAGCGTGCACGCCGAGAGGCGCGAGACCCGGGGAAGTGAAACATCTCAGTACCCGGAGGAAAAGAAATCAAACGAGATTCCCTGAGTAGAGGCGATCGAAAGGGGAGGAGCCTAAACCAGCCGAAAGGCTGGGGTTGTGGGACACAGTTAGGCTGAGTCCGCTCCGTAATCACTCATAGCTGAACAGTCTGGGAAGGCTGACCGAAGAGGGTGACAGTCCCGTAGGCGAAATGAGTGATGAAGGAGTGACTGTGATCCCGAGTAGCGCGGGACTCGAGGAATCCCGCGTGAATCAGGGGGGACCACCCTCCAAGGCTAAATACTCCTCGCCGACCGATAGCGCAACCAGTACCGTGAGGGAAAGGTGAAAAGCCCCCCGGAAGGGGAGTGAAAGAGACCTGAAACTGCATGCCTACAAGAAGTCGGAGCCCGCGAGGGTGACGATGTGCCTTTTGATTAATGAGCCTGGGAGTTATCGCTGCTGGCGAGGTTAAGCCGATAAAGGCGGAGCCGGAGCGAAAGCGAGTCCGAATAGGGCGCGAGTCAGTAGCGATAGACCCGAAGCCGGGTGAGCTACCCATGGGCAGGATGAAGGTGGGGTAAAACCCACTGGAGGTCCGAACCGGTGGATCGTGAAAAATCCTCGGATGACCTGTGGGTAGGAGTGAAAAGCTAACCGAACTCGGTGATAGCTGGTTCTCCCCGAAATGCATTGAGGTGCAGCCTCAGGAGTTCTGTGGTGGAGGTAGAGCGCTGGTAGGGCTAGTGGGGTAACCTGCGAACCCTGTCAAACTCCGAATGCCGCCACACGAGATCCTGGGAGTGAGCCCGTGAGGGATAAGCTTCACGGACGAGAGGGGAACAACCCAGACCGTCGGCTAAGGGCCCGGAGAGGTGGCTAAGTGTGAAGAGGAAGGATGTGGTGTGGCCCAGACAACCGGGATGTTGGCTTAGAAGCAGCCATCATTTAAAGAGTGCGTAACAGCTCACCGGTCGAGCCGCACTGCGCCGAAAATGTGCGGGGCTGAAGCCACCCCCCGAAGCCACGGAATCTACCGTTAGGTAGATTGGTAGGGGAGCGTTCCGCGGTAGGGAGAAGGTAGACTCGAGAGAGCTACTGGACGAAGCGGAAGTGAGAATCCAGGCATGAGTATACGAGAGGATGGTGAGAATCCATCCCCCCGAAAGCCTAAGGGTACCTGGGGAAGGGTCGTCCGCCCAGGGTAAGTCGGGACCTAAGGAAAACCCGAAAGGGGTATCCGATGGGAAACCGGTTAATATTCCGGTACCACCGGCTAACCGATACTGCAAGCGGGGACGCAGGAGGCTAAGCTCTGGGGATAAGTGGCAAATCCCTCCAAGCGGTTAGGCGAAGAGGGCTGTAGGTAAGTCCGCAGTCTGAGCTGAGCCGTGAAGGGGAGACTCCGAAAGGGGTCAACGGAGCTGACGCCACACTGCCAAGAAAAGCCGCGTGTAGTGGTTAGCAGGTGCCCGTTCCGCAAACCGACACAGGTAGGCGGGCTGAAAAAGCTAAGGGGAGCGGGATAACCCTTGCCAAGGAACTCGGCAAATTGACCCCGTAACTTCGGGAGAAGGGGTGCCACGGTAGGTTGAAGTCAGGGGAAGCCGCGAGGTGGAAACTGACGGAGGCCGAGGTGGTCGCAGAGAAATGGCCCTGGCGACTGTTTACCAAAAACACAGGTCTCTGCCAACTCGATGAGAGGAAGTATAGGGACTGACGCCTGCCCGGTGCCGGAAGGTTAAGGGGAGGGGTGCAAGCTCCGAACCGAAGCCCCGGTAAACGGCGGCCGTAACTATAACGGTCCTAAGGTAGCGAAATTCCTTGTCGGGTAAGTTCCGACCTGCATGAATGGCGTAACGACTGGGGCACTGTCTCGG
Organism: Fervidobacterium nodosum Rt17-B1; assembly: GCF_000017545.1. Lineage (NCBI taxonomy): Bacteria > Thermotogati > Thermotogota > Thermotogae > Thermotogales > Fervidobacteriaceae > Fervidobacterium > Fervidobacterium nodosum. The sequence continues at coordinate 1,281,601 of NC_009718.1, read as the reverse complement.
CAGGGGACCCGGTGAAATTTCAGTCTGGGTGAAGATGCCCAGTACCCGCAGCTAGACGGAAAGACCCCGTGGAGCTTTACTGTAACCTGGTATTGTGCTCTGTTGCGGCGTGTACAGGATAGGTGGGAGGCGAAGAAGCGTGCTCGCCAGGGCACGTGGAGCCGGCGGTGGGATACCACCCTCGTTGCAGCGGAGTTCTAACCTACGCATGTGGAGAGCATGCGAGGGACAGTGCCAGGTGGGCAGTTTGACTGGGGCGGTCGCCTCCTAAAGAGTAACGGAGGCGCGCAAAGCTCGGCTCAGGTGGGTTGGAAATCCACCGTTGAGTGCAAGGGCAAAAGCCGGGCTGACTGCGAGACCGACGGGTCGAGCAGAGGGGAAACCCGGTCCTAGTGACCCGGCGACTCCGAGTGGAAGGGTCGTCGATCAACGGACAAAAGTTACCCCGGGGATAACAGGCTAGTCTAGCCCGAGAGTTCACATCGACGGCTAGGCTCGGCACCTCGATGTCGGCTCATCCCATCCTGGGGCTGAAGCAGGTCCCAAGGGTTAGGCTGTTCGCCTATTAAAGGGGTACGTGAGCTGGGTTCAGACCGTCGTGAGACAGGTCGGTCCCTATCTGCTGCGGGCGTAGGAGGCTTGAGGAGGGTCGCCCTTTGTACGAGAGGACCAGGGTGAGGGAGCCACTGGTGTACCAGCTGTACTGCCAAGTGCATACGCTGGGTAGCTACGCTCCTGAGCGATAACCGCTGAAAGCATCTAAGCGGGAAGCGCGCTCCGAGATGAGGCCTCCATAAGGCCGGTCCGAGAAGAGGACCTAGATAGGCTGGTGGTGGAAGCGCCGAGAGGCGTGGAGCCAACCGGTACTAATAGGCCGAAACCTTCACCTTTAAGCCCTATGCACTTTTGAATGACCTGGGTGCCGATACTACGGTGGGAAACGCCCAGAACCATTCCGAACCTGGCCGCTAAGCCACCGTGGGCCGATGGTAGTAAGCGGGCGACCGCTTGCGAGAGTAGGTAGTGCCCAGGATTTCTTAAATCCTCACCCCCTGAATCATTTCGATTCAGGGGGTTTTTGTTTTTGTTTGTTCTGAATATTTTTCAATTCTCATACAATTTGTTGTAGTAGAAAGTTTAATTGTGTAAATATTTTGTTAATTTTACATCTTAAACATGCTTAGTGATATAATTTAAATAGTAGTTTTCTATTGATTTTTGTTTATATTGCGAACTTATTCATGTGGTGGGTGATTTTAGTTATGAAAATAAAGGAAAAATTTAGTTTGGTATTACCTTTATTTATTGTTTTATTAATTTGTATTTCCATATTTGCCATCTTAGATTTTTTTATGCATTTACTTAATAAGCCAAGAGGTATATTAATCTCAAACTGGAACCATACTATTCCGTTTTATGAAAGAATTGATAATCCTGGTAAGTTAGAACTTGCAGGACATTTTAGAATTGACGAAAACAACTTAAAAAAAGATTTGGCTATTGTTTTTCAGAAAGCAATTGTAAATAGGTTAGAAATATACGTTAATGATAAATTTATAAATGCTTTTGGGGACGCGAAAAGTGGTAATTTATGGCCTAGCGCGATTGTTCAAGAATTACCAAAAGAGGTTTTGAAAGAAGAGAATACATTGAAATTAGTAATTTATGGAACTGTTGGATATGGCATTTCGTATAATCCGTACATAACCGAAGCAAATATAGCAAGAAAAACAGCGTATTGGATTACTTTATTAAGGAACAATATAGCTTTAATTGCAATGGGAAGCGCGATGATAATTGTGTATATACTTCTTTTTAGTTATTCTTTATTAGATTTTGCCGATAAGAAATTGTATTTAAACATTGGATATTCAATTTTTTTCACAATTCTATCCCTTATACAATTCATTTACAGGGAAACTTCTGGTAGTCAATTTATGTATTTAATATTAGAAAAATTGAGTACAATTTCTCCGTTGTTTGGTATAACATTTATATATTTTGGATTAAATTCATTAGTTAAGCGAGAAATTAAATTATTCTGGAAGAATGTTTTAATTTTTACTCCTATTTTACTTACTATTCCAATTTTTTCTTTTAACAGAATTTCGATGTATAATAATTTAGTAAGCCTTGTAGAGCTTTATTCGTTTTTGATGGTTTTTTTAACACTGTTCTTGATAGTTCGTTACCAAATGAAGGAATATTATTTTCCAATACTCTTTCTTACAACAACCGCACTTCAAACTTTGTATGTTCTGGTTAATCAGCTACCAGGTGAGTTAATGATAGTTTATGGTCGAATTGTATTTTCAATTTACATTGGTACGTTAACTATCAAGAAATTCAAAAATATATCGGAAATTAAAAGAATTTTAGAGCAAGAAAATCTTATTGACAAGTTAACTGGTGCGTACAATCGTAAGATAATAGAGTATATAAAACCAGAAGGAATTCTTGTTATACTTGATTTAGATAACTTTAAAGAGGTTAACGATATTTATGGTCACATCCACGGTGATAAAATATTAAAACGTTTTGCGGATATTGTAAAGCAAAATATTAGAAGTGGCGAAGATTATTTTATAAGGCTCGGCGGAGATGAGTTTTGTATAATAACAAAATCAGTAGATATTAAAGGTATGATGGAAAGGATATACAATGCTTCAAGAAATGAGCTGGGTTTAGGTTTTTCTTACGGTTTTGCGGCTTTCACAAATTTTGATGAAGCTTATGCACAGGCGGATAAGGTTATGTATGAAATGAAAGAAAGAAGAAGGAGGGGAAAACTATGAAAAAGGTGTTTGGATTTTTATTTGTTACGGTATTAATTGTTCTTTCGTTCGCTCAAACAGTTCAAATCTTAGTTAAACCAATAGATGCTTCATTGCCAGATTCACTTTTTAAGTCAACGGGGAGTAAAACATTCAATATTCAGTATTTAAAGCTTTTCTCCGATAACGAAGCAAAAGCTTACATAATTAAAGCTTGGTATTTTCAACCAAGTAGTGTAACCAGTGGAGTTTTCAAATTTAAAGTGAGGCTTGTGGATGAAAAAAATAAGAAAGAGTACGTTTACGAATTTCAAGGTATAAAGGATAAGTCATATTTTAGACTAAAACCAGTATTTGTACTATGCCCAAGTAGTATGAAGATATTTATAAACAATGAACTCATTCCAGAGGAAAAAACTAAGAGCGAAGAAATAATCCTCCCAGTGCAAACTGGAGATTTAGGAGGCGCAGTAATGAAAGTATTACAAAGAGCGGGAAGTGGATATAGAGAAATTTCCGAGAATGATTTTGCCTCGAAAGACGAAGAAATATTCATCCAAATTATTGCTGGTACTTTCCCAACAGGTGGTTATAGATTAGAGTTGAATGAGCCAGATATCGTATTTCCAATCACTGGAAAACGTGGTAAAATAACGATTACAGGTAAATTCTATAGACCGGGTAAAGGAGATATGGTAACTCAAGCGTTTACGACACCTTCAAAAACTATTTCACTTGGAAAACTTCCAGTTGGAGAATACGATATCTATGTTAATATAGAAGATTTAGGAGAGTTCATCTCCACGTTAAAAGTTAAATAAATTGAATTTAGAGAAGGTGTTACTATGATTATTTCAGAAAAAGTGAAAAAGGCACTTGAGGATGGTATTCCAGTAATTGCGTTGGAAAGTACAGTGATTGCGCATGGCTTACCGTATCCACATAACGTGGAAACAGCTAAAATGCTTGAGGAGATGGCTTTAGAAAACGGAGTGGTCCCAGCAACAATTGGCATTTTAAAAGGTGAAATTATTGTTGGAATGTCTCAAGAACAAATAAACGAGATGCTAGCTGACGAACCCTTGAAGATCGGAACAAGGGAAATCCCATACGCAGTCGGTATGAAAAAGAGCGCTGCAACTACCGTTAGTGCTACGATGAGAATTGCAAAAATTGCAGGAATTGATGTTTTTGCAACGGGTGGTATTGGTGGTGTGCATATCGGTGACTGGGACGTTTCCCAAGATATTACCGAGATGGCAAAAAGCGATGTTATTGTAGTTAGCGCTGGGTGTAAATCCATCCTTGATGTGAAAAAAACTATAGAATTCCTTGAAACTTTCCAGGTAACTGTTGTTGGGTATAAAACAAATAAGTTTCCAATTTTTTACGAAGGATTATCAGACTTTAACTTAGAGCATCGTGTTGATAGCCCTGAAGATATTGCAAAGATATTTAGAGCTAAAAAATCATTGGGTATTGAAGGAGCGTTACTTGTTGCAAATCCAATCCCACAGGAATTTGTCATATCAGAACAGGAAGTCGATGGGTATATGAAGCAAGCATTGAGTGAATGCTTTGAAAAAGGAATAACAGGCAAAGCTGTAACTCCTTATCTTCTTTCAAGAATTGCACAACTAAGTAATGGGAAAACATTGACTTCAAATATAGAACTGCTCAAAAATAACGTACTTTTAGCATGCCAGATAGCAAAAAGTCTAAAGACAATGGCTTAAAACCTAAAATAGAGCAAAAACTTATTCTAACAAATAAAGAAAGGCTCTTTGTCAAGTAGTGGGGTGGGTATTCTGAATGCCCACCTTTTTAGCTTTTTCAAGCATACATTAAATGTTATTAATGTATATTATAGGCAATCAAATCTAAAAAAACTAATACCACTTTTGCCCACTCATATAGTGGGTTTTTAAATATTCAACTTTTTCAACTTATCTACCACAACTGTACAAAATCCTCTTCCTGAATCTTTCAAAATTCCTGTATCCAAATCCATTCCTCTTTAATACTTTTATCTTGTTGTTAAAACCCTCTGTCGTACTATTCGTATATGGAACATCAAATGCATTTACTATCTCAGAAAACCAGCTCCTAAAAACCTTTACACATCTCATAAATTCAGAAAGTCCACTTTGCTCTGCTCTCTCTATCCACTTTTTTAATACGAGTCTTGCTTCTTCAGAATTACTGCTCTTTAACACTCTCTTAAATTCTTCTTTGAGTTGATGGGCTTTCCTCAAATCTTGACTATACCAAAACATTACTTCTAATTCTTCTCTTTGCTCAGGCTCAAGTTCTTCATAATTCTTCAATAACAACTTCCTACTCCTCTTAAAATATCTCCTCAAATTACTTCCTAATTCCTTTTGTACCCTTTTCCTCACATTTTCTAAAGCCCAATAAACGTATCGGGTAAAATGAAATTTGTCTATCACTATTTTAGCGTTTTTAAAATATGTTTTTGCTACCTCTACAAATGGTCTCCACATATCACAGATAAAATATTTTACTTTATCTCTACCTTTCAGCCTCTTAAAATACTCAATTAAAATATTTTGCTTTCTATCTTTCAAAATCTCGATTATTTGCCCTTTTACAGGATCTACAAATATACATTGATATTTTGCTCCACCTGCATTGCCTTTAAACTCGTCTACACATATTGCTTCAGAAGAAAACTCATCTACAGTTTGACCTGGATTTACTTTATCAAACAATCTCATAACTGTTGTCACTGAAACATTTGTGTATTTTGCTACCTCCTTCATACTTGTTAAACTTCCAAGTTGACTTATAATATATGCTGCAAGTCTATTTGTCATCCTTTGAGATTTGCCTAAAAAACTTATGTGTTCAAAAAACTTCTTCCCACATGCTTTGCAGACATATCTTCTCTTTCTTATAATCAAATATGTTTTCTTGCCCATTATAGGTACGTCTTTTACCTTCTGTGTGTGATAATCATGTACCTTACTTGTAATATTACCACATTTAGGACATTTGTGGGGCTTTTGTACCTGACTTATGTGAAGTTCTATTTCACTTTCATTCTCATTCATTTGGTGAAGAATAATATCTTTCGATTTTAAAAGTTCAGTGATATAATTAGATTTGAGCACTTATTCTGGATGCCTCCTTTCTTTTTGAGTGTTTTTTTTGTCATAAAACAGTTTTTATTATAGCAGGCATTCAGAATAAGTGCTATATTTTTTCCTTTTTACCCACCCCAATATTTATTATAGAGCCTAAAGAAAAAATCTATATCGAGGTGCTCGAAGCACCTATTTATTTGTTATTTGAAAAGTACGGACAGAGGGAAATAAGCATTGAAATCGAAGATAGTTATTATCCTATACATGAGGACTTGCATCAACGACTTGAGATGATGATTCCTTTTTTAGGATTAGAGGATGAAGACGAAAAAATAGCTGAATATGTTATATACAACATAGATAGCAAAGGAAAATTGAGAGTTTCGGCGCAAGAAGTTGCTCAAAAATTTGGTGTATCAGTTGAGAAAGCACGAGAGATAATAGATACTATCTACGAAGCATTTTCAGATGAGATTAATCAATTATCTTCAGAAGATGAAGAAAATTACATCCTTCCGGATGTTGCAATAATGCCTGATTACGTCGAAGTTAGAAAGATTGAGGTAAAAGATCCTGTCGTTATGAAAGCGATAGAAATGAGAGAAGAAACGTTAAGAAAAATATGTGAGATTGTTAGAAAGATAAATGAACCATTTCTAAGAGGCTATCGAAAATATCCACACGTAGTGACTATGAAATACGTTGCTAATTTGGTAGGTTTACATGTCTCAACGGTTAGTCGAGCAGTAAATAGAAAATACGTTAACACACCGATAGGGGTATTACCACTCAGAATATTCTTTGGAAGATTGTTGAACCCAAAACTTGTGATGAATGAGATAAAAGAATTACTTAAAATAGACAGCAAATTAACAGATAAGCAGTTGGTGATACTTTTAAAATCTCTTGGAATAAATATTTCAAGAAGAACAGTGAATAAGTATAGGAATCTCTTAGATAATCTTGGATAGTTTTGATACACTTTGATATATTTGAACATTTCTGAAAATTTTTTAAACCCCAGGGAGGAAGAAAGTATGAAATTTTTGTTTGTTAGTGATACTCACGGATCTGCTAAGGCTTGGGAAGATATTGAAAAGCTTTTTAAACTTGATGAATTTGACGATATTTTTCATCTTGGAGATGTACTTTATCATGGTCCGCGAAATAAATTACCTGATGCATATGATCCGAAGACATTAATTGATATGTTAAAAAAATACGATATAAAATACATAAGAGGGAATTGCGATGCGGATGTTGATTTGAAAGTGCTTGAGGTTCAAGAAATGCCAAAGATGGTTATGGAATATTTCGGTGATTTCTCTCTTTTACTCATTCATGGAGAGATACTCGAAGAAAATGATGTTAAGGATTTTCTTAAGGATAAAAATGTCCATTTTCTTATTCATGGGCATACACATATATCAAAGATAGAAGAAATCGATGGAAAATACATTCTTAATCCGGGAAGCACTTCTCTTCCAAAAGGTGACACTCCAAGAAGTGTGATGGTAATAGAAGTCAAGGATAATACATTCAGTGCGGAGTTTTACAATTTAGACAACGGGCAGGTGTACATGGAGGGAAAATGGACATTGAAAGATTCAAAACTGTTAAAGGAGTAATTGAAACCAAAATAAATATAGAACGCTCTATATTTATCGCTACGCTTTCATATGTTGAAGACGAAAGAAAAGCAAAAGAATTTATATCAGAAATATCTAAAAGATATAAAGATGCGACGCACAACTGCCCTGCCTACAGAGTTATAGAAAATGGTAATATATTGGAATTTTCTTCAGATGCGGGAGAGCCTTCCGGAACAGCTGGGTTACCAATGCTTAATACACTCAGGAAAAATGAGCTTCTCAACGTAGCCGTTGTAGTTACTAGATATTTCGGTGGTGTAAAACTTGGCGTGCGCGGTTTAATAGATGCTTATTCACAAGCAGTTCAAGAAGTTATTGACAAAGCGGTTGATATGAAAAGCATAGTCGTGAAAAAAAGAGCATACAAGCAAAAATTGAAGATAGATTTTTCTTCATATGGTAAGAAAATGCAACAACTCATTTATATGGGAGTGACCATACTTGATATTTCGTACACCGAAGCTTATGCTTATCTTGAGGTAATTTATGATAAACCATTAGATATAAGTGAAGTTGAAAGCACAGAGGAAGTGTACATATAAGTTTTGAATTGAGTAATTATATTTAAAAAGGAGGCATACAGAAATGATTTCCAAAAGAGCTATTGAAACACCAGCGAGTCCTATTAGAAGACTTGTTCCGTACGCAGATGAAGCAAAGAAACGTGGTATTAAAATTTATTATTTGAACATTGGGCAACCAGATATAAAGACTCCAAAGGTATGGTACGAATATATAGAAAAATTCAAGCCAGAAGTGGTTGCATATACACATTCTCAAGGTTTACTCGAGTTGAGGGAAGCTTTCTCTAAATACTATGCTCAACACAACATTAACGTAACCCCTGATGAAATAATGGTTACAAATGGTGGTAGCGAAGCTATAATGTTTGCGCTCGGTGTTGTCTGTGACCCAGGTGATGAGGTTATAACTATAGAGCCGTTTTATGCAAATTACATGGGATTTGCCTCATATTTGAACATCAAACTTGTGCCAGTTACAGCTCATCCGGAAGATGGATACAGACTTCCACCTATGGAGGCGTTTGAAAAAGTAGTTTCACCTAAGACAAGGGCGATATTATTCTCTAATCCATCAAATCCAACAGGTACGGTTTATACTTATGAGGAAATGAAACAGATTGTTGATTTTGCAAAAAAACACAATCTTGTTATTATTTCTGATGAGGTTTATAGGGAATTTACATTCGATGGTAGAAAGCACATCTCCGCATTCCATTTCGAAGGCATAGAAGAACAATTGATAATGGTTGATAGTATTTCAAAACGTTACAGTGCCTGTGGCGCAAGAATTGGTACGTTCGTTACAAAAAATAAAGAATTTTATAAAAACGCTCTGAAATTCGCTCAAGCAAGACTTTGTCCTGCGGAAACCACGCAATTTGGTGCTATTGGATTATTAACGCTAGGTAAGGAATACACAGACGAGGTAAGAGATGAATACCAAAAAAGAAGAGATGCAACATACAATGCTATGAAAGAAATACCAGGTGTTGTTGTTCACAAACCAGAAGGTGCATTCTATCTATCAGCTAAATTGCCTGTAGAAAATGCCGAAGATTTTATCATATGGATGCTCAAAGAATTCAACGTTGATGGAAAAACAACGATGGTATCACCACTCAGCGGATTCTATGCGACACCCGGTGCGGGAATGAGTGAAATAAGGATAGCATATGTACTCGAAGCTGATAAATTAGCTGATGCTGTAAAAATACTTGGTGAAGGTATTAAGAAATACAACGGAAGATAATAATACAATCGAAAAGTCACTTCCTTAATTCGAGGGAGTGACTTTCTTTTTTTAAGTATAGAAAAACAAAAGGAGTGAAAAGACGATGAATAATTCGCCAAATTTTCCGAGTATGCGCAGAAAAGATAGAGAGTTAAGCGAGGAAGAGGCTTATGAAATTTTAAAATCTGCTGATTATGGAGTGCTTTCTACTTACAATGGTGAATACCCTTATGGAGTTCCTGTGAACTATGTTTTTGACGGTAAAGCTATATATATTCACTGTGCACTTGAGGGCCACAAGATAGAAAATATAAAAAAACATCCAAAAGTTTGTTTTACAGTTGTTAAAAACTATGAAATTTTACCAGATGAGCTTAGTACAGCTTACCAAAGCGCTATTGTTTTTGGTAAAGCAAGCTTAATCGAAGGAGAAGAAAAAATAACCGTGCTGAGAACTCTTGGCATGAAGTATTCAAATAATTTGGAAAAGATAGAGAAGGAAATTAATGATTCTGGAAAAGCAACTGGGGTTATAAAAATTGAGATAGAATACGTCAGTGGCAAAGCAAGGAAAAGATAAATAAAATAAAAAACTCCTCCCAAAGAATCTTAGGGAGGAGTTTTTGTTTAGATTGATAATTTAGAAATTAACTTCTCCGGAGAGAGATAAATAAGTTCTATTAATGAAATCACTAATATCAGTTTTTAGTCCAAGTGATAACTTTTTATCTTTCATAATAAATGTTACTTTTGCATCTACATTTGAAAGGTCTGTACCAATGTAATATTCTATTCCTTCCGTTGCGTAGGTTGCTGATACATTTATACTTGAATAACTTATATCGTATCTTCCATCTAGTGAAATTGTATCTTTTCCTAATGTTGTTCTTATCTTACCGTATATGTTTGTTCCATCAAATGATGCATAAATCCCAAATGCGTTAAGTGAAAATGTGGTACTTACAAAGAATGTTTGATCCAAACTGTACATTCCGCAAATTGAAAGTCCGAATGTCTCTGGTAGTGAAATTTCTCCAACAATAGCTACATCACTTGAGAAATAGTCTTGCGACACGTATAATTTATACATCTTGCCATCTATACCTACTATCCATGGGAGTTTTCCACTTTCGTATCCCACACCTGTTATAAGTAAATAATCGCCAAGAGAGTATTTAAAAAGAGCACCTGTATTTTTTCCAATTGAATAAAGCGAATCATCTGATACATAAGCAAAAGGAGATTTGTAGAATAATTCAAAACCGTAGTTATCTTTGTATAATTTGACATTTGCATTTGATATATTTGCACCATCGTAAGTAATTCCAAGAGAAATTTCCTCGTTTGGTTGGAATAATAATGTTAGTGTATTAGAAAATGCACTGCCAACTAAGAATTTTGTGCTGTCGGTTTTGAATTCGTATTTGAATTTGTATTCTCCTTTTACGGGTAAACCACCCGCTGTTTGCTGTAGTTCTTCTATAGAAATCTTTCCATCTTTTTGGACAAGTTTGAAAATTCCATTTTTTCCGCCGTAACCGTCTGATTTATAACCTGGTGCATTTGGATCTTCTTCCCATACATAGTTTCCACCAATTAAAAAGACGTATTTATACTCGTAAGTTCCTGGTTGTAATACTAAGCTGGCAACCCAGTATCCGTTTACAAGTTGCATTTTCAATGCTTTTGGATTCCAACTGTTGAATGAACCTGCAAGATAAGCTTCTTGGGCATTTTCTTTTTTAACGGCGAAGATAACTTTATTTCCATCTATAGATAATCCTGGTTTTACTGTTTCAGCTGTAGTTACTTGCTCTTGTGTTTTTTCCTCCTTTGCTCCTTCAGATTTTGTAGCATTTTGAGGAGCTCTAACGATTAATTTTCCGCCTTCTTTCGCAACTTCGAGGACAGCATTTTTTCCACCAAAACCATCATCTGTATACCCAAACGCATTTGGATCTACTGTCCAATTTCCATCGATTATAAACTTATATTCGTAAATTCCAGGTGACAATTCTAAAACTGCTTCCCACCAACCAGCATCGACATAATAACATTCGGTATCTTTATCGTTCCAATTATTGAATGAACCTGCTATGAAAACATGCTTGGCACCTGGTGCATTTATCCTTATCACAACGTATCCATCTGGGTCAACGAATATTGTGTTCTCTCGTTTTTCATTCAATTCGTATTTCTTGCCTTGGGATTGTTGTGTACCTTGTTCACCAAGGATTTTTCCATCAGCTGTCAATGTGAATGCTCCATTTTTTCCACCAAACCCGTCGTCCACATACGCAGGAGCTTCAGGATCTTCTTTCCAAGTTTTGCCATCTATTACGTATTTATACTGATAACTACCAGGTTTAAGTTCAACTTCGTAAGTCCAAACACCATCGGTAAGTTTCATAGGCCAAGCGGTTGGATTCCAATTGTTAAAGTTACCTGCCAGATATACAACGTTGGCTTCGGCTTTGAAAGTAAAGACAACTTTGCCATTTACAAACTTTACACCCGCAAAGATTGAAGTAACAGATATTAGCAAAACTGAAATAACTAAAACTATGAGTAGCTTATAACCTTTCATCCACAGCACCTCCTGATTATTTTGCTAATAATTAAATATGGATTTACCACCAGAGATTCAATTCTACGCCAAGAATAGGGGTAAATGGGTTATTCTTATCAAATTCACCATTACCGATCCAGAATTTGACTTCACCCAAAGAAAAACCAGTAAACTTAACTTCGGAGTAAAGAAAATCTTTCTCTTCATAGTAACCTATAATCTTCTGGTACTTTGCAAAGAGTGAAATATTTCCAAGGTTCCTCCCAATCTCACCATAGAATATTTCACCTATAGTGTTGACAGAACTATGAATTGGTTTACCAAAAGTATATTTCAAGCTTCCGTTAAATTCAGCTAAAGAAAATTTCGTGCCAAAGGATATTGAAAACTCTCCCCACTGAGTTGGCATTAATCCAGAAAAGGTTGTTAAATTCATCTTTTTCAAGCTTAAATTGAACTGATTCAAATTAACATCAATCCCAACTTCTGCATTGCTTAGTAAATCTTGTGTAAGATTATCTATTCCAAATTGAGTATTTAAATATGTATTGAATGAAGGTATGTTCCCGAACTTATACCACAAATTTACAGCATTCTGCTTTTCGTCAGAACCTATGAATTTATATGTTATCCCCCAATTGTAACTTCCGTCTGCAAGTTGGCCAAATAAGAGTGCATTTTTTACGTCAAAATTTGCTATATCTTTTACGGCAACTTCAGCTTTTAAATCGTTATTTAAAAACTTTGATGAATAAGATAATGCTGTATCAAAGATCTTACCCCGCTTACCTATAACAATGTAGTAATCTGATAAATTTGAGGAAACGTACATCAAATCAAAATTGTTAAAAAGCACAAATTTGAAAGAAGAATATTCTATCTCTATACCGTTTTTACCACTATCAATTTTGTAAGTTTCAATTGGGTCATTTGTGGAACCAAAAATAGTGTTATCGTACAAAGATAATTTTAATGTGTCAAATTTTAAAACAAGCTTTGCAGATTCTAAGTTTGTTCCATTGAGGTTAAACGATAAATCGTATCCTGAACCAAAAGAACTACCTGCCATTCGAAACTCCGAGCCAAAATATGTTTTTAATTGTTCTTCTGAAAAATCAAAGCTCATTGAAAATTTTGTGGAATAATTTATTTGAAGAGCAAACAAAGTGGTGAATGAGAAGATGATTAAAATCAAGATATTAAAAAATTTGGCATGTTTATGTTTCACGATCTTCACCTCACTTGTATATTACTTTGGAGTTGCTATTGCTTCAATGAGTGAAAACTTTGGATTAAAAGTTATTTCTATGTCTACTTGACCCGTACTTTCTAGAGATAGTGTGTTATTGTCAAATCCTGCATCGTATTTTTTGCCGTCGTAATTGAATTCCCAAGGTTTCCAACCACCCATGTTTCTTGTTACTTTGAACTGGTAACTTTTTTCATTTGCATTGAAGTTGGTTAATGTATATTTAAAAACTTTTTTAGAATCATCCCAAGTCATTTCACCGTTGCTTAAGTTCCAGCTATTGAATTTTCCACCAACGTACCATTTGCTTTTTTTCGTTTGAAATTTCTCGGTATCTCCAACACCTACCGCTTGTCCGTTAATCATAATTGTTGGGCTTGCGTATATAGTTAAAGAATCTGAATTTAAGTTTTCCTTCCAAACAGGAATGGAGGCAGAGACTTTCGTTACTCCACCAGATTTATATATAACCTTATACCATCCGATTGAGTATTCAGTTCCTGATCTGCTTGCTTTAAATGTCATCGAAGCGGTTGGTAGTTCAAATTTGTAGCATCCTTCTACTGAATCAAATGCCATCTGATCCTTCTCGGTAGGAATCCAGCTGTTCCAATCGCCAACAACGTAAACTCCATCTGGAATTTGGATATTGAGTAATTTCATACAACCTGTGGAAAAAAGTAAGACAAAAGACAAACTCAGCAAAATGGCAAAGTAAATTTTGCTTTTCAACCAAATTCACCTCCTAAAAAGTTATAAAGTTTGAAATTCCCTATAAATAAGGGGGCACAAAGCCCCCTTGATATTATTGATATCAATTGTTTTTACTTCTTTGGATTTTCTATTACTCTCTTTATAACCACTGGAGCAGTGTATCCACCGTTACCTGTTTCGAATCCTTGATCTGGATAGAAATCTCCTGCCCACTGTTTGCCTGAATCAGCACTTCCGGTGAGTACAAATACCGCTTTTACCGAAAGTTTATTTGGATCTGTTACCCCAAGTTTTTCAAGAGGAATTGCAAACTCGAATCTTTTTCTTCCCTCGACTTCTGTGGAAGCAAGTGTTCCTGTAACTGTGGCTGCATCTGTTGTGAATCTCCATGCTCCGTAATTATCATTATCACCCCATGTTTCAAGAACGAAATCGACATCACCTTTTTCAAATTTGTATTGCCTGTTCCAAGGATGTTTTGAAGTGTCAGCCGCGCCATTTACACCAGACAAGTCAACTATTACCATAAAATTGTTGTATCCTTCCTTTGTATATTCTCCGGCAATATAAAGATTACTTGCGTCGAAGAGTATACCAGCTTTGTAGATTTCGTTGTTAGATCCCCATTGTGAGTCTGTTGCGTCATTATGAACATAATTTTCCCAATCTGTTAATGTCGCATCAACCGTTATAGTTTTCAATAGCGGTGGTTTTTCAAATAATGCACAGTTTGTCAAGAATACAACTAGTAATACCGATAGAGTTATAAAAAGTGCCTTTTTCATACCTTACCCCTCCTTGCTGTGAAGTGTAGAACTTGAGCATAAAAATTATACCACTTTTTGTTATTATATAAATAACTCATCATGGAAACGTTCCAAAGAAATTTTACTGCTTAACGAAAACATAAACTTGCCTTGAGTTTATGATCCATTGTGTGTTTTGAAAAATCTGAATGTTTTTTGGACTAAATTCAAAAGAGCTTTCGTTAAAGAAAGCATACCAAATCCACGTGTATCCTGCTGGTATTTCATAATTATTTGAATATGTTGGGTCAAGGTTTATTAACACAAACACTTCCTGTGAACCATAAGACTTTTTCAAAACGTACAGGTTTTTCCAATCTCTTTCAATTGTTGCATTTCCAAATGCTAATGCTGGATATGTTTTTCTTAAATTTATGAATTCTCTAAAGAAATTCAAAATTGTATATCCACTTTCTTGTTCTTCAACGGATATGCCATCGTTTGGATCGTCGTAAATTGCTCCATCGTTTTTGGCGTTGCCATTTATAATACCTGTGTAAAAGCTCTTTGTCCAATATGTTTGACCACTGCCATTTTGTGTTGCATACCATTGCATCGGTTCGCGAACGGGTAAGTCCCATGGATATGAGTTCCATTTCCAACCACGTAGGCCTATTTCGTCACCGTAGTATATCGTTGGCATACCATTTAGTGAAAGTAGTAACGCATTCAAAAGTAAATACTGCTTTGTAGCCGATTGAACATCTCCAGAATATTTGGAATCAACAAGCTCAGATATAGATCTGTTTAAATCATGGCTGTCGATAAAAGGGAAATGATAGGTGTTTAAGTAGTACGATGAAGGATTTATCCAATTAATTGAATCGTGAAGTAAATAATCTCTTTCTTCGTAGTTTTGTCTTATATTGTACATAAACGTAAAATTAAAAACAGGCATGGGTGTGAATTTAGTAAGTACATCAGGAGAACCATCGTAAACTTCACTCACAACGATAGCGTCATTTCCAAGTTTAGTTCTAACGTAATTTTCTATTGCCTTCGCAACACTTGTTGAAGAGTCTATTCCATCATTCCAATCCCATCCATAGTAGTGCTTTGCTGCGTCCAATCTGAAACCATCCACTCCCATTGTTATCCAGAAATCTATTATTTTTTTGACTTCGTTCAAAACTTCTGGATTAGCGTAATTCAAATCAGGCATCGATGAATCAAATAATCCGAAGTACCATACTTTCTGCCCTTTTGAATTTATTTTGTAATGCCAGTGATTAGTATTTGATGGTTGTTGCAGACTCATTATGTAGTAATTCCAATATGGAGAGTTTTTTGTTTTTTCAATCGCATCTAAGAACCAAGGATGAGTATCAGATGTGTGGTTAATAACTAAATCCATTACAACTTTTATTCCGTTTTCATTTAAAACTTTTATCATGTTGTCTAAATCTTCCAATGTTCCATAATCTGGTTCCGCATCGTAATAATCTTCCACATCGTATCCGTGGTAGGATTTGCTTTTATTAAATGGCAAAAACCAAACAGTATCAATTCCAAGAGATTTTAGATAATTAACTTTCTGTAAGACCCCATTAAAATCTCCCACTCCATCTCCATTTGTATCATAGAAAGAGCGGATAAACAATGTGTACATCGTTGAAGAAGTGAGTGGAACGTCCAAAGATATAAGATCTATACTTTCCTTTGAAATTTCGATGATTTCGCTTTCTTTTCCATTTACAATAGCTTTTATTCCGATTTTTTCAATGTTCCAGAAGTCTTTTCCTGAAAAGTTATTCAATCCAAAGAATTTTCCGTTGGCTTCCCCTATTTTACGATATTGATTTTCATTTTTCAGTTTCTTGAGCACATAATATTTAATATCAGTGTTGGTATTTAAAGTTCCAACGTCCCAATTAATACGCAATTCGTTTGTGTCAGTATTGTAGGATGCTTTGATGTTTTTTACGAAACTTTCTTCTTCCCTAATTGTGTAAAAGCAAGATGAAAGTGAGAAAATTAACATTAACACTATAAAAATGAAGCTAAAATTCGCGGTGTTTTTTTTCATAGCAAAGCCTCCAATTCAAAATTTCAATTATTATTATTATAACTTTTGAAGATTGTTTAAGAATTTTCTTCTTGGAAATTTCCACTGGTTTTTTATTTGAAATATTATCAATTTATGTTATAATTAGTTTAGACTAATTCATAAAGGGGTGATAAAATGAAAGTTTCAATTTATGGAGCAGGGAGAGTTGGAGTTAGTATTGCTTTTTCGCTTTTGCATACAAGTCTTGTTGATGAAATGGTTTTGATAGATATAGATAAGAAAAGGGCAGAAGGTGAAGCTCTAGATTTGCTCCATTCATCTTCTATGTTTAAATCATGCAATATTTGGGCTGGAGACTCAAAAGATATTGAAGATAGCGATTTCATAGTTATAACCGCTGGTAGAAGTCAAAGACCTGGTGAGACAAGGCTGGAACTTCTTGGAGATAATGTGCGTATAATGAAAGAAATATCTGAAGATATAGTCAAATATTCACCAAATAGTATAATTATAAATGTGACAAACCCAGTAGATGTTCTGACATATTTTATTTGGCAATTTACTAATTTACCATCGCAAAGAGTTATTGGTACAGGAACCACTTTAGATACCGCTCGTTTGAGAGTTTTACTTTCCCAGCAATGTGGTATATCTCCGGCGAGTATACATGCTTACGTTATCGGTGAACATGGAGATAGCGAATTTGTACCATTCTCCAATGCAACCATAGGCGGGTTAAAGTTAATAGATTACTGTAAGTTGTGTGAAAATAATTCTGAACAAGGCTTTTGTTTAAATCTTAAAATAATTGAGGAAAAAGTTAGAAAAGCAGCATATGAAATAATTGAACGAAAAGGAGCGACTAACCTCGCTATTGGTGCTGTAACCGCACGATTAATTTCAAGTATGTGGCGAAACGAAAAAAGAGTATGGACGATATCTGTTTTGGTTGATGGTATATATATCGGTTATCCTTCAGTTATCGGTAAAAGTGGAGTGGAAAAAGTTTTAAGATTGAACTTGAGCGAAGACGAAGAAAAGAAATTTCAATACTCAAGAAGTGTTATACAAAAATCTATTGAGGAGATAAAAAGTAAGATTTTTTAATTAATATTATTCACAAATTACCCAATCATCTGAAGTGCCCTAGGTGGGCACTTCTTATTTTTTATGCTTTGGTTATTTTATATTTTACATTGTTGTTTCGTAAAATTATTCACGTATTAACACAAATTAATTTTGCCTAAGTTATAATATTGTTGTAAGTGATTTTTTTCACAAATAGCTAGAGTGATTTCAGGAATTTACGATTATTAAAATACTATCGAGGATGGAAGAAGTATGTGGGAAAGAAAAGTCAACATTTACAATGTTTTTGAGCTTAGGTGTAAGACAACGTGTTACTTTGGTGTTGGTGCGATCGAGAAAATAAAAGATATTGCCGAGTGGCTTTCTTCTAGTAAAAAAGATAAAGTTTTGATAGTTTCTGACCCTGTTGCGTATAAGGTCACAGGGGCATGGGACAAAGTGGAAAAGGCGCTTAAGGAAAGGAACATTGGATATGTTTTATACGATAAGGTAACGCCAAATCCGACAACGGATCAAATTGATGAAGCAACGAAAATTGGAAGAGATTTTGGAGCAGAAGCGGTTATCGGTATAGGTGGGGGAAGTCCTATTGATACGGCAAAAAGTGTAGCTGTGTTACTTGAGCATAAAGATAAGAATGCGCGAGAACTTTACGAAGGAAAGTTTATACCAGAGAGGGCAAAACCTATAATTGCCATCAATACAACTCATGGTACTGGTACAGAGGTTGATAGATTCGCCGTTGCGTCGATATTGGAGAAGGAATATAAACCAGCTATTGCGTACGATGTTATTTATCCAACATTCGCCATAGACGACCCACAACTTATGGTTACTCTACCGTATAAGCAAACGCTATATACGTCTATTGATGCACTTAATCATATAACAGAGGCAGCAACAACACTGGCAAGGAATCCATATTCGATACTCCTTGCAAAAGAAACTGTTAGATTGATTGCGACATATCTGCCACAAGCTTTGAGTAATCCGAACGATTTAAATGCAAGATACTATTTACTCTATGCTTCGGCGATAGCAGGTATATCTTTTGATAATGGACTTTTGCATTTCACACATGCTTTAGAACATCCTTTAAGTGCTGTTAAACCTGAGCTTGCTCACGGTTTGGGACTTGCTATGCTTTTACCAGCTGTTGTTAAGGAAATTTACCCATCAACTGCAGAAATTCTTGCTGAAGTGTACGAACCTATTGTCCCTGGCTTAAAAGGTAATCCTGCGGAAGCTGAGAAAATTGCAAAAGGTATAGAGGACTGGTTATTTGCCATGGGAGTTACACAAAAACTTGAGGATGAAGGATTTAAAGACTCAGATATTGAAAAGCTTACCAATCTTGCGCTTACAACTCCTTCTCTTGATTTATTGCTCAGCGTGGCACCTATAAAGGCTGAAAGGGAAGTTATAGCAAGAATATACAAGAATTCTTTGAGAAGAATGTGAGAAATCAATGTAAGAACTCATAGTGATTTTAATGAAAAGAGATTGTGCCTTGTGCACAATCTCTTTTTTATTTTCTTCAAATTGTGGTAAAATAATTATTAGACTTTTTAAGCTTTTTTAAAAAATGAAGAGGGGGGATTCTGATGGAAGGGAAGAATGCGATTATAATTTGTGTGTCTAAACATCAAGGAAATACTTTAAAAATTGCTAATAAGATGGCTGAGGTTTTGAAATGTGAAGTTAAAGGTCCTAAAGAAATAAGCCCTGAAGAGATTTTAAAATACGATATTATTGGTTTGGGTTCAGGTATTTATGCTTTTGGTATGCACAGATCATTAAAGAGGTTAATTAAAAAGGTCAAAGATGGCGATGGGAAGAAGGTATTTTTATTTTCAACTTCAGCGGATTTGGATGGGAAGAAGTATCACAAAAGTATGATAAGACTTTTAGAAAAAAAGAATTTTAACTTGATTGGTGAATTTAATTGCCCTGGTTCTTATTTTGGATTGATTTTTGGAAAGAAAGGCGGAGTCAATCCGGATAGACCAGATGAGTCTGATTTAAATGCTGCCGCGGAATTTGCAAGGAAAATGGCTTTTTAAAATATTTTATTTGAATTGAAAAAAAGGCTTCGGTTAATCACCGAAGCCTTTTTTATTTAATTTCTTATCTAAGTTTTCCTTCTTGTACAGGATAGCAAGCAACAAAATGTCCTGGTGCTACTTCTTTTAATTCTGGATGCGGGTCAGTTTTACAACGTTCTTCTTTGAATGGGCATCTATCGTAAAATCTACAAATTGGTGGTGGGTCTATTGGAACGCTTATGTTTCCAATTATGTTTGGTTCAGCTCTTTTATATTCTGGATCTGGAACTGGAACAGCGTCCATGAGTGCTCTTGTATACGGGTGCATAGGATTGTGAAGCAGTTCTTCCGTTTCAGCAAGTTCAACTATTTTACCAAGGTACATAACAGCGATTCTGTTAACCATGTATCTTGCAACAGCAAGGTCGTGTGTGATATACAAATAGCTCATATTGTGCTTTTGTTGGAGTTCCATCATGAGGTGCATAACACCTGTTCTTACAGAAACGTCAAGCATTGATGTTGGCTCATCGGCGACGATTAGTTTTGGATTTAATATAAGTGCACGTGCTATTGCGACTCTTTGCCTTTGACCACCAGATAATTCGTGCGGATATCTCCACAAAAAGCTTTCTGGAGGTGTTAGTCCAACTTCTTGGAGCAAGTTTGATACTTTTTCTTCTCTTTCTTCTAAAGTTCCAACATTATGAATATTCAAAGGTTCGGCAATTATATCGAATATTGTCATTCTTGGATTTAGTGATTCGTATGGGTCTTGGAATATCATTTGGACTTGTGCGTGGTATTCCATTCTTTCGTATTCTTCAATTGGTTTTCCAAGTAGTTTTATTGTTCCTTCCGTTGGTTGTTCTAACCTTACGACCATCCTACCCGTAGTTGTTTTACCACATCCAGATTCTCCAACTAATCCTAAAGATTCTCCTTCTTTTATTTCAAAAGAGATGTCATCAACAGCATGGACAAAGTGCTTGGCTCTCGAAAAGAGAGCTCTCTCTGATGCAAAGAACTTTTTTAAGTTCTTGACTTCAAGTAATACGTTGTTTCTATTGTTTTTTGAACTCATTCTGTCTCACCTCTTCTGTAAGTGGATGCCAGCAAGCAAGGAAATGGCCCTTCTCAACTTCTACGTATTCAGGTTCGGTTGTCCTACATTTATCCGTTGCCCAAGGACATCTCGGGGCGAATCTACAACCAGTTGGCGGATTCAATAAGTCAGGTGGTTCACCTGGAATAGTGAATAGTTTTCTTTTTTCACCAACGTGGCTTGGGAATGCGTTCATGAGTAAAAATGTATAAGGATGCATTGGTCTTTTGAATATAGTCGTAGAGTCAGCTTGCTCGACAAATTTGCCAGCGTACATTACCGCGATTTTATCACTGACTTCTGCTATAACTGCGATGTCGTGAGAGATGTATATCATTGCCATGTTTAGCTCTTTTTGTATTTTCTTCATTTCTCTTAGTATTTTATCTTGTACAATAACATCAAGAGCTGTTGTAGGTTCATCTGCAATGATTACTTTTGGGTCACAAGCAAGGGACAAGGCTATAACAGCCCTTTGTTTCATACCACCGCTGTATTGGTGTGGGTATTGTTCCATGCGTTTAGGGTCGAGTGTAACTAACTCGAAAAGTTTTGCGACTTTTGCTTTTGCTTCATCAATGGGTGTATCAGGATAGTGGTTCAATATAGCTTCAACAATTTGGTCACCGACTTTGTAAACGGGATTTAGTGAGTTCATAGCTGCTTGGAAGACCATCGATATGCCTTTCCATCTGTAGTGTCTCATTTCGTCTTCTTGGAGAGAAACTAAGTCAACCATTTTTCCATTATCGTTGAACCAAACATGTCCGCCCATGAATTGAGCGTTCTCAGGTAGTATTCTTAATAAGGTCATTGAAACAGAAGTTTTACCACAACCGGATTCACCCACTATACCAAGGCTTTCGCCCGATTCCAATTCAAATGAGATACCATCAACGGCTTTAACGTAACCTTTCTTTGTTTTATAATGCATTTTGAGATTTTCAACTTTTAATATCGCCACAGTTATCACCTCTTTCTAAGTCTTGGGTTGACGATTTCTTCAAGACCTCTTCCGAGGAAGTAGAATGCTGCACACAGCAGTGTAATAGCTCCACCTGCTGGTACCCACATCCACCAATAAGCACCTATGTTGCCAGAGCCGAGATATCCTGAACTCCAAACTGTATTTATCATCAATCCCCATGACATTCTAACTTTCATAAGCCCAAAGAAGCTGAGCACTGCTTCGGAGAAGACAGCACCAGTTACATTGAACATCATGTATAGGAATGAAAGTGGCATAACATTTGGAATTATGTGATTGAATATTATGTATCCGTGGCTTCCACCAGATACTCTCGCAGCATCAATATATGGCTTAACTTTTATCGTTAAAGCTTGAGCTTTGAGAACAAGTGTTATGCCACCAAAACCACCGAGTAAACCGAGAATAATTGCGAGTTTGAACAGATTCATCGTCATGAAGCCGGAAAGAACAATTAAGAATGCTGTTGATGGGAAGAGCATCATAAGGTCCGCTATTCGCATGAATATGATGTCAACAGCACCACCGTAGTATGCGGCTGCTGTACCTATAATTGTACCGATTACGACAGTAATCAAAGCAGCAAGAACACCAAGTACAAATTCACTCGGGGTACTAACCATAAGTTGGACGAAGATATCTCTACCAACTGGGTCTGTACCAAGCCAATGCCATCTACTTGGTGGGAGTGGATGTCCAACACCTATTTTATTTGTTATAGAAAGTGTGTTAAATATTTCAACAAGTTTCTTTTCCGCAAATTCTTTCGACCAATTTGTTTTCTGTGGCTTTTCGTAATCTTTTATATCTTTAATATTTGCCCATGCGGATGTATCACTCAAGTATTGTTTGTGTTCATTTAACATTCTATAGTAAATATTATCGTTTATATCACCTTCACCGATTAAAAATCTTGCAGCTTCAACAGGCTCTTTATAGCTCTTTAATTTTTCAACTATATCTAAACGTTTGAAATCATCAAGCTGAGAATTTTCAATATTTGCTATAACTTTGTCTAGTTTTTTCGTTCCTTGGTATGCGTAAGCCATTAAGGATGTTATTGGGTCTGAAAGAACTTTTATAACTTTACTACCTAACATTTCGTAATTATCTGGTATGTTTTCGTCGTTAAGTAAAGAAGCCATAAATGACCTCGCTGTAGCTATTTTTATAAATGCGTTGTTCAATTCATAGACAAATCCCTTTCTAACATTTGAGGAATATTCTCCAAGCTCATTTTCCAGTTTTGCTCTTAACTCAGGATTTAGATCTATTGAAACTTTTGATAAAACAATACCTGCGTAAATTTCGAGGAATTCAGCGGTATTTTCGTGTGATACTTCAAGTCCTATGGATTTCATTTCTTCTTCAATTGTTTTTATTGTTCTATTAGCCTTTGAAAGCGCTGAGGTGTATATATCTTTATTTGAAAGATCTGAAAGTTTCGATTTTGCATAATTGAGTAAAACAGAGAATTTACTGTTGCTTATCTGTTCCTCAATTTTTCCATTTTCTTTTGATAGAACAAGTAAATCTGGAATAACGTTAAATGCTGCAGCATAGACTAACGATTCAACTGGTACTATGTTATTTTGAATAACTTCTGAAAGTTGTGTATCAGATTGCACATACAACTGTCCAGTTGTACTTACATTTGCAACACTTTTAGCTACTTCTAATACTTGCTTTTCTGCATTTTCGACTTCTTCGCTTGAATATGTTTGCATGAGGAGATTATTGAATTCTTCAACAACTTCTGGTTTGTCTCTATTTAAGCTTCTGAACCAAAGGATAACGCGTGATACTTCATCAGAATCTTTATAGTTTGAAAGCGCAATGGCAAGAGTTTTATAATCAATTTTTTGTAATAATTCAGAGAAATCAGAAAATGAAAATTTATCCCTGTTGCCTATATCTTTTGCTGAGGAAATTGGCGAAAATTTTATAAAGCCATGGTCGACGAGTTCTGAAACACTTGTTTGGAAATACAATCTTTCCTTTGTTGGTATGTAACTATCTGCAATTGTGTCAAGTAGGTGTCTAAAGCTATCTGGTGCGTATGTTGTCATTATCTCGTACTGGGAATTTCTAACGAGGTTCTCCATTGAAGATTTAAACGCTTCTCCTTTATCCATGAAAGAGTAAACCCAAAGTTGAGCGGATGGGATTTCTATACCCTTAACCAAATTTTGTGTTGAGAGATGATCGGTTATGTACTTTGTTGAGAGTATTCTCGAATCAAGGCCAACGACAGGGTCGTATATGCTTGGGTCAAGCACTCTTAAAACAATTGGTGATAATGCGCCGAATATACCAAACGCTATAATGACCCATAACCCAAACATTCCCATTTTACTCTCTTTAAATAATGCCCAATTTTTCTTAAAATTCTTGATAAAGAGTTTAAACTTTATCTTAGCAATTGATTCTTTTCTATTTTGGCTTTCCACTGATTGATTAATTTTGTTTGCCATTTCATATCACCTCTCTTGCTACCATCAGTATCTGATTCGTGGATCTAAGAATGCGTACAGTATATCCGCTATAAGGTGTGCAAAAAGTACGAGCACACCTGTAAAGACAAGACATCCAATTGCAAGAGGTGTATCTTGCGCGGTTGTTGCTTCGAGCAACGTTAATCCCATACCTTTCCAAGAGAACATAGTTTCAGTGATGACTCCACCACTGACAGTTGAGGCAAGACCTATGACAAAGCTGGTCATCAACGGTAGTAAAGCCGTTCTCGCAGCATGTTTGTCTCTTATTACTTTATCTGGCAAACCTTTTGCGCGTGCGGTTGTGATATAGTCTTCTTTAATAACTTCAAGCATGGTGTCTCTCATAACTAACATGTCTCCTGCAAAGTGTAATGTGACAAGAGCGATTGTTGGGAGTGCTAAATGGTAAATTATGTCCAGAGCATAACTTCCCATACCGTTTGTTAGCCAGTAAATTATAGACAAAGCAATTCCAGCTATTACTGATGACCATATCGCGGTTTTTTTGGCTTTTATTGTTTTTAACTTACTTGCTATGGCTATACCCATTATCCACATGATGAGTAAGAATAGTTCTGTCCAAAGTAATCTTATGAAAACGTTTTGTGCGCTGAATGGAGCATTAAACCATTTTGATGGAGTAACGAATCCGGAAAGTGGGAACCATTTCAAAGTAACTGCGAAGAGCCATATTATTATAAGCATGTAAAATGGAGTAAATATTGTCCAAAAGATAATACCGACAAGTGTTGCCGCTTTATCGGTTATTCCTCCACGTTTCCATGCTATTCTTTTTCCAAGGTCAAATCCTAACAAGAAGGAAAGTACTGAACTTGCTAAGAATA
This sequence comes from Fervidobacterium nodosum Rt17-B1, assembly GCF_000017545.1. Lineage (NCBI taxonomy): Bacteria > Thermotogati > Thermotogota > Thermotogae > Thermotogales > Fervidobacteriaceae > Fervidobacterium > Fervidobacterium nodosum. Next base: position 1,256,397 of record NC_009718.1, on the reverse strand, counting down.
AAAATAGTGTTCTTGGCAACCTTTCGGCTATAATTTCTTCAACTTTTTTGGGATATTCACTAAACGAAATTCCCATTTCCAAATTGAAGAAGTTTTTCATATGTTTGTAGTATTTTACATACCACGGGTCTTCGACTCCAAAGAGTTGTTTCATCCGTTCGTACATCTCAGGGTTTCTCATTAATTTTGGATCCAAGAATTTTGTTGTGTAATCACCAGGCATTGCTAAGAAAATGAAAAATACCACGGTTACGTAGATTACAAGTAAGAGCACAATTTGAGCCAAGCGATTTCTTATGAACTTTGCAAGACCCGGTAAGTCGAATGAATAGAAATAAACAATTGGAGCGATGATAAAGTTGAATCTTGGACTGAATAAATAAAGGTATTTTACATTGAAAAGAGCACCGTAGTATAGTGCGAGAGAAATTAACAAAAATATGTAATTAAGTGGTTTTTTACCTTTTTTTACAGAATAATACACACCAATTAGTGGAACAATTACTCCAAATATAGTTAATAGTACTTGTTTTGTCATCTTCACCTCTCCTTTGAATTTTTAAAATTAGTTTATATTTTTGAACTAAACAGTCCCCCTTCCGGGGGACTGAAGGGATTTTAAAGCTTGGAATTATTGTGCTTTCTTTACTCCTTCTGGGAATCCGTAGTAACCTTGGATACCATCAAGCATATTGTCGAATGGGAATTTAATGGAGGTCCTATATGCTTCTATCATTGGATTTGTGAAGAGGATTATGTATGGGAGATCGTCTGCGAGTATCTTTTGTGCTTCAAATATTGCCTTTCTTGCTTGATTGAAGTCATCGGCATATTCAAATTCTTCTACAAGAGCATCAAATTCTGGGTTTTTGTAACCTGGTGTGTTAAATCCATCTGGTGCCATTTCTCCACTGTGCCAGAATGATTTGAAGTATGTTGGAACTCTTCCGACACCCCAACCGAGTATGTACATATCGAAGTCAACATCATCGAATGCTTTTGTTGAAATTTCGTTGAAATCTGTAAGTTTAAGGTTAATTGGCATACCGATGTTCTTTGCCCATTGTTCAATATACATAGCTGTTTGTGCCCTCATTGGGTCGTAATCCATACCTGGTGATAAGAGGGTAAGTGTTGGTACTGGTTTGCCATCTGGACCTTTTAAGCCCTTACCTTGTGTTTTAACTGGGTTTTTTGTATCTTTTGGATCGATAACGGGTTCAACGTCCCATTTGAAGCCGGCTTTCTTAAGTAAATTGATTGCAAGTTGATATCTTTCACCCATACTGAGTCCTTCACCGATAGTTTTAACTGCGGAATTGTACCAGAATGTGTTGGCTGGTGGCACTGGTGTTGCAAGTGGAATAGCTCTACCTTGGAGCACTTGGTTACATATGAAATCGCGGTCGATTAATGCTGCCAATGCTTGTCTGAATTCTTTCACGTTCATTGGGAATTTTCTCATGTTGAATGCAAGGTATCTGAAACCAAGTTGTGGGTTGGAAACTATCTTTATATCTTTCTGTCCCTTGAGTTGCTCTGCTTCACCTGCCGTTAGTCCAACTGGGTTGTAAATGTAGTCAATGTCACCGGCGATAAGTGCTTGAATAGCAACTTGTTTGTTACCGTAAACTTTGTAAACTATTGTGTCTACAAATGGTCCATTAACAACTTCGAGAGCTACATCGCCAGCCGGTTTTGGATCTGTTGTTGACCATTTGAAACCTGTCTTTGGGTTAACAATTGAAAAACCGCCGTTTTTGTAGTATAAGTTCTTTTCTCCGTATGACCAATATTTATCATTTGAAATTTGTTTTACAACTTGTACGAACGCACCTTTTTCAATTTTGCCAAGGTTGAGTGCTGTTATACCTGGGTCTATAACTTCTTGAGAGAGTAACCATTTAACTGGATCTTTCTGTTTCTTTGCCTTATCTACTATAGGTTTCCAATAGTTGCTACAGACAATTGCCGTCATTAATGTGTCATAGTAAATTGTCATTGTCTTCTTTTCCTTGAAGTAGAATTTTACTGTCCATGTGTCGATTTTTTCAACTTTTTCTGGTTCGTAAGCTCCGCCCCAGTTACCACCTGGTATTTCCATGCCTTTAACCGTTGTGTACGTAAAAACAACATCGTCTGCTGTAAATGGTGCACCGTTTGACCAGCGCATATCTTTTCTGAGTTTCACTGTAACGGTGTACATATTTCCTTCTTTAACGATTTTTGGAATATCGGCAGCTGCGGATGGTATGAGCTGACCTTCTTTGTTCATACCAAGTAGTGATGGATATTTCCAAAGTTGGACAACGAAGTTCCAGGAAGACGAACCTGAACCGAGTAAGTTCCAAATGTTTGTTGTTGTAATATCAGAGAATATACCGTAGTTTACTTGCACTGCAAAAAGCGAAACTACAAAAAGTACTGCTAAAAATACAACAAGTTTCTTCACAGCTAACCCCTCCTTCTTTTTAGTGTGGGAACCACCTTGAAATTTTTTTCGAATATATTATACAATAATTTCATAAACTTTTGCAAATTGTAATTGAAACAAATTTTCGGAAGCTTTTTCAAGCATTTCTTTGCATATTTCTAACATTATATGATAAAATATAATTGGAGGTGATATTTGTGTATTATAAAGTTTCCCGGGATCCGATTTACTCCGAAATTTTGCTTTACCCTTTGGAGATTCTTGTAATTGATACAAAAGCAATGCAGCGTTTGAGATATTTAAGCCAACTCGTAGGTTCTGAGTATGTTTATCCTGGAGCTACACATACCAGGTTTGCGCATTCACTTGGTGTTATGCACCTTTCCGGTGTGTATGCCGAACATCTTTACGATACTCCCGATAAAGTTAGAATTCTTAGGTTGGCAGGTCTACTTCACGATATTGGTCATGGACCTTTTAGCCATCAATTTGACGACGTAGTTTACAAAAAACTTGGATTTAAAGATGGTCATGATGAATACAGACATAGGTTATTGAGGGAATATTTCCCAAAAGAGATGAAAAAAAAGTATGATGAAGCGCCAGCTAAATTGAAAAAAGCAGTTATAGAAGACTTAGAAATTACGTTGGGTGAATTATCAAATAATATGGAAGATAATTTTGCTCAGTTAATGGAAGAGGTCATCAAAGTCTACGAAGGTGAAGAACATGGAACTATAGATTTCGCGATAGTTCAGGGTCCTCTTGGCGCAGATAGGTTGGATTTTGTATTAAGAGATTCGTATTACGCTGGCACGCGTGGATTTGGAACAGGTGCAATTGACAGACTCATAAGGAATGCTATGATAGTCAACAAAGATAATGAAAGTATTTTAGCGTATGATTCAAAAGTTGTTGATGAGATATACACCATACTTTTTGGAAGATTTATGATGTATAAAAATGTTTATTTTCATAAAACATCACGTGCTGCGGATATGATGATACAGGAACTCTTGGAGCTATCATATAAAGCTTTGAGACTAGATGAAAGGGTAATGAATATACATTCTTTCCTTGATTTAACGGACCAGACGATTATAAACGAAGTTATTTATAAATTTAATGATTTGGTTGAACAATACGGCGGTGATGAAGAGACAAAGCAAAGTTTATTAAAATACGAAATAGATTTACAACCACTTGAACTTGATATCGTTATGGCGTACGAGATTGTTGAGAGATTGAAGTCGAGAAATTTATGGAAGTTAGTTCTCGAAACCCCGTTTTCAATAGAAGGAGTTGACCCCTCACTCGTTAGTCAAGGAATAGCAAGTGATTTATTACAGAAAATAAGGTTGAAACTCGAAAGGTCTTATGAAATTGCAGATGAAGAAGATAAAAGAATAATTCTGTATATGATTAATAACTTCGATGATGTTTTTAGGATAGACACCCCTTACAAGCTTACCATAGTTCATCCTGAGGAATTTTTGAGAAGTAACATATACATTATCAAGAAAAATCATCTTATGACATTCGAGGAGTATGTAAAAAATTACCCAGCTTACAATTTTATGAAAAGCAACCTTATACAGATAATACGCATTTATGTGACAAAAGATGTTAGAGAGATTCTTGAAAAGTATAAGATGTTACCTGAAACGGTTACAGAGATAACAACAAGATGGTAGAATAAATCATTTGAATTTTCAAAATGGTCTTTTAAATGATGAAGGGAGTGTATTCAATGCTCTTATTATTTGACGTTGGAAATACACATACCACTGTAGCTTTGACAAGAGATGGAAAAATGTTTGAAAAATACAGGATATCAACAAAAAAGTATGAAACAGAAGACGAACTTTACGTTTTCTTAAAGAGTTTATATGGTGGCACAGTAATAGAAGGTATTGCAACTGTTGTTTCTTCTGTTGTTCCTTCTTTAAATATTGTTTTTGAGTACTTTGCGAATAAATATGGTGATGGAAATGTTTACTTTGTCAGTTCGACGGATTACAATAAAATTGTATGGAATATAAATTATCCAAAGGAATTGGGAGCAGATAGGGTATGCGATGTTATAGCAGCGTACAAAGAGTATGGAAAAGATTGTATAATTATAGATTACGGAACAGCTATAACTATTGACGTGCTAAAAGATGGTGTTTACGAAGGCGGAGTTATAATGCCTGGATTCGCAATGATGATAAACGCGCTTTTTAAGGGTACTGCTAAACTGCCGCTTGTTGAGGTTAAGCCGTACGATGGTTTCATTGGAAAAGACACGGAATCGAATATAAGAATAGGAACGATAAATGCAACAGTTGGTGCGATTAAATATGTTGTGGAAAATATAACGAAAGAGTATAATACTCCACCTGTTATAATTCATACTGGTGGTCATGCTTTGTATGTTCAGAAAATTGTTGATGGAGTCGTAGATAGGGATCTTACATTGAGAGGGATGTATTATTTTTATGAAGAGAAAAAGAATTCTGCTTGTTAATCCATGGATAGAGGATTTCGCAGCTTACGATTTTTGGCTCAAGCCTGTTGGCCTTTTATATGTCGGTTCTTTCCTTAAATCTTTAGGCATAGAAGTTGAATTAATTGATTTAATGAATAGATACGATCCAGAATTATCAGATTATACAAAGGTTCCAAAGGATAAATTTTACGGTACCGGTAAATTTCCACACATAGAAATAGAAAAACCTAAAATTCTCAGTTTTGTACCAAGGAAATATAAAAGGTATGGGATGCCAGAAGAATTATTTAGGAAAAAATTGCAAAAAATAAAAGAAAATGGCAGTATAGACGCCATTTTCGTTACTTCAACTCTCACTTATTGGTATCCGGGGTATTTTGATACAATAAATGTATTAAGGCAGGAACTAGATGTACCAATAGTTTTTGGCGGCTTTTTTGTAAGGAACCAGCCGCACATAGCGAAAAAAAGTGGTGCTTATATATTTACGAAAACGGATTTAAGATTTTTACCAAAGTTTTTAAATGATTTACTTGGCTGGAATCTCCAAAATTCTGAAAAAGATTGGTTTTTGGAACTATCACCTGCTTATGAGCTTTACGAACGAATAGGCTACGTTGTTCTTTTAACAACGCTTGGATGCCCCTACAAATGTACTTACTGTATTGCTCATCGAAATTGGGAACGGATGAAATTCAAAGACCCATACAGAGTATTAGATGAGATAGAGAAGTTTTCAGAATTGTTGAAAATCCAAGATATAGTATTTTTCGATGATGCGATATTGATAAAATGGCAAAAACATTTGAAAGTAATACTATCTGAGATTATCGCACGAGGTTTAAACAAAAAAATACGATTTCATCTTCCAAACGGTATCCATGCAAAATTGCTAAACGAAGAAGTTGCCAATTTACTTTACGAAGCTAATTTTAAAACGATAAAACTTGGATATGAAACATCTGGTAAGCTTCAACTTGAAACAGGTGGTAAAGTTAGGGATGAAGATGTTGTAAGAGCTGCAGAAATACTTAGAAGTGCAGGCTTTACTTACAAAGAAGTCAGTGCGTATATAATGATTAATCTTCCAGGACAGACAGAAGAAGATGTTAAGAATGCTGTTGATGTTTGTTCTTCTGTTGGCATAGATTATTCTTTAAACGAGTTTACACCTATTGTTGGAACAGATATATGGATTGAGCTTGTGAATAAAGGTTTATTGAAAGGTACAGAAGATCCTTTGTTGCTTAACAACACAATACTACCTTACTGGTGGGATAATATGAGAATAGAACAAATAAGAAGATTAAAAGAATACGCTCAAGAGAAAAGAAGGTTATATACACGAGAATCGCTTTAATTTAGTTAAGTTTTGATATAATTTAATAGATGCTGTTAACTAGTAGTGATGATGGAAGCTAAAGCTGTAATCATCTCATTTTCGTTCTCATATAACTTGCATAGGTTCCTTACTACACAAAAACCATTTACATAGTACCGTATGTTGCTAAATTTCTTGAAGCTCCTTTTCGCTCTAACAAACATCTTAAATAACGAAAATTTCGATTCACATTCGTTGTTTTTACCTAGTCTTACTTCTCTGTGCTCAACATTATCAAAATTTAGTTTTACTGCTATCTCGTACGCTTTTAGTCCATCGGTTATTAACTCTATTTGTGTGTTTTGTTTTCTTTGACTAAAGTATTTATCTAACAATATCTTAACTTGTGACATATCACGATATCTTGATACATGCCAAGCTACTATTAAATTCGTACCATGCTCAACTAATAGCCACACATAGTACTTTTTGTCTCGAAATACAATAACTGTTTCATCACCATGAACTTTAAATACATTCTCAAACTCAAAAAGCGAAATAACAGAAGATAACTTGATAATCCATTTGTAAATAGCGACATGAGAGACATTGATATTCAAGCAAGCTTTAATAGCACGAAGAGAAAGGTTGTATTTGAAGTACAATATGAAAGCTTTGAGAATGATATAGATAGGGAAACGGAAGAATTTGAAAGGATGAAAGTTGAAAGGCACAGGCTGAGGAAGAGAAAGTGGAACAGAAGTTTTGAAGTTGCACTTTCTGCATCTGAAACGAACGAAATAACGGCGGATTTTGTAAATTTCCATGACATGGTTACAATGAACACAACGAGGGTAAGGGAAAGAGAAAAGTTTGTGTTTTTTGGTGAAAGAAAGTTTAAAGTAACGCTTGCAGTCTTTGCAAAAGAAGATTTGGTTTTTGAACTTATCATGACCATTTTTGATGAAGTTAGAAGAGCCGCAATGAGGGCATTTGAGTTGGATATTAGTCATGTCGGGATACCTCCTTATTGAGAGTATATTGGGGGGTGTCCCCTCTTTAAGAAGATAATATGGTTTTTGAAATTTATCAATACCTTTGGTTAACAAAATCATTTAATAGATAGGGGGGATTTTCTTGTCAGCTTTGCTTATATCTGTTATTAAAAATATTATAATTGGCTTAATTGCTTACCTTTTAATTAGTTTACCACGGGAATGGTTAAGAAATTTTTTTATGAAACTTATAAATATTAGGACCGATGATAAAGTAGTATTTCTCAAAAAGAATGGCCTTTTTAAATATGTTGATCCAATCGGTTTACTGACATTTATATTTTTTGACTTTGGTTGGATTCATCAACCTGCAATTGATTATTCAAAAACTAAGGGAAAAAAATTATTCATATACTCTATATTTGGAATAATATCGAGCTTCATACTATTTTTTTTGTACGCTTATTTATGTAGGGTTTTGAATAACGCACTTTTGTTTAATTTATTCTATACTTCAGCCAAGTGGAGTTTGACATTGGCTATAATATCATTATTCCCAATTCCTTCGCTTGATGGTTCAAGAATTATTCTTTCATTTCTTCCATCAAAATATTATGAATGGTACTTAAAATTTAGTTTTTATGGTATCATATTTATGATAGGGCTGCTTGTGCTGTGGATTTTGCCTATGATAATGCAGCCTTTGAGTTTATTTATCACAAATGTAACAAACTTTATTACATTTCGAAACTAGTAAAACACGGGGAGGAGTGGTAAAATGGATGATAAGATGCAAGAATTAGAACGCTTAGTGGAAGGGTTAATAACAATTTATAAGGAACTTAAGAGTGAGAACGAAAGCTTATGGAATGAGTTAAACCAGGCTATTGAGAAAATAAACACTTTGGAGAACGAAAAGCGACAGCTCGAAGAAGTTCTCAAAAATAATGAAGAGGTAATGAACAAGCTAGTCATAAGGGTTAAAGACCTTATGAAAGTCTTGGATGTGAATTACCATGAAGAGGGTTAGTATAACGCTATATGGAAAAAGTTATGAATTCGCAACTGATGGATCTGAAGAATTAATAAACTATGTAAATAGAAGAATTAAGGACCTTCAGCTAAACTATAAGAATTTGTACGAGGAGATTCCGTTTGACGAACTCCTCGTATTAATGTTATGTGATTTACTTGAACAAGAGTATAATCTTAAAAAGAATATTGAAAGTACACTTTTTAGACTGAAAGAAAAACTTAAAAATGTATTGCAGTAAAAAAATGGAAGGTGAAAACATCTAACATGAACATAGGGTTATTTGATTCAGGAATTGGTGGCTTGTCTGTTCTAAAAAAGCTCATAGAAACGCTTCCAGCACATTATATTTACGTAGCTGATACTATGCGCGCTCCATACGGTACGAAATCAAGTGAAACGATAGAAACTTTCAGTAGAGAAATTATCGGCTTTCTTATGGAAAAGAAAGTCGAGCGTATTTTTGCTGCATGTAATACATCAGATTCAACACTTTCAAAATACAGAAATAACTTCAGAATTCCTTATCACAGTATAATTCAAGCAGGCGTTAGTGCATCAAAATATGAACGAGTTGCTGTGATAGGTACTCATACAACTGTACAGAGTGGTATATATAAAAATGCACTTGAAGCCAAAGGGAAAAAAGTGATGCAAAGACCAGCTCAACTTTTTGTATCTCTTGTTGAAGAAGGAATATTTTATGGGAACATGGTAGAAGCTGTAGTTAAGTTTTATCTTGAGCCATTTAGAAAATTTAAACCAGATGAGTTGATTTTAGGTTGTACTCACTTCCCATTTTTGAAGGATATTATTATGAGAGTTATGGGAAATGTAAGAGTTATCGATCCGGCTGATGAACTTGTACGTGAGGTTTCACACTTAGTTTTAAATGGAAGACCATTTGTGGAGTTTTACGTAACCAGTAATCCGGATGAATTTGAAAGAAAAATTAAAAAAATTGGGTTTAGGCATCCTTACCAGATTAAACATCTTGAAATTTCTGAGTTAGAACAGAAGGTGGTTTATTTTGAAAGAGCTTGTAATATTGACGGGTCATTCGGGAGCGGGCAAATCGACAGCGGCGGGACTACTTGAAGACCTAGGTTTTTTTTGCATAGATAATCTTCCTCCGGAAGTGGTTTATCAAGTTGCGAGCATATTATCTAACAATGTCGATAAGCTTGCGATTGTTCTTGATATTAGAAGTTATCTTTTTGGGAATATTCAAAATGCTATAAAAGATGTTAAAGAAAGATATCCTTTTACAAAGGTATTATTTTTGACTGCGGCTAAAGACACCCTCATACAAAGATTTGCTCACACCAGACGCTCACATCCTCTTTCAAAGCAGACCAATTCGATAGGCGAAGCAATAGAACTCGAGTTTGAAATTATGAAAGAAATCATGGAAATCGCAGATTTAGTTATAGATACTACCATGTTAAATCCCCATCAATTAAGGACAAAACTTACAACTTTTCTTGAAGAAAAATCCGAAAAGACTTTTGTTGTGCATGTTATCAGCTTTGGCTTCAAGTATGGTATGCCTTTAGATGCTGATTTTGTCTTCGATGCTAGATTTTTCCCAAATCCATTTTACATAAATGAATTACGGCCAAAAACAGGTAAAGATGAAGAAGTCAAAGAATTTCTTAGGAAAATTGATGGTGTTTCTGAATATCTGAATAAAATTTATGAATTAATTAACATAGCTATTTCAAGGTACGAGACTGAAGGACGTAAAGAGATAACTGTAGCAATAGGATGTACAGGAGGAAAGCACAGGTCTGTCTATTTTGCCGAAGAACTTGGGCAGATGTTCTTGAATAAAGATTACAAAGTTACCATTGAACATAGGGATGTAGAACTTGGATGAAAATAACAGCAATCGGCGGAGGAACAGGTCTTTCTACTTTATTAAGAGGCTTAAAGCTATATTCGTCGGATCTAACAGCTGTTGTGACTATTACCGATGAAGGTGGAAGCTCCGGAATATTGCGAGAAGAATTGAACGTACCACCACCTGGTGATGTACGCAATAATTTGGTTGCTCTTGCCAATGATGAAGATATTCTTGGCAAGCTTTTTAACTATAGATTCAAAAACGGGAGTTTAAATGGTCATGCGGTCGGTAACATAATTCTAGCTGCTCTTACAAAACTCACGGGTAGTTTTCCAGAAGCCGTAGCAAAAGCTGCAGATATACTGGCTATTAAAGGGCGCGTGCTTCCCGTATCGGATAAAATGGCAAGACTTGTTGCCGTTTTTGAAGACGGTCAAACTGTCGCGGGCGAGACAAAAATCGTAGATTACGGAAAAAAATCAATGAGAAAAATAGTTGAGCTGAAACTTGAAACACCAATTCAGATTAATCCAAGTTGTTATGATGCTATTGTTCAAAGCGATGTGCTTGTTTTTGGTCCAGGGAGCCTTTATACAAGTATAATTGCAAATCTTATAGTAGATGGTTTCAAAGAAGCTGTCAAGAAATCAAAGGCTATAAAAATATATATCGCAAACATAATGACTCAGCCAGGGGAAACATTTGGGTATAAGTTAAATGATCATGTATTGGAAATAGAAAAATATTTGGAGCAAAAGCTTGATTTTGTAATATATTCTTTCCCACCATCTCAAGCAGAAGTCTTAGAAAAATACAAAATCAGGAACTCTGTACCCGTTGAGCTTGATATAAATGATCATCGTGTAATCGCTGGGCACTTTTCAAAAATCATACTTGAGAACGAACCACGTATACGTCATGATTCGTTTTTGATTGCAAAAGCTCTATTTGAAATATCAAAGAAAGTGTTAACTAATGAGGTGTAAATGTGAGATATTCATTTTCAGAAGAAGTAAAAGGTGAATTGTGCCAAATTGAAATGTTTGATAGTAAAGAAGCTCAAACTGAGCTTATCGGTTATTTAAAAGGAAAAGGCATTATCGTAAAAAGTTCCACAGATGTTTATATACAACTTGAAGTTGGTTTCATTCCAGCAGCAAGACGAATAATGAATTTAATGCACTATCTTGGTGTTGATAAAAAGCGACTGACCTTACTCAAGAATAAGTTGCAAAAAAAGAGAGTGCAAATATTTATCCCAGTTAGTATTTTGGACAAACTGGGAATTTCTATTTTAAAATTACCTGGTATAATAGAAAAAGATATAGGCTATTTTGGGGCTTTTCTCAGAGGTTTATTTGTTTCTTCAGGTTCTGTAACTGATCCTTCGAAACATTATCATCTTGAGTTTGTGTCGTATAATGAATCTCTATTAAGATATGTTGATGAACTGTTAGATGAAATGCTTGGTGTGTCAGGGAAAATTTCAAAGATGAATTATAATTATAGGTATTATATAAAGAGAGGTAGAGATATTCAGGAAATCTTAGAACTTATGGGCGCCATTAGAGGCGCTGCTCATTTTGAAAAAATATTAACTTCTAGAGAAATAAAAAGCGATATAAATCGTTCGTTGAATTTTATCACAGCTAACGCTAAAAGAACGGGAGAAAGCAATGCAAAACAAATAGAAACGATAAATTTTATAAAAGACACCATAGGTTTAGACGCTATTCCTCCAGATTTGAGAAGATTGGCTAAGTTGAGGTTAGAAAACGAGGATTTGTCTTTAACCGAGATTGGGGAGCTATTTGATCCGCCACTGACAAAAAGTATGGTCTATAATAGAATAAAGAAAATATTTGAAATTGCAGAAAATATTAGAAACGACGGAAAAATGAATAATAATGAATAATATAGTTCTTTAAAGTAATAAGGCAGGTGTAGAAAATGCGTTGCCCATTTTGTGGATACGAAGATACAAGAGTCCTTGACTCACGAGAATTAAGTGAGGGAAGAGCTATAAGAAGAAGAAGAGAATGTCCACAATGCCATGCAAGGTTTACAACATATGAAAGGTATGAAACTGGACCAATAACTGTTATAAAAAAAGATGGGCGGAGAGAAAAATTCGATAGAAAGAAAATTCTGAACGGCTTACTAAAGGCTTTTGAAAAAAGACCTATTACTGTAGATGATATGGAAAGAATTGTTGACAACATAGTTTCGCAATTACAAAAAAGTGGTACACTTGAGGTACCATCTGAGTTAATTGGAAAGTTAGTTATGGAAGAATTGAGAAAAGTGGATCAGGTAGCTTATGTAAGATTTGCGTCTGTATATAAAGATTTTAGAGAAATTGACCAGTTTATCGAGGTTATAAAAGAATTAAGAAACGAGGGACAAATATAATAATATAAACTTTTAGAAACTTTAGGAGGGATTTAGATGGAAAAAGTTAAACTTACGAAAGAAGGCTACGAGCTTCTAAAAAAAGAACTTGATGAATTAAAACGACAACTCATGTTTGAAATTCCTGAAAGAATAAAAGCTGCGAGAGAACTTGGTGATTTGTCAGAAAACTCTGAATACCAAGAAGCGAAAAATGAGCAAGGTAGAATAGCATCGAGAATAAATGAACTTGAGCAGATGTTAATGAATGCAGAGATTATAACGGAAGCTTCCAATTCATCAACTGTTAATCTTGGTGACTGGGTCATTCTTAAAAACTTAGATACCGGTGAAGAAATGAAAATACAACTTGTGAACCCGCAAGAGGCAGATATATTTGCGAATAAAATAAGCATAGAATCGCCCCTTGGAAGAGGAGTTAATGGCGCAAAGAAAGGTCAAACCGTAAAAATCAAGGCACCAAAAGGGATAGTGAAATATCAAGTTATTGAGATAAACTCAAGATAAGAAAATTATAAAAACTGTTAATCTGTCTAAGGAGGGAGTATTTTGCTTAAGGATTTTAGAGAAGCAAGGATTAAAGAAATAGATGAACTTCGTAATTTAGGAATTAACCCTTATCCGTATTCTTACAATAAAACACATACAACGGAAGACATCAAAAAGCAGTTTGAACATCTTTCTAACGGTGAAGTAACCGATAAAAGAGTTTCAACTGCTGGTAGAATAATGTCAATAAGGGAACACGGAAAAAGTGCTTTTTTCCATATAAAGGATACATATGGAAGAATCCAAGCTTACATTAGAAAAGACAAAACAGAGAATTACGAATTTTTCAAAGAGCGTGTCACAGTTGGTGATATAGTTGGTGTTGAAGGTATAGTATTTAAGAGCAATACTGGTGAAATCACCATACTTGTGGAAAAGTTTGAACTTCTGGTTAAACCTTTAAGACCAATGCCTGAAAAATGGCACGGTATAAAGGACAAGGAAGTACTTTACAGGCAAAGATATGTTGATATGATTGCAAACGACGAAACAATTAAGAGATTTAGAATGAGATCGGATATTATAAGGATGATTAGAGAGTTTCTTACAAAGAAAGGATTTTTTGAAGTTGAAACGCCAATACTTCAATACCTTACGGGTGGTGCATCTGCAAGGCCATTTATTACACATTTAAATGCTCTTGATATAGACATGTATCTTAGAATTGCCACGGAATTACACCTTAAGAGATTTATAGTCGGAGGTTTTGATAAGGTTTACGAGATTGGTAAAATATTCAGAAACGAAGGGATTTCCTACAAACATCACCCAGAATTTACATCAATAGAACTTTATCAAGCTTACGCTGATTACGAAGATATGATGAACCTTACGGAAGAACTTATAACATACCTTGTTGAGCAACTATACGGTACAACTAAGATAACATATCAAGGTCAAGAGATTGATTTTACAAGACCTTGGAGAAGAGTAAAGATGAGAGATTTCATAAAAGAAAATCTTGGTGTTGATATCATAGAAGATAGTGATGAAACAATGGCAAAAGTGCTTGCAGAAAATGGAGTGGAAGTTGATATAAACGATAGAGGCCATATGATAGAGAAACTTTGGGATCTTGTTGAAGACAAAGTTATTCAACCAACGTTCTTACTCGAACATCCTGTTGAAATATCACCACTTGCCAAAAAGCACAGAGAAGATCCAAGGGTAACGGAAAGATTTGAACTTATAATTTATGGTAGAGAAATGGCCAATGCATTCAGTGAATTGAACGATCCTGTTGACCAACTTGAAAGATTTATGAACCAACTGAGACTTAGAGACCTTGGCGATCAGGAAGCTCAAATGCTAGATAAAGACTTTGTAAGAGCTCTGGAATATGGAATGCCACCAACTGGAGGACTCGGAATAGGAATAGATAGATTGGTAATGCTGCTTACAGACAGTGCTAATATAAGGGACGTTATAGCATTCCCACTTGTGAGACCAGAAGGAGATATAGATATTGAAGATTACACCGATTTAGAAAAATCTGAAATCATAGAAAAAGAAGGGGGAAATAAAGCATGAGTAAGGAAAGCAAAGATGTTAAAGTGAGGAAAACCATTAAGAGATGGCAAGAGATATTCATTTGGATTGTTGCTATTGCATTCGTTGCTGGTATCGCTCTTTGGGCACTTGCAGTTAACTATGCGCCTGGTGCAAAGAAAGTTAAGAGAACAATAGAAGAAACTGTAGGATATTTAACAATTAGTGGCGAACCATCAAAAGATCAATCATATTGGGTATTCCCAGAAGAAGTAGAACAAAAATATGGAGACTTACTTGCTGCGTATGGAAATCCACAAATTGACCCTGTTATTGAAGAACCATACGTTAAAACGCTTATCGCTGTTTACTTTTTAAATAATAAGGCAATGCTTTATTACGCGAAAGTTAATGATATAAAGGCAGATAAGAAAAAACTCGATGAAGAAGTTAAAAAGGAAATGGATAATATAAAGAAAGATCAAGCGAAATCACAACAAATAAAAGCACAATATGGAAGTTTGTCAAATTATGAGAAAGAATTCAGAAAAAACAAAGAACAAGAGTTGATTATATCTGCCGTTAAAGAAAAGCTTGGTGCCATTAGTGAGGACGAAATCAAAAAATATTATAATGAAAACAAAAATGACATAGTACAAAAATACACAAAAGCGGAAGTAGAGTATGCAACGTTTAATTCAAAAGATGAAATGGAAAATTTTGTTAAACTTGCAACAGAAAAAGGAGTAACTCAAGCTGCTTCCGAACTCTCAGTTACACTTTCACCGTACACATTACAAAAAGGTACATTACCTGAGGAGCTTGAAAAAGAAATATTTGATGCAACGTCAACTTTAGTTTCTTTACCGTACAACAATTCATTCTTTGTTTTCAATGTAAAAAGTGTCCAAAAAGCTGATACTTATGAAAACTTTGTCAAGACAGATGGTTATACAGAAGTTAGAACTGAACTTATAAACAAAAAATTCTCTGATAATTTCAAAAAATGGAAAGACGAAAACAAAGTCTCATTTGAATTGAGAGATCCGGTTTACAAGGCATGGTACAAAGCACTTAGTTCAGAAAACAAAGACCTTTTAAGTGTTTATAAGGAATTTTATGAACAATTATTCGATGAAAAAGGTGAAGTAAGAACAGATATTGCAAATGAACAAAAAGCAGCCTTCTTGGTAGTTGCAGATAGAATAGTTGAAAGCACGGATACAGCTCTTGAGAAAGTAAAAGAGGACGTAAAAGGATTTGAAAGGAAAATCGTATCTTCAATCTATGAAGCAACAAAAGGTTCGTCAAAAGAAATTCTTAGAAGGATGAAAGAATACAATCCGGAAAACAAACAGATCGCGTTTGATTATTACTCAAAACTGTACGATGAAATAAAACCATACTTATCAATTGGTGGAGCTCAATATGTAATGAATCAACTGTTTGAAGTATATCAAGGTTTTGCTGATCTTGCTGATTCTACCTCAACGGAACTAAATATAAGAGCTGATTCTATTTACAAGTTGTACGATATGAACAAAGCGCTTGACGAACCAAAAGTAGCCAAACAATACCTTACGAAATTAAAAGAAATCAAACCTGATTACAGCTTGGATTTTGAAAAAGCTGAAAAGGAACTTGATGAAATGATTAAACAGCAAGAAGCATCGCAACAAAGTACAAATACAACAAACGAGAGCACAAATACAGGTAAATAAGGGCAAAAAATAATCCCCCGCGAATAGTGCGGGGGATAATTTCATAGGAGAATGAGGGGTGTTTAATATGAGAAATTCAAAACTTATTTTTTTGGTCTTTTTAATCGGTTTTGTAGTGATTTCAAGTTCTTTTGCTCAAACAGGCACAGATAACAAGGTGTTTGGATTTTTTGAACTAAACGGAAAAGTAGTACCAGGCACAGAAGTTTCAGAAAAAGAAGTTGAAGAAACATACGATATCTATCTATCTTATTACGGCAGTTTTGATCCACTTTTTGAGGAACCATATGTAAAAGCATATATATTAAATAGTCTTTTACAAGATAAAGTTAAAGAATACTTTGCTAAACTTGAAAATCTTTCTTTGGATGAGTTTTCTAAACAACATTCCACAATTTCTGAAGAAGAAATGATGAAATATTACAATGAAAATAGAGAACAACTAATGAAAGATGAAGAATATGTTGACATCGATTATGTAATATTCGAAACCCAGGAGGAAGCACAGAAATTTTTTGATACAGCGTTAAAAGAAGGGTTCCAAAAAGCACTTGAAGGAATCAAAGAAGCGACAAATGTGCAAAGCGAATCGTATGATGGATTGAAGAAATCAGAAACCTCCGAAATATTTGTTGATACACTCTTTGGAAAATACGATAGTAAAATAAGAATTCAAATTACAGATAACGGTAATTTTGTATTCTTAATTAGGAATCACAATGACTTTTCCACATTTGATAAATTCAAAGAATCATCTAAGTATGCGGAAGTTCAGCAAGATTTAGGGAACAAAAAATTTGAAGATTACCTCAATTCGAAAATCGCAACTGAAAAACTAAAGATCGTTGTTCCAGTAAGCTATTCAATATGGGTAGATTATGTACAAGGGAAAAACCCTGAATTAATTACTTCCGACTATTATTCAAGAATGTTTAACGAAGATAAAACACTTAAAACTGATGATATTTGGTTGTTAGCAGGTATTATATCAACTATGGAAGATGCGAAATTGACAGAAAAATATCAACAGGAATACAAAGCGGCAATATTAAAACTCTATGAAAATGGTTATAAGACATTCTCAATACTTTCAAGATTAAGACAATTTGATAATTCTGAAGAAATTGTTCTTGAATACAATATTGAATTATCTAAGATATTGCTTTACTACATCAAAAATGGAGATATAAATTCTGTCCTTCAGTATATTTATAATAATTTGGCAGAACTTGACGAACTTGTGAATTCCGAAAACCCGCAAATTAGTCAAAAAGCAATGGAATATTTGTACTACATGTACAAAAGCCTTGGCGATGAAGAAACAGCCCAAGGTTATCGTGATAAATTACTCCAAGCCAATCCAGAATATAAGTTTGAATTAGGGCAATAAGTAAGAACTTATATTACTATATATTATTATATGGAGGTGAGTCGATGCACTGGGTAATCACAGGTGCAAATAGAGGCATTGGCTTGGCTATTACCAAAAAACTTCTTCAAGAGAACGAAGAAGTCACCGTGGGCATCAGAACTTCCATGCCTATAGAACACCAAAATTTAAGAGCGTTAAAACTTGAAGTTTCTGACCCTGTATCAATAGAAGAATTCGTGGTTAAAATTGACAAGCCAATTGATGTGCTTATAAATAACGCAGGTGTGCTTATTGAAGAACGTTTTCCCGAAGTTACCGAAGAAGGTATGCTTCTTTCGTTTAAAGTGAACACATTAGGACCGTATATGCTTGTTCAAGAGTTATACAAAGCAGGGAAATTAAGAGAAAGTGCGAAGATAATTAACATATCCAGTATCCTTGGAAGTATAACTAATACAGGTGGAACGTCTTCCATACCGTATTCTATTTCAAAAGCAGCTCTAAATATGGCAACGAAACTTTTATCACACAAACTTAAAAATATGAAAGTTATTTCTATTCATCCTGGATGGGTTAAAACTGACATGGGTGGTAGCAATGCTCCAGTGTTACCTGAAGAATCAGCCGCTGGTATAATTAATGTAATTAGAAATCTTGATAAATCAGGTATATTCTTAGACTACACAGGAAAATTGATAGAATGGTAAAAGTGGGGGGCTGAGTGATGAATATTAAGAGGGCTCTGATAAGTGTTTCTGATAAAGCAGGACTTGTTGAGTTTGCAAAGAATTTAGTAGATCGTGGTGTTGAAATAATAAGCACCGGTGGGACTGCCAAATTACTTTCTGACGCAGGAATACCTGTAAAACAAGTTTCTGATGTTACCGGTTTTCCAGAAATTCTTGGTGGAAGAGTTAAGACACTCCATCCAAAAATATTCGGTGGAATACTTGCAGATCTCGGTGACAAAAGTCATGTAAAAGATTTGCGGGATAATTTTATTGAGCCCATAGACTTGGTTGTGGTTAACCTTTATCCATTTGACGAAGTGCAGAAAAAAACGAGAGATGAAGATGTACTTATTGAAAATATAGATATAGGTGGTGTTGCTTTACTGAGAGCCGCGGCGAAAAACCACAGAAACGTTGTTGTTGTTTGTGATCCTGCAGATTATGATAAAGTAATAAAATCCATTGATTTGTGTGGAGATGTTCAACTGCACGACAGAAGGATGTTTGCTTTAAAAGCCTTTTATCATACAATGAAATACGATGCGACG
This sequence comes from Fervidobacterium nodosum Rt17-B1, assembly GCF_000017545.1. NCBI lineage: Bacteria > Thermotogati > Thermotogota > Thermotogae > Thermotogales > Fervidobacteriaceae > Fervidobacterium > Fervidobacterium nodosum. The sequence continues at coordinate 1,237,456 of NC_009718.1, read as the reverse complement.
ATACATAGAGTATTATCTGAACTATTTGCTTCAGAAAAATTTGAACATATGACATTCGAAAGATTCATTAATCCACAATTTGACTACGAGATTTTAGATAAAGTTGAAGATAAATTTATCAGACTTTCAAAATATACCAAAAATGCTTCTTCAATAGTTGCCGGAGCTATTTTATCTTACATTAACCCAGATTTGGTTATAGGGCTTGTTGGGAACATACCATCAACTTTGGTGGATCTTAAAAAATCTGGAAAGAGAATTTGCGATATTAAAGGTGAAACAGTTGTTTTAAGAGAACTTACAAATGACATGGCTAGAAAACTTAAAGAAAGCACATTTTCAACTATAGCATGCGAAAAAATCGAGGACAAAGAATTTGTACAAGAAACACTTAAAGGAAAGGAAATTATACAATACGAATACGTAAGTGATTCGAACAAAAACAGGAAATATTCTATTGGATATATGATAGAAAACATAATGATTAAAGAACACATTCAAAGTAATTCAGAAATAAATCTTTTGCTAAAATTGTTACCAAAGTATGCAATCGTACTAATTACTGAAGATGGCTATTATCATATTGAAATTGATTTAAATAGTCCAGTAAAAGCACTTGAAAAGGTTTTGGAAAATACAGCCACAAAACCAATATCGGTTGCAACTAACGGAATCATAGACAATGTATTTAAAAAATTATGTCAGGAAAGAGGCATTGAAATAATTGGCTTTTGAGAAATTCAAAAAAGAGGTGTAAGATTTTTGAGACACATAGAAAAATCTTACGAATACTATAACTCAATTGCACACATTTACGATGAAATGTACTTAGACAAATATTGGGAAAATGCGAAAAAACAAATAAAATACGTTTTAAAAAGTTATATTAGCGATTTCTCAGACAAAAAAGTCATAGATATAGGCGCAGGGACAGGACAGTGGTCTCAGTGGTTTGTGCAAAATGGGGCACAAGTTGTGTTGGTTGAACCTGCATGGAATATGTTAGAGATAGCAAAAGAAAAATTGAAAAATTACAGTGAAAAATGCACTTTTATATGTGAAAAAGCTGAGAATATACAATTAGATGAGAAATTTGATGTAATCTTCCTTTTTGGAGATGTTCTAAGTTACGTTGAGAACATAGAGAAAGTTCTTAACAATATAAAGAAATTATCGAAAGACGGTACCTATATTTTCGGTACCGTCGATAATTTTTATTCATACCTTCGAGATGTTATAATTTACGGTGAAAAAAGTGATTATGAATACCTCAAAAAGTACAAAAAATTGCCGATAGGTTCTGAATACGGTACCTTCATAGCTCGCGCTTTTTCCGAAGAGGATTTAATAGAAATCTCTAAAAATTTTTCTTTAGAATTGGTTGAAGTATCAGCTCTTGGGATTTTCAGTGATGAAACACTTAATTTTAAATATGGTAAATACCTTACCAAAGAAGCTGAGCACTTGCTTTTTGTAATGAAAAATCATGAGAAATATTAAAGAAATTTAGGGAAACATTAGGAGGGATGGGGATTGTTTATTAAAGTTTTAATACTGCTAGTTATTTTCAAAGAAATTTGGGAAGTAGTACTAAGCTTGGCAAATTTGAAATATTCTTTAAACACCAAAAATGTACCTGATATTTTATCGGACATTATGTCTGCGGAAAATTTCGAAAAAGCAAAAAGATACCTCAAAGACAGAACCATGTTTTCTGCTGTTTCAACTTTAGTAAATCTTATTGTTACCTTGGTTTTCTTGCTAAAAGGTTATCCATTTCTTGAAAAAATAGTTAGTAATTTAACTGCAAACGTATATCTACAAGCATTACTCTTTGCTGGTATATATGGTTTAATAGATTTTCTAATCGATTTGCCATTCAAATTATTTTCTACATTCGTTATAGAGCAAAAATATGGTTTCAACACAACTACACTTAAAACTTTTATATTTGACAGCTTATTATCCATAGTCTTAATTGTAACTATAGCCACTCCAATTTTGATTGGCTCAATGTGGTTTTTAACACATTTCACAATTTGGTGGTGGCAATTATCAATCCTTGTATTTTTATTTTTATTATTTTTCTCATACATTCAACCAATTCTCATCGCACCACTATTTTATAAATTCACAGAACTTAAAGATGGAGAATTAAAAGAAAAACTAAAAAAACTTTTGACTAAGTCTGGCGTAAAAGTTCCAAACATCTACGTTATGAACGCTTCAAAAAGAACAAAAAAACAAAACGCATACCTTACTGGAATTGGTAAGGCAAGAAGATTAGTCTTGTATGATAACATACTTAAGCAAACGGATGATGAGATATTAGCAGTTGTTGCTCATGAACTTGGTCATCATGCGCATAGACATATAGCTAAACTCATAGCCATATCATCAATTTCTACAACATTAGTATTACTATTTAGCAATTTTGTTTATCTGTATCTTTTCCAAATACAACCATTTGGCATTTCAAAACCTTACACTGTTATTTTTTACACATTTACATTTATAAGTGCTTTGATTTATTTTGTTGAGCCATTGCTTAATTATTTACAAAGAAAAATGGAATACGAAGCAGACGGATATTCCGCAAAAATCACAGAAAACCCAGACTATATTATTTCAGCACTCAAAAAGTTGGTAAAAGAAAATTTATCAAATCCAAATCCTTTGCCACTCTATAAAATCTGGTACTACAATCATCCCGCTCCAGAGGAAAGGATAAAACACCTTTTGAATTTAAAATAATATTGAAAAAATCAAAATTAATGAACAATGTGAAAGGATATATATTTCTCAAATAAACCAGAGGTCCCCTCTGGTTTTTTCTTATAAATTTTTGGGAAATAAAAATATAAAGTTGAATTAATTGGTTTTTGGAATAGAATATAATCAGATATTTTACGCATGATTGGAGGTGTAGTGAAGTGAGAGTTTTTGTAACTTACGCTATTCCTGAGAAAGGCATAAATATGCTTAAAGAAAGGTTTGAAGTAGATGTTTATACAGGCGAAGAGTTTTTATCAAAAGAAGAGATGATAAAACGTGCAGAATATGCCGACGCAATAGTAACTCAGTTAAGGGATCCTATTGATAAAGAATTTATTTATTCTCTGAAGAAAGCTAAGATTATAGCAAATTATGCTGTTGGATATAATAATATAGATATTGAGGCTGCTAAGGAGAGGGGAATATACGTTACCAATACTCCGGGAGTTTTAACTGAGGCAACGGCTGATATTGCTTTTGCTTTGATTCTCGCAGTTGCGAGGAGAATTGTAGAGTCTGATAAGTTTGTTCGTGAAGGTAAGTTTGTTGGTTGGAAACCGAAGCTATTTTTAGGTTACGATTTATATGGAAAAACTCTTGGAGTTATTGGGATGGGAAGGATTGGACAGGCGGTTGCACGGAGAGCCCTCGGTTTTGGTATGAATATTGTTTATTACAACCGTAATAGATTACCAGAGGAAATTGAAAAACAATACAACGCGAAATATGTAAATATTGATGAGTTGGTTGAAATTTCAGATTATATTTCGCTACACACGCCTCTCACAAAGGAGACGTATCACCTCATAAATAAAGAAAGAATTGCTAAGATGAAACCAAATGCTATATTGGTAAATACTGCGCGAGGACCTGTTGTTGACGAGCAGGCATTGTATGAGGCTTTGAAAGAGAGAAGAATTGCAGGTGCGGGTTTTGATGTTTACGAAAATGAGCCAGTTTTAACTCCAGGGCTCGAGAAACTTGATAATGTTGTGCTATTGCCACATATAGGTTCTGCTACTTACGAAACTCGTGACAAAATGTCAGAGATAGTTGCGATAAATGTAATGGAAGCTCTTGATGGAAAAAGACCATCAAATTGCGTTTGGTGATCTGAAAAATTGAGAAAGGTAGATGATTTTATGGAAAAATTTTCAGAAACGCGTTCAAGAATTTTCATGATAGGTGTTCTTATGCTTATTAGTTTGCTTGTGGTATTCTATATATCAAGAATGAAAGTTTTTGAAATTGTAAAAAGTTCTACTGAAAACGAAATTGTACGGATACATGTTGAATTACCTCGTTTAAAATACCTTAAAGATTCTAATTTTGAAGAAAAATTCAATTCTGAAGTTGAAGAAAAAATAAAAAAATTTGTGAACGAGGTAAAAGGGATAGCACAAGAAGATCATGATAAAGACGTTCAACATACTCCTTACGAAGCTTATGTTAGTGTAGACGTTAGATATGAAGGAAAGGATTTTCTTTCATTTGTAGTTTATTATTATCAATTTACTGGAGGAGCTCATGGTATAACTTTTTTTGAGACTTACAATATAGATCTTAAAAATTCCAAAGTCTTAAAGCTTTATGATATAATTAAAGAAGAGGCAGAAGATACAATAAAGTCAAATATTTTGAAACAAATAGAGCAAAATAACACAGATTTCTTTCCGGATGCTCCTATGAATATTTTAAAAGATGATATTTTCTCAAGAGAATTTACTATTTCTAAAGACGGTTTGATTATTATGTACCCGCATTACGATTTGGCACCTTATGCTTCAGGTATGCCAGAGTTTGTTATACCATGGAATGTTATTGAAAAGTTTTTGAAGTATGATATTTTGTCTTTACTAAAGTAGAATTTTTAATTTCTTGGTATCGAATGGGGGGGTTCTTTTGAGTAAAGATATTAATAGAAAAAGGACTGTAATTTTTCTCTTTATATTACTTGTTATACTCAACGCCGATCAGATGGTGATGAGTCCTGTTATTGGTATGATTGAAAAAGAATTTAATGTTACCGATTCGCATATTGGACTTGTTGGGGGAGTTTTCAGTATTGTAGGGGCCATTATCAGCCTTTTTTGGGGATTTTTAAGTGATAAGTACAACAGAAAGAAGTTGTTGGTTGGTTCTATATTAGTTGGGGAAATTCCATGCCTTTTAACGGCCATTTCAGGTTCGTTTGGCCAGCTTTTTTTCTGGCGAGTTTTGACTGGTATCGGTGTTGGTGCTTCTTTTCCAATTTCATATTCAATTGTTGGTGACTTATTTGGGCATAAAGAGAGGGGAAAGGTAGTTTCAATACTTGGACTTGCTTCTACTGTGGGAAGTATATTGGGAATGTTAGTGGCTGGATATACAGCTAATATTCTTGGTTGGAGGATACCATTTATCCTTGTTTCCGCTCCTAATATAATTCTTATTCCACTTATTTGGTATTATCTTGATGAACCAAAAAGAGCAGCTCACGAGGAAGGCTTTGAAAGTACGGAGGTTGAATATAAGTATAGTATTAAGCTTTCAGATTACGCAAATCTTGTAAAAATAAAAACAAATTTGCTTTTATTCTTTCAAGGGATTGCAGGTACAGTTCCTTGGGGCGCTATACCATATTTTATGATAGAGTTCTTTAGAAGAGAGAAAGGCATGGATTTAAATCAAGCCACAACGATGTTTCTGATTTTTGCCTTAGGAAGCATTGCGGGGAATGTTATAGGTGGTATTGTTGGAGAAAAACTTTATTCGATTTCTCGTAGACTAGTTCCACTTGTATCTGCTGTTACAACAATCTTAGGTGTATTTTTCACTGTTTGGGTGTTTAAATTTAACTATATGCCGGGTACCTTTTTGATTTTTGGTTTGTTAGGATTTGTAGCGGCGATGATGGACTCTTACACAGGGCCAAATGTTAAGATGATGCTTTTAAATGTGAATGAACCGAAGAACAGAGGAAGAATATTTTCCATATTTAATTTAACTGATTCTGTAGGTACTGGAATTGGTCGTTTTGTTGGTGGGGCGCTTTCGGTGAGTCTTGGAAGTATGGCCGCCGCTCTTGAATTAAGTGCGTATTTTTGGTTTATATGTGGCTTTTTCCTAATGTTAACAGCATGGTATTTTGATACAGAAGTTGAAGCATTAAATAAAAAAATGAGAGAGTTAGCTTTAAAAAATAGAGAAATTGGAGAAGGTATAGAGGTATAAAATAAAAAATGGCGGAGGCGGTGGGACTCGAACCCACACGGTGGTTTGACCACCACCGATTTTCAAGACCGGCTCCTTAGCCAGTTCGGACACGCCTCCGTCCAGCGGTAAGATTATACAATGATTATTAGAGTTCGTCAAGTGGTGAAAAATAAGCAATGTTAAATCTTTTAAGATTTTTAAATAGGAGGTATCAAGTATGAATGAACTTAGAGACTTGAGAGATTATTTGAAAACAAAAATTACCGGAAAAACACTTTACGCTTTACCTAAGCAATGGTTTATTTCTCATTATGCTGGAAAGGTTTCCATTAAAGATGGGCGCTATTTCGTTGATCCATACGAATATTTTGCCTTCTTAATCGATTATATCCTTGAAAATGATAAAGGATTCGATTATTCAAAATCTTTAGCAATGTTAAATGGTGAGGTAAAACCTATTTGGATTGGTAAAGGTAAGATATACGGCGCCCTTCCAAGAGCTACAGCGGCTTACAACCACAAAGGATTTGGTGCTTTTGAACCAGAAGATATTTTCGGTTACAAAGAATCTGGAACGTTTTTAAAGATGATAGCGTTGTTACCATATTTGAAAAACATGGGAATCAATATTTTGTATATGCTCCCTATTTCGAAAATGAGCAACATTTTCAAAAAAGGTGAGGTTGGTTCACCGTACGCGGTTAAAAATCCTGTTGAGCTTGATGAAAGCTACCATGACCCACTTCTTGAAGGAATATCTATTGATGAGCAATTTAAAGCACTTGTTCAAGCGGCGCATATGCTTGGTATACGTGTTGTGCTTGATTTTATACCAAGAACTGCCGCAAGGGATAGTGATTTAATAAAAGAACACCCAGATTGGTTCTATTGGATAAGGATAGAAGAAGTGGCAAGTTACAAACCACCACACATACCTGAATTACCTTTTAAAATACCAGATCCAGCAGATTTATCTGTAATATATTCAAATGAAGAAGTTAAACAACATCTTGCAAAATTCACGCTTCCACCAAACAAGTTAGATCCAAAGAAATGGCAGAGAGTTAAGAAGATGGAAGGCGATATCCTTTCAAATATCGCTCGTGAGTTTGGAATTATTACACCTCCAGGCTTTTCCGACTGGGTAAATGATCCTCAACCAACTTGGGACGATGTTACATTTTTGAGATTGTATTTGGATCATCCAGCGGAAAGTCAGAAATACTTACCGGAAAACCAACCACCTTATGTTTTATTTGATGTTGTTAAGTCGAGTAAATTCCCAGGTAATGAACCAAATATGGAGTTATGGGAATATCTTTCAGATATAATTCCGTCTTACCAAAAAAGATTTGGAATAGATGGAGCAAGGATTGATATGGGACATGCATTGCCCGCAAGTCTTCAGGATATGATTATTTCAAAAGCCAGGGAAATAGACCCAGCATTCGTGTTTATTGCCGAAGAACTTGAAATGAAAAACGATGAAAAAGCAAAGAGAGAAGGTTACGATTGTATATTAGGTAACAGCTGGTATGCAGCTGCAAGACCAAGAGAATTTTACAAATTCATTGAAGAGACAGTACCTTATCTTAAAGTACCTTTTATTGCTTCTTGCGAAACACCAGATACTCCAAGGATAGTTGTAAGAGAAAATGGTGATAAGCTCAAATACCTTGCACCTGCATTATTGTATTTTGCTCCGAACGCGATACCATATATAAACAGTGGACAGGAAATAGAGGAAGTTCAACCAATGAACCTTGGTTTGGATAACAACATATTCGGGAAAACTGTATTGCCACCAAATGACCAATTTTATGGAAAGCTTGCTTTTTTTGATTATTACGCATTACACTGGGACAAAGCAAACGATGAAATTTATAATTACTTGAGGAGATTGTTATCTATAAGGGAAAAGGTTTCTGAATTCTATGATGGTGAATTCCGATATGTATATTTAAACTACCAAGATGGTTTAACAGCAAATTACAGCTTCTGGAAAGATAATCAGGGATTAATTGTACTTGGGAATCTAAATCTTGCTCAGGGAAGGTATATTGAAGTTTTTGTTAATGAAACCGCTGGAAGAGAGATTGAAGTAAAAAGTGTAAAAGTTATAACTAAATTTGGAGCAAAGAATTTACCAATATCAAATAGTAATATTATTCCATATGAACTTCAATCGGGTGATTTTGTTATAATGTTAATAAATAGAGAATTATAAATTTTTAAATAAAATACCTCTTGACAGATTTAAAGATACATAGTAAAATCAGTATCGCTGACCAATGAGGTCAGCGATACCTAAAAGTGGGTGCGTAGCTCAGTGGGAGAGCGCTTCCTTGACGCGGAAGAGGTCGTAGGTTCAATCCCTGCCGCACCCACCAATTTTAGTTAATAAAATGAGGGTCAAATTTAGGCGATACGGCGTTAACGCTGGGGCGTCGTCTAATTGGCAGGACCCTGGACTTTGGCTCCAGTTGTGTAGGTTCGAGTCCTACCGCCCCAGCCAATTTTAATTCTCATTATCTGCACTCATTAATGCAAATAACGATAAGATGTAGAAAATCAACGGGCGCATATGCGCCCATTATTTTGGTATTACCAGAAGTTAGAATGTTAACGAAACGATTCGGTTAATGTAAATAATCTTTTGTTTGTAAATTATTATGCTTATGTCGCAAAAACGCACGAGGTCGTGTACGCAACAAAAAATTCACACGGCTTTTATTGTTTTTTATTAAAACAGAGTTTATAATATCACACGAATGTATAGTTTGAAGGGAGGGTTAAGATGCCAACGATTAATCAGTTAGTAAAACACGGAAGGGAAAAAGTTAAGGAAAAATCTAAGTCACCGGCATTGCAAGGTCATCCACAGAAGAGAGGAGTTTGCGTTAGGGTTTCAACAATGACACCAAAAAAACCGAACTCTGCTCTTCGTAAAATAGCTAAAGTTAGATTAAGCAACGGTATTGAAGTGACTGCATATATTCCTGGTATAGGTCATAATCTTCAAGAACACTCGATTGTTCTTGTAAGAGGTGGAAGGGTTAAGGACCTCCCAGGTGTTAGGTACAAGATTATAAGAGGTGCGTTAGACGCAGCGGGTGTTGAAAACAGACGCCAGAGCAGAAGTAAATACGGTGCAAAGAGACCAAAAGCCGGAGCTGCAGCAGGCGCAAAAGGTAAGAAGTAATAAGGAGGGAATTGAATGAGGCGAAGAAGAGCCGAACCGAGAGTAGTTTCACCAGATCCAGTTTACGGCGAAGTCCTTGTAACAAGGATGGTTAATAAAATTATGTGGGATGGAAAGAAATCAATAGCTCAAAAGATAGTTTACGGTGCAATTGATATACTCAGTCAAAAGACGGGTAAGGACGGAATAGAAGTTTTTAAACAGGCGATAGAAAACGTTAAACCTATTGTAGAAGTAAGGCCAAGGAGAATTGGTGGTGCAACTTACCAAGTTCCAGTTGAAGTTCAAGAACCCAGAAAGACAACACTTGCTATTAGATGGATAGTTGATATTGCAAGATCCAAAAAAGGAAAACCAATGCAAGAAAAATTAGCAGAAGAGCTTTTGAATGCGTACAATAACACAGGTGCGGCTATTAAGAAGAGAGAAGACGTACACAAAATGGCAGAAGCTAACAGAGCATTTGCCCACTTCAGATGGTAATATTATTAATATTTCTATAAGATTCAAAGTTATATGTCTTCGAGGAGGAAAGTATGGAAGAGATAAAGGCATTATATGTCGACCTGAATAAGTTAAGGAATATAGGAATAATGGCTCATATAGACGCCGGTAAGACGACCACTACCGAGCGTATTCTCTATTTCACAGGTAGGAAGCATCAGATAGGTAGTGTCGATGATGGTACAGCAACGATGGACTGGATGGTCCAAGAAAAGGAAAGAGGTATAACCATTACATCGGCTGCTACAACGTGTCTCTGGAAAGAACATCGTATTAATATCATCGACACACCGGGACACGTTGACTTTACTATTGAAGTTGAGAGATCTTTAAGAGTTCTTGACGGAGCAGTCGCTGTGTTTGACGCAACGGCAGGTGTTGAACCACAGTCTGAAACAGTTTGGCGCCAGGCTGATAAATACAACGTACCAAGAATTGCGTTTATGAATAAGATGGATAAAACCGGTGCAGATTTCGAAATGGCTGTCCAAACAATGGTCGAAAGGCTTGGTGCACATCCAATTCCCGTTCAGTTACCAATGGGTGCTGAAAGTGATTTTGCGGGTGTTATCGATTTAATCGAGATGAAAGCTATCAGATGGCTTAATCCTGAAGGTACTGAAATGGTAGTTGAAGAAATTCCAACGCAATGGAAAGACAAAGCAGATGAAGCAAGAGAAGACATGATAGAAAAAATCGCAGAAGTTGACGACGAAATAATGGAGATGTACCTTGAAGGGGAAGAACCATCTATTGAGCAAATTCATGCAGCACTCAGAAGGATAACAATAGCAGGATTAGGGACACCAGTATTTTGTGGTTCAGCAAAAATGAATCTTGGTATTCAACCTCTTTTAGATGGAATTGTAAGGTACTTGCCATCACCATTGGATCTTCCGCCAGTTAAAGGATTTGACAAAGCAGGTAACGAGATACAAGTTCAACCTACAGAGAATGCTCCTTTTGTTGCGTATGCGTTTAAAATTCAGACAGACCCATACGTTGGTAAGCTCACATTCTTAAGAGTTTACAGTGGAAAGCTTGAAAAAGGAAGTTACGTTATAAATACAACAAAAGGCGTTAAAGAAAGAGTTTCGAGGCTCATATTCTTACATGCTGATAAGCGTGAAGATGTTGAGTATGTAAGGGCTGGAGATATAGTCGGCGTTATAGGAATGAAGAGCACGATAACTGGTGATACGGTCTGTGAAGAAAATACATATGTTATATTAGAGAAGATGGAATTTCCAGAACCAGTTATCTCGATAGCTATAGAGCCTGAAACAAAAGATGATGAAACAAAACTCTCAAAAGCATTGCAATCATTACTTGATGAAGACCCGTCACTTAGGGCGTACGTTGACCAAGAAACTGGCGAAACAATTCTCTCCGGTATGGGAGAATTGCATTTAGAGATTATAGTTGACAGACTTAAGAGAGAATTCAACGTCAATGTCAGAGTTGGTAAACCACAAGTCGCTTATAGAGAAACAATAACGAAAGATGTCAAAATCGAAGGTAAGTACATAAGACAGAGCGGTGGCAGAGGTCAGTATGGTCATGTAGTTGTTCAATTTGAGCCTCTTGGGCTTGACAAGACATTCGAATTTGTTGATAAGACAGTTGGTGGTGTGATACCAAAACAATACATTCCCGCTATCGAGGAAGGAATCAGAGAAGCAATGCAAGTTGGAGTACTGGCTGGATATCCAGTTGTTGGAATCAAAGCGACGTTACTCGATGGTTCATACCATGAAGTTGACTCATCAGAAATGGCATTTAAGATAGCAGCAAGCATGGCTTTCAAGGAAGCCATGGAGAAAGGAAATCCGGTATTACTCGAACCTATAATGAAAGTTGAGGTAACAACACCGGAAGACTACATGGGTAACATCATTGCGGATCTTAATTCTAGAAGGGCACACATAGATGCCCTTGAAAACAGGGGTCACTTGAGAGTAGTAAAGGCTCTCGTTCCATTGAGTGAAATGTTTGGTTACGCGACAACACTTAGGTCATTATCTCAAGGTAGAGCAAATTACACGATGGTGCTTTCACACTACGAGAAAGTACCTGAAAAAGTAGCTGAAAAGATACTTAAGGGCTAATAATAGTTAACAGGAAATAACCAAACCAAAATTAAACTCCACCATAGGTGAAGAAGGAGGGGCAAAAGTATGGCAAAGGAAAAATTTGTAAGAACCAAACCTCACATGAACGTTGGTACGATTGGACATATTGACCACGGAAAGACAACACTTACGGCAGCTATAACAAAGTACTGTTCTCTATTTGGATGGGCAGATTACACACCATACGAAATGATTGATAAGGCACCAGAGGAAAGAGCAAGAGGTATTACCATCAACATTACACATGTTGAATACCAAACAGAAAAGAGACACTACGCACACATTGACTGTCCAGGTCACGCTGACTACATTAAGAACATGATTACAGGTGCAGCTCAAATGGACGGTGCAATACTTGTCGTTGCGGCAACAGATGGTCCAATGCCACAAACAAGAGAACACGTTCTCCTTGCTAGACAAGTTAACGTTCCAGCGATGATTGTCTTCATAAACAAAGTTGATATGGTTGACGACCCAGAACTTGTTGACCTTGTTGAAATGGAAGTTAGAGACCTTCTCAGCAAATACGAATTCCCTGGCGATGAACTTCCAGTTATCAGAGGTTCTGCTCTTAAAGCAGTTGAAGCACCAAATGATCCAAACCACCCAGATCTTAAGGCAATAAAAGAACTTCTTGATGCGATGGACAGCTACTTCCCAGATCCGGTTCGTGAAGTTGATAAACCATTCCTTATGCCTGTCGAAGACGTATTCACAATCACAGGTAGAGGTACAGTTGTTACAGGAAGAATCGAACGTGGCGTAATCAAACCAGGTGTTGAAGCAGAAATCATCGGTATGAGCTACGAAACAAAGAAGACAGTTATCACAAGCGTTGAAATGTTCAGAAAAGAACTTGATGAAGCAATGGCTGGTGACAACGTTGGATGTCTCTTAAGAGGTGTTGACAAAGACGAAGTTGAAAGAGGACAAGTTATTGCAAAACCAGGTTCCATAACACCACACAAGAAATTCAAGGCAAACATTTACGTTTTGAAGAAAGAAGAAGGCGGAAGACACACACCATTCACAAAAGGTTACAAACCACAATTCTACATCAGAACAGCTGACGTAACAGGAGAAATCGTTGACCTTCCAGCAGGTGTAGAAATGGTTATGCCTGGTGACAACGTTGAAATGACAATTGAACTCATCTACCCGGTAGCAATCGAAAAAGGTATGAGATTCGCAGTTCGTGAAGGTGGAAGAACAGTCGGAGCTGGAGTCGTTTCCGAAATAATTGAGTAATTCGAAACATGCTATAAAGATTGCAAAGAAAACACAGAAATAGCGCATATACTTGTAATCGGGGGGATTCCCCCCCTTTTCTAAGAAGGAGGGTAAGACATGCCAGGTCAGAAAATTAGAATAAGGTTGAGGGCTTATGATCATAGATTACTTGACGAATCAGCCAAGAAAATAGTTGAAGTTGCAAAGCAAACAAATGCAAAGGTATCGGGACCAATACCATTGCCAACAGAAAGGTCGCTTTACGTAGTGCTTAGGTCACCACTCAAGCACAAAGACTCACGTGAGCAATTTGAGAAAAAGGTACACAAGAGACTGATTGATATAATTGAACCGAACTCAAAGACGATTGACGCTCTGATGAAGATTAATCTTCCAGCAGGTGTCGACGTTGAAATCAATCTGTGAGTCCTCGGAGGTGTTTTGAGATGAAATTTATAATTGCAAGAAAAGTTGGAATGACCAGATTATGGAAAGATGAAAAGGTTGTTCCAGTAACAGTTCTTAAAGCGGGTCCATGTGTTGTTGTCCAAAAGAAGACTGTTGAAAAAGATGGATACAACGCAATACAACTTGGTTTTGAAGAAGTTAATGAAAAGAAACTCACAAAACCAATGCTTGGTGTTTTTAAAAAAGCAAATGTTAAACCAATGAGAGTTTTAAAAGAGTTCAGAGTAGAAAATGTTGACCAATATTCAGTTGGTCAAGAAATAACAGTTGCAATTTTCCAAGAAGGCGATAAAATAGACATTACAGGATGGACAAAAGGTAGAGGTTACTCTGGTGCAATGAAAAGATGGAACTTCCAAGGTGGACCAAAAGCACACGGTGCAAAATTCCACAGAGAGCTTGGCTCTGTTGGTCAACACACTGAACCAGCAAGAATATTCAAAGGTAAAAGAATGCCTGGAAGATATGGTAATGAAAGAGTAACAATTCTTAACTCTGAAGTAGTCACAATTGATGCGCAGAACAACCTTTTAGCAGTTAAAGGTGGAGTGCCAGGAGCGAGGGGCAGCCTTGTTATTATAAGGAGCGCTGTCAAGCAATAATTCAAAACAATTCAATATTTTTGAATTATTGCTTATTTATTTTTTTGACAGCGTAAAAAACACAACAAGGACGTGCTCCGAAAATGAAGTAGAGGAGGACGAAGAGTATGGCACAGGTAACATTGTATAACATTAAAGGTGAAAAGATCGGTAACATCGAAATTGCTGATGAAGTTTTTAACGTTGAACCAAACCTTGATGTCATGTGGCGCTATATCGATATGCAACTTACAAACTCGAGAGCAGGGACAGCATCCACAAAGACAAGAGGAGAAGTAGCTGGTGGCGGAAGAAAACCATGGCCACAAAAGCATACAGGTAGAGCAAGACAAGGTTCCATAAGAGCAATTCACTGGAGACACGGTGGTGTTGCACACGGTCCAAAACCAAGGAATTACCTTAAGAGATTGAACAAAAAGATGAAAAAATTAGCACTTAAATCAGCACTTTCTGCTCGCTTCCAGGAAGGAAACCTTATTGTTGTGAGCGACATACGATTTGAAAAGGCTCAAACAAAACAAATGAGAGAAGTTCTTAAGAATCTTGGAATCGCTGACGAGAAAGTATTGTTTGTTCTTCCAAGAAAAGAAGAAGTATACGAAAATGTAAAACTTTCTGGAAGAAACATTCCTGGAGTAAAAGTAATAATTGCCGATAATCCAAACAACGGGAATCCGGTAAACATCGATGGTTTGAACGTTTACGATATAATCAACTCTTCAAAGGTTGTCCTTACAGAGGGCACCGTTCGCAAAATTGAGGAGGTGCTCAGCAAATGAGAAAAGAATATTCAGATATCATCATCAGACCAGTAATAAGTGAAAAATCGATGATGCTCAGAGCCAATAGAGAGTATGTTTTTGAAGTTGACAAAAATGCAAATAAGTCCCAAATAAAGGAAGCTGTTGAGAAACTTTTCAATGTTAAAGTTGAAAGGGTAAATACAGTTATAGTCAAACCAAAACCAAAGAGAGACCTCAGAAGAGGTTACATGGCAAGAGAAGGTTACACGAAAGAATGGAAAAAAGCCATAGTCAAATTAGCAGAAGGCTATGCAATTAAAGAACTCCAGGCATAAGGGGTGAAAAACAATGGGTCTTAAAAGATTTAAACCAACAACACCAGGTAGAAGATTCATGATAATTCCAGACTTTTCGGAAATTACAAAGACAAAACCAGAAAAGTCACTTGTTGTTCCTCTTAAGAAAAGCGCAGGAAGAAACCACCATGGTAGAGTAACAGTTAGATTCAGAGGTGGCGGTCACAAGAGACTTTACAGAATTGTTGATTTCAGAAGATGGGAAAAGGAAAATATCCCCGCAAAAGTTGCATCAATTGAATATGATCCAAATAGAACCGCAAGAATTGCTTTGCTAATTTACGCTGACGGTGAAAAAAGGTACATTCTTGCACCAAATGGACTTAACGTTGGAGATACAGTAATGTCAGGACCTGAAGCAGAAATTAAGCCAGGTAATGCTCTTCCGCTTGAAAATATACCAGTTGGTACAATCGTTCACAGTATAGAATTTTTACCACGTGGTGGGGCGAAGATAGCAAGAAGTGCTGGTGTAGCATGTCAACTTATGGCAAAAGAAGGTAACTATGCACTCTTGAAGATGCCATCTGGCGAATTGAGAAAAGTACATATAAAATGTTACGCAACGGTTGGCGTGGTAGGAAACGAAGACCACAAAAACGAAGTATCTGGTAAAGCCGGTAGAGAAAGATGGAAAGGTAGAAAGCCACATGTACGTGGTGTTGTCATGAACCCAGTTGATCACCCACACGGTGGTGGAGAAGGTAGAGGTAAAGGTCACCATCCACAGAGTCCATGGGGTGTCCCAGCGAAAGGTTACAAGACGAGGAGAGGTAAGAGAGCAAGCGATAAATTCATCGTTAGAAGACGAAACGGTTAATCAGGAGGTGTAATAAATGAGCCGTTCAAGCAAAAAAGGACCATTCGTAGACCCCAAACTTATCAAAAAAATAAGAATGCTCAATGAGACTGGTGAAAAGAAAATAATAAAAACATGGAGCAGAGCAAGTACAATCGTTCCAGAAATGGTCGGTCATACAATAGCTGTTTACAACGGAATGAAACACATACCAGTATATATAACAGAAAATATGGTTGGACACAAACTTGGTGAATTCTCATTCACAAGAAGATTTGGTGGACATACGAACAAGTCAGCCAAAAAAGGTGAGGTCAAGAAATAAGGAGGGAATTGATAATGCAAACTATCATTAAAAGAGAAGGACTCAAAAGGTCCAAGTTCCATGCAAAGAGAAAAGAGACACTTGCAACGTTACCAAAATATGAAGCAAGGGCAGTTGCAAGATTTGTCCGCATATCTCCAAGGAAAGCAAGGTCAGTAATCAATTCCATTAGGGGTAAAAATGTTTCAGAAGCGTTTAATCTTCTTGAATTTTCATCGAAAAAGGCTGCACGAATCGTATATAATGTGTTAAAATCTGCAGTAGCGAATGCAACAAATAACCTCGGACTTTCTGAGGAAAACCTTTATGTTGCAGCATGTTATGTAAACGATGGCCCAAGAATGAAGAGAGTATGGCCGCGCGGTAGAGGAAGAGCGGATATTATTCAAAAGAGAATGTCCCATATAACTGTTATTGTTAGGGATAGAGAAAAAGAAAATGAGACAAAAGCAAAATAATAAATACTTTGCGAGGTGATACAGGTGGGTCAAAAAGTACATCCAAAAGGATTTAGGCTCGGTTTAACTTCTGAATGGGATGCGCAGTGGTTTAATGAGAAAAAATACAGTGAATATTTACTTGAAGACGAGGCAATAAGAAACTTCATTAAGAAAAATTACAACCAAGCTGGAATTGCAAGAGTATTTGTTCAAAGACCAGATGCTGAAAGAGTTTTAGTTTCAATCTATGCAGCAAGACCTGGTATATTAATAGGTAAAAAAGGCGCAGGTATAACAGAATTGAGACAAGCATTAGAAGCAAACTTCAACAGAAAATTTGGAATTGATATAATCGAATTAAAAACGCCCGAAACAGAGGCATCTCTTGTGGCAGAATCTATTGCTCAAAAGATAGAAAAACGTGCATCTTACAAGATAGTCATGAAGAGAGCAATTACTGCCGCGCTCAGGAGAGGGGCAAGAGGTATAAAGATAATGGTTTCTGGAAGACTTGCTGGTGCGGAAATTGCGAGAACAGAATGGTATCTTAAGGGAAGACTTCCACTTCAAACACTTAGATCTGTCATAGATTACTCGACAGCACGTGCAGAAACAAAGTACGGTACAATCGGAATAAAAGTTTGGATATATAAAGGCGATCAAAACATATAAATGATATAAAGTGTTGAAAAGTTCAGAAAAAAGCACAGATAGGACCTGAAAAGCTAAGGCAAAAGAAGGCAGGATAAAGGCGAGATAAGGGAGGTAAACAGCCATGTTAATGCCAAAAAGGGTTAAATACAGAAAACAACACCGAGGTAGAACAAAAGGCGATGCAAAAGGTGGAGCACTTGTAATGTTTGGCGAATACGGATTAAAAGCTTTAGAACCAGCATGGATCACAGCTCAACAGATCGAAGCTTGCAGGCTTGCTATAACAAGGACATTGAAAAAAGAAGGTAAGCTTTGGATAAAAATATTCCCTGATAAATCCTACACAAAACATCCACCTGAAACAAAACTTGGTAAAGGTAAAGGTAACGTTGAAGGATGGGTAGCAGTGGTAAAACCTGGAAAAGTCATGTTCGAAATTGGTGGTGTTGAGGAAGAATTAGCAATCAAAGCCTTGGAATATGCAGCCACAAAATTACCAATAAAAACAAAAATAGTGACAAGACATCACATAGGTGGTGAAGCAGTATGACACCAGTGGAAATCAGAAATATGAATAATGAAGAATTGTTGAAGTTACTTGAAGAAAAGAAAAGAACACTTATGAATTTGAGATTCCAAAATGCACTAGGCGAATTGAGGGACCCAAGCCTTATTCAAAAAACGAAAAAAGATATCGCAAGAATCAAAACTATTCTACGTGAACGCGAACTCGGTATAAGGAGGTAATACACATGCCTAAGAAAAGATTAGTTGGCGTTGTTGTAAGCGACAAAATGGATAAAACTGTAACGGTTAAAGTTGAAAGACTCGTTAAACATGCAAAATTTGGAAAATACGTTAAAAGAACGAAGAAATTTTATGCACACGATGAAAATAACGCATGCAGAGTTGGAGATGTTGTTGAAATTGAAGAATCAAGACCATTAAGCAAGCTCAAAAGATGGGTAGTTGTTAATATTCTTGAACGTTCAAAACTTTCAGAAACGCCAGAGATAGAGGAAACAATTGATATTGAAGGGGGTAGTGAACAATGATACAAAACGAAAGCTACCTCGTAGCGGCTGATAATTCAGGTGCAAAAGTATTAAGAGTAATAAGAGTACTCGGTGGTTCACACAAACAATTTGGAACAATTGGCGATATAGTAGTTTGCAGTGTAAGAGAAGCTGTACCAAATACAGATATCAAAAAAGGTGATGTTGTTAAAGCAGTTGTTGTAAGGACAAAGAAAGAAATTAGAAGACCAGATGGTAGCTATATAAGATTCGATGATAATGCAGCTGTTGTTCTTGATAAATTCAACCAGCCAAAAGGAACACGTGTGTTTGGACCTGTTGCAAGAGAGCTCAGAGAAAAAGGTTTCATGAAAATAGTATCTCTCGCACCAGAAGTATGGTAAGGGGTGGTAATCGATGGCACAGAAGATAAAAAAGGGTGACACAGTACAAGTAATTTCCGGAAAAGATAAAGGTAAAAGAGGAGAAGTTATACAAGTACTTCCAAAAGAAGAAAAATTAATAGTCAGAGGCGTAAACATCGTAAAAAGACATCAAAGACCAACTGGACAAATGAGACAAGGCGGTATAATTGAAAAAGAAGCACCACTTTACTGGTCAAAGGTTATGTTAGTCTGTCCAAGCTGTGATAAGGCTACAAGAGTAGGATTTAGAGTACTCGAAGATGGATCAAAAGTTAGATACTGTAAGAAATGTGGAGAAATCATAGATAAGAAGTAAGGAGGAGTAAAAAATGGCCTACGAATTTGTTCCTTTGAAGGAAAAGTATCAAAAAGAAGTGGTGCCGGTTTTAATGAAAGAATTTGGATATAAAAATATTCATGAAGTTCCAAGACTTGTTAAAGTAGTTATAAATATGGGTGTTGGTGAAGGTTCAAGAAATAAAGATGTTATAGAAGCGCACGCAAGAGAATTAACAACAATAGCTGGTCAAAAGGCAATAATCACAAAAGCAAAAAAGAGTATCTCTAACTTTAAGATAAGAAAAGGTATGAGCGTTGGTGTAAAAGTAACGCTCAGAGGGCCAAGAATGTACAATTTTGTCTACAAACTTGTTAATCTTGTTTTACCTAAAGTTAGAGACTTCAGAGGTTTAAATCCAAATTCATTTGATGGAAAAGGTAATTACAGTTTCGGTTTAACAGAACAATTGGTATTCCCAGAAATTTCACCAGACCAGATCAAGAGGATCCAAGGTATGGATATTGTAGTGGTTACAACAGCAAAAAGAGACGAAGAAGCAAGAAGATTACTTGAGTTACTTGGTTTCCCATTCAAAAAGCAGTAATTAAGGAGGGAAAAATAAATGGCAAAGAAATCAATGGTCGAAAGATGGAAGAAGCCGAAAAAGTTTAAAGTTAGAGAATACACAAGATGCAGCATTTGCGGAAGAGTCCATTCAGTATACAGAGAATTTGGAATCTGCAGAGTGTGTTTTAGAAAAATGGCTAACGAGGGAAAACTCCCGGGCGTTAGGAAGGCAAGCTGGTAATTATGGAGGTGTTAACCGTGTGGAGCGATCCAATAGCTGACATGCTTACAAGAATAAGAAATGCAAACCAAGTTTTTAAAGAACAAGTAGATGTTCCTGCATCAAACTTAAAAAAAGCAATAGCTGATATTCTTGTTAGGGAAGGATTTATTAAGGGATACACATACATTGAAGATGGAAAACAAGGAATTTTGAGAATTCAAATGAAATACAAAGGTACAAGAAAGAACAGAGAAAGAGTAATTCATGGAATTGTTCGTGTTTCGAAACCTGGGAGAAGGATTTATGTTGGTAAAAACAATATCCCAAGAGTTAAAAATGGACTCGGTATTGCCATAATATCCACATCAAAAGGCGTACTCACCGACAAAGAAGCAGCGGAACATGGAGTCGGTGGAGAAGTTATTGCCTACATCTGGTAAGGAGGTGTAGTACATGTCACGTATTGCGAAGAAACCAATTGTTTTACCAACAAATGTTCAGTTATCAATCACCGACTCTGAGATAAAAGTTAAAGGCCCAAAGGGTGAATTGAAATTAAATAATCATCCATTTGTTTCTATAAAAGTCGAAGGTAATGAAGTTTGGGTTACACCAAATCTTGAAGTAGCAAAGAGAAAAGCAGATGAGAGAAAATTCAAAGCAATGGTCGGTACTTACTGGAGACTTATCAGAAACATGGTTTTAGGTGTTACGGAAGGATTTAAGAAAGAACTTGAAATTGTTGGCGTCGGTTACAGGGCACAACTTCAAGGAAATAAGTTAATCATGAACCTCGGTTATGCTCACCAAGTAGAATTCGATGTACCAGCTGATGTAAAAGTAGAAGTCCCCGCACCAAATAAGATAATTGTTAGTGGAATCGATAAACAGAGAGTTGGACAAGTTGCAGCAGATATACGCAAGTGGAGAGAACCAAATCCATACAGTGGTAAAGGTATAAAGTATGTAGACGAGGTTCTCAAACTTAAAGAAGGAAAGAAAGCATAAGGGGGTATAAAACGTGATTAAACGTGAAGACCGAAGGCAATTGAGACTTGTCAGACATAAAAGGTTAAGAAAAAAGATTTTTGGAACTCCTGAAAGGCCAAGACTTGCTGTATTCAGAAGCGAAAAACACATGTACGCTCAAATAATCGATGATACGAAAGGTATTACTTTGGTTGCAGCGTCAACCGTAGAAAAGGCTATGAAGGAAAAACTTCAAAAGACATGGAACATCACAGCGGCAAAAGAAGTAGGAAAACTTATAGCAGAAAGAGCACTTGCAAAAGGTATAAAGGAAGTAGTTTTTGACCGCGGTGGATTTAAGTACCATGGTAGAGTAAAAGCCCTTGCAGATGCGGCAAGGGAAGCTGGATTGAAATTCTAAGGTTTGGTAGGAGGTGCTCACAGTGTCAGAAATTGCCGAAAAGATAAAACAAGCAGGTGAAACATTTGAAGAAAGGATTATTGAAATTAGAAGAACGACTAAAGTTACAAAAGGTGGTAAAAATCTTTCTTTCAGAGTTCTTGCAGTTGTCGGAAATAGAAATGGTAAAGTCGGTGTCGGTGTTGGAAAAGCAAGAGAAGTTCCTGATGCAATTAGAAAAGCGCTTGTTAGTGCAAGAAGGAATATAATAGAAATTCCTGTAGTTAAGGGTACAATCCCTCACGAAGTAGTTGGCAGACAAGACGCAGCTAAGATACTTATGAAGCCTGCTGCACCAGGTACCGGTATAATTGCCAACGGTACAGTACGTGCTATCCTTGAGCTTGCGGGCGTTCAAAACGTTCTTACAAAAGCAATGGGGTCAACAAATCCAGTAATAATGGCTCAAGCAACAGTAAATGGCGTAAAGAACCTTTACAGTATAGACAAAATAGCAGCTCTTAGAGATATTACCCCAGCTCAAGTAGTACGCGGTGTTAAAAAGGAGGGCTAATGTATGAAGAAGCTGAAAATAACACTTGTAAGAAGTCCGATTGGATATAAATACGATCAGAAAGATACAGTTAAAAGACTTGGATTAAGAAGAATGCATTATACAGTAATTAAAGAAGATACACCTCAGATTCGTGGAATGGTTGAGAAAGTAAAACATCTTGTCAAAGTTGAAGAAGTCGAAGAATAAGGAGGGGAATTTGCATGATTACTATAGAGGACCTAAAACCTACCCCAGGGTCGAACAAAAAATACAAAAGACTTGGAAGAGGACAAGGTTCAGGTAAAGGAAAGACCGCAGGAAAGGGTCACAAAGGTCAAAAATCAAGAGGTACAGGAAAAGTTAGAGCTTGGATGGAAGGTGGTCAAACACCACTTCATAGAAGACTTCCAAAATTTGGGTTCAAAAACTTCACAAAGAAGTTTTACGCTGTTGTTAACCTTGAGACCCTCGAGGAGAAATTTGATAGTAACGCAGTAGTTACACCAGAAGTTCTTATTGAAAAAGGAATTATCGATAAGATTTACGATGGTGTAAAGATACTTGCAAGAGGTGAAATAACAAAGCCACTCACAGTTAAAGCACATAAATTCAGTGAAAAGGCGAAGGAGAAGATTGAAAAAGTTGGCGGAAAAATAGAGGTGATTTAATAATGTGGAAAGCGCTGCGAAATGCGATGAAAATTCCAGAGGTAAGGGATAGGGTTATCTTTACATTCTTAATGTTGCTTGTTTTCAGATTGGGTATTTATGTCCCGGTTCCAGGAATAAATATCAAAGCTTGGGGGGAAGCGCTTTCCAAACAAGGTACAGGTCTTGCTGGAGGCGTTCTCAGCTTTTATGATGTTTTCACCGGAGGTGCTTTCAGCAGATTTTCCGTATTCTCAATGAGCGTTACTCCATACATTAACGCATCTATTATCATGCAGCTTCTTGCTTCCATCATTCCTTCTTTGAAAGAGCTCTTAAAAGAAGGTGAAGAAGGTAGGAAGAAATTCCAACACTACACAAAGAATCTTACACTTGGATTGGCAGCATTACAATCATTCGTAGTTTCTTTTGGTCTTGCAAGAAGTTACCAAGGAATCATCGCAATCAATACGTGGTTATTCTCATTTGTTTCAACAGTTTCCTTGGTTGCTGGTACAATGTTCCTTCTTTGGATTGGCGATAGAATTACAGAAAAAGGTATTGGAAATGGTGTTAGTATAATGATATTCGCAGGTATTGTTTCAAGATACCCAGCATATTTCAGAAGTGCGGTTCTTGGTAATCTTAATATATTCGGTTGGATATTCCTTATCGCAGTTGCAATATTTATGGTTGTTGCAATTATATACGTTCAACAAGCGGAAAGAAGAATCAAAATTGAATATGCAACAAGAATGGTTGGAAGAAGGATATACGGTGGAACAAGCACATACTTGCCTATAAAAGTTAATCACTCAGGTGTTATTCCTATCATATTTGCATGGGCAATAATTAGTATTCCAGAAGCAATTGCGCAAATCACAGGTGCTCAGTGGGCAATTAAACTATTCAGCATGCAAAGTCCTCTCATGATGATAATTTACGCGCTCTTGATATTCTTCTTCACATACTTCTACAGTGTTGTTGTTATTGATCCAAAGGATATATCCGAAAATATTAAGAGATATGGAGGATTTATACCAGGAATAAGGGCAGGAAAACCAACAGAGGAATACATTACGTTCGTTCTCAACAGAGTTACATTCCTCGGAGCGATCTTCCTTGTTGGTATTTCACTGTTACCTTACTTAGTTGAAGGAATTACACGTGTAAATATTTGGCTTGGTGGTACAAGTGCGCTTATCGCGGTTGGAGTTGCTTTAGATATTGCTCAACAAATCGAAGCACACTTGATTATGAGAAATTACGAAGGCTTTGTTAAAAAAGGAAAGATAGCTGGTAGAAGATAAATTCAAGAGGGTGAAAATTATGAACCTTATATTCCTCGGACCTCCGGGTGCAGGTAAAGGTACATATGCTAAAAGAGTTGTGGAAAAATACATTATACCTCATATATCAACCGGAGATATCTTCAGAGAAGCGATAGCAAAAGGTACCGAACTTGGTAGAAAAGTCCAGGATATAGTGAATTCAGGAAATCTCGTTCCGGATGAACTAACAAATGCACTTGTCGAAGAACGCTTGAAACAAGACGATTGTAAAAAAGGCTTTATACTCGATGGTTATCCAAGGACATTAAATCAAGCCCAAGCTTTAAATGAAATGCTCAAAAAAATGGGTAAGGAATTAGATGGTGCTATTTACTTTGAAGTAGACGAAGAAACGGTAGTTCAGAGAATATCCACAAGACGTGTTTGTTCCAAATGTGGTAAGGTTTATAACGTAATTACTCTTCCATCTAAAGTTGAAGGCATTTGTGATGATTGTGGTGGAACATTAATACAAAGAGATGACGACAAAGAAGATATCGTAAGGAGCAGATACAGAGTCTATATCGAAAAAACATCGCCGTTAATCGAATATTATAAAAATCAAAACAAACTTTTTACATTAGATGGCAGAAAAAGTGTAGAAGAAGTAATGAAAATATTGTTTAATATATTAGGTGGCTTTGAAAAGAAATGATAAGACTTAAGACGAGAGAAGAAATTGAGAAAATGAAAATAGCTGGTCGGGCGGTTGGTACTATACTTATGGAATCAAAAAAATTAGTGGTAGAGGGTGCAACCGCCCATGATATAGAAATCTTAGCTGAAAAGATTTTGAAAGAGCTTAAATGTAAACCTGCGTTTAAAGGGTATGGTGGATATCCATATATAACAACTGTCTCAGTAAATGACGAAGTTATACATGGTTTTCCGCTGAAGAAGAAAGTTTTAAAAAAAGGTGATATAGTTTCAATAGATGTTGGAGCAATTTATGATGGTTACTATGGAGATGGAGCGATAAGCTACATAGTTGGTCAAACAGATGAAGTTGGTGAAAAACTTGTAAAAGTTACTCAGGAATCTCTCTTTGAGGCTATAAAAATAATAAGACCTGGCATAAAATTAGGAGATGTTTCTTTTACAGTCCAAAATTACGTTGAAAGTCATGGTTTTGGTGTTGTAAGAGATTTTGTAGGGCATGGAGTAGGAAAGTCTTTGCATGAAGACCCACAAGTACCGAATTATGGAAAGCCAGGTACAGGTATAACACTTAAAGCGGGAATGACAATTGCGATAGAACCAATGGTTACTGAAGGCGGCTGGCACGTGGTTATATTAGATGATGGTTGGACGGTTGTAACGAGGGATGGCAAGAGAGCGGCACACTTTGAACACACGATAGCAGTGACAGAAGACGGTTATGAAATTTTAACTCTTGCCGAATAATACAAGCTTAAACTGAGAGAAACTTTCGTATTCGCGAGGTGATTTATCTGAAAAACAAGGAAGACGTCATACGAATGGAAGGAACAATAGTTGAAGCACTACCAAATGCTATGTTCAGAGTACAACTCGACAACGGTTTTAAAGTGCTCGCTCATGTTTCTGGTAAAATGCGCAAAAACTTTATAAGGCTTGTACCAGGTGATAGGGTAGTCGTTGAACTTACAATCTACGACCTCACTCGTGGAAGAATAGTTTACAGAAAGAAACTTGACTCAAAGGGCGAAGAAGAGATACTAGATGACGACGAATAATTGAAAAATAAAATGAATATATCCGAAAGGAGAGATTAAGTATGAAAGTAAAGGCATCAGTTGGAAAAAGATGCGAATATTGTAAGGTTATCCGTAGAAGAGGAAAAGTTTACGTTGTATGTAAAGTAAACCCAAAACATAATCAGAGACAAGGTTAAGTACTAAGTATTAATAGTTGAGAGATAGAATTAAGGAGGGAGATTAATGGCTCGTATCGTTGGTGTTGAAATACCAAGTAATAAAAAAGTACATATTGCATTGAGATATCTCTACGGTATAGGACCAACACGCGCAATGGAAATATGTAAGAATACAGGTGTAGACCCTGACAAGAGAGTTAAAGAACTTACTGAGGATGAAATAAGCAAAATAGCTTCTTTCATTCAACAGAATTACAAAGTAGAAGGTGAACTCAGAACAGAAGTGATGAGAAATATAAAGAGATTAATGGATATAGGATGTTACCGCGGCTTAAGGCACAAGTTAGGGCTTCCAGTTAGAGGTCAAAGAACAAGATCAAATGCCCGTACAAGAAAAGGTCCAAGACCAAGCAGAATTAAGAAAAAGGGTAAATAAGTTTTTCTTTAAAATCGGACCCGAAAAGATGTTTAACTTGTAACTAGCGAGTGCATGTAAAAGTATGGAAGAAATGTAAAAGGAGGGAAAATAATGGCAAAAGGCCGAAC
Source organism: Fervidobacterium nodosum Rt17-B1 (assembly GCF_000017545.1). NCBI lineage: Bacteria > Thermotogati > Thermotogota > Thermotogae > Thermotogales > Fervidobacteriaceae > Fervidobacterium > Fervidobacterium nodosum. Next base: position 1,211,216 of record NC_009718.1, on the reverse strand, counting down.
AACAAGAACAAAACAAAAGAAAAGAGTAGCGGTTGATCATGGTGTAGTCCACATAAAGTCAACATACAATAATACAATAATCAGCTTGACAGATCCAACAGGACACGTTTTAAGCTGGGCAAGCGGTGGAACGACAGGTTTTGAAGGTACAAGGAAAGGTACACCGTACGCAGCACAACTTGCAGCCGATAAAGTAGCGAAAGATGCTGTCAAAATGGGAATTAAAAGAGTTGACGTTATTGTCAAAGGACCTGGTGCTGGAAGAGAAACAGCTATAAGAACTCTTCAAGCAGCTGGACTAGAAATTGACAATATAAGAGATGCTACACCAATCCCATTTAACGGTTGTAGACCTCCAAAAAGAAGAAGAGTATAATACGTGAAATAATTGAATCGATATAGATAAACTTAGTAAACTTTGTAAGAGAGGGCTAAGAAAAGTTACATCTGATTTTTGAAACCAAAGGAGGGAAAATAATGGCACGAAACACAGGGCCTTTGTGCAAATTGTGTAGAAGAGAAGGAATGAAATTGTACCTTAAGGGTGAAAGATGCTTCAGCGAGAAATGTCCATTTGACAAGAGACCATTCGCACCTGGACAACACGGTAGAGAAAAGAAAAAACTAACACAATATGCTCTCCAACTCAGAGCTAAACAAACAATGAAGAGAATTTACGGAGTACTTGAGAAACAATTTAGAATATACTACGAAAGAGCTGTCAAACAATCTGGCGATACCCGTGAAAACCTGGTAGCACAAGTTGAGAGAAGACTTGATAATGTTGTTTACAGACTTGGATTCGCAATTAACAGAAGAGCAGCAAGACAACTTGTCTCTCACGGACATGTACTTGTAAACGGGAAGAAAGTTGACATCCCATCATACCAAGTCAGACCAGGTGATGTTATTTCTATAAAAGAAGGAAGCAGAACAATAGAACCAATCAAACAAGCAATAGAGCTAAATAAAGGTAGAGCAATTTCAAATTGGCTTGAAGTTGATTACGATCAATTTAAAGGAGTATACGTAAGAAATCCAAAATTAGAAGAAATTATTGATCTCCCAGTTAACGTACAGGCTATTGTCGAATTCTACTCGAGGTGATCTTAATGATTCAAATTACAGGAAGGAAATTCAAATTAGAAGAGCAGGTAGAACACGAGGACCATTATTATGCAAGGTATTCCCTCTCACCGCTTGAAAAAGGTTACGCCGTAACAGTTGGGAATACACTTAGAAGAGTTCTCCTCTCTTCTATTCCAAGTTTTGCAATAACTGATGTAAGATTCGTAAAACCAGAAAAATACCATGAGTTTGATACAATCGAAGGCGCAAAAGAAGACATAATGGATATACTCTTGAATCTTAAGAAAGTGCAATTACGCGTTGATACCTACGTTGAATCGCCTGTGAAATTAACGATAAATAAAAAAGGACCTGGAGTACTTACGGCAGGGGATATTGAATGCCCAGCGGGAGTAGTTGTGGTCAATCCAGGTCATTACCTTGCAACGCTGAACGAAGACGCTGATTTAGAAATAGAACTCTATGCAACATTTGGAAAAGGCTTTGTCCCGGCAGCAGATAGAAATGAAAGACCAGAAATAGGTTGGATTGTTTTAGATGGAGTCTACAGCCCAGTTATAAAAGTCAATTGGCTTGTTGAAAATGTTCGTGTTGATAAAAGAACGGACTATGAAAAACTCATTCTTGAAATTTGGACAAAGAAGAGCATAAAACCATCTGAAGCTTTGAAGCATTCACTAAAAATAATTCTTGACCACTTTATGTTTATCGAACAAAGTCTTAGTGATGTTGAGGAATTACCAATACCAATAATACAAGAAACTGCAGTAGTAACAGAAGAAATAGGTTCGCCAGAAGATGTAATGAGCAAAAAAGTTGAAGAACTAGAACTATCTGCAAGATCACTTAATTGTTTGAAGAGAGACAAGATAGAGACAATAGGTGATCTGTTATCAAGAACAGAAGAAGAGTTGATGAAAATAAAGAATTTTGGCCTCAAATCTCTCGAGGAAGTAAGAGAAAAACTCCGTGACAAATTTGGTCTGTCACTAAGAAAGGGGGACAAATGAAATGAGACACAGGATGAAGAGAAATAAACTAAATAGATACGGTTCACACAGAAGGTCACTCATGAGAAACCTTGCAAAAGAAATCATAGAACACGGCACAATAATGACAACAACGGTAAAGGCAAAGGTAGGAAAAGAATATATTGAAAAACTTATAACAAAAGCAGTAAAAGCTTACAAAATAAAAGATGAGAATAAAGAAGAAAGTATAGCGTTAAGAAGACAACTTTTTGCAGAACTTGGAGATAGAAAACTTGTTAACAAACTTGTCGACGAGATTGCACCAAAATACACAGGCAGAAACGGTGGATACACAAGAGTAATAAAAGTTGGTCAAAGAAGGGGCGACGGTGCAGAAGTTTCAGTATTGCAAATAGTAGAGTAATTTTCTGTAATTAACCTATAAAAAGGGGCGAAATTGCCCCTTTTTAAAGTGAAAAATTAGGAGGTGTAGTAATGCAAATTAATGAATTAGAAAAAGATAAAAATGTCATTGTAAAAGAATATATTTTTGATGCCAACGATGTTAAAAGATTAGAAGATAAAGCCGTAAATTCACTTAACAGCAAAGGATATCAAATAGAAGGATTCAGAGTAGGAAGAGTTCCAAAGGAGATATACAAACTTAGACTTAAAGATGCATTCTATAATATTTATGTAGCAGATGAAGCGATAATAGAAGTCGAAGATGAACTCGACAAAGAAAATATAAGTGTTGTTATTCCTCCAGTTATCGTTGATGCAAGATTTGATGCTAATGGTGGAAAAGTTGTTGTTGAGCTTCACCTCGAACCAGAAGTAACGTTCGACCCGTCTAAAATTAAAGTTAGAAAAGCAAAAGAGGATGAAGTGCTTGAAAGTTATGTCGAAATGAGAGTAAAATATATGTTAGATGAACATGCTGTTCTTGAACCAAAAGAGGGAGAAGCACAAGAGGGTGATGTTGTCAAGGTTAAGGAAACTGTTTTACTGAACGAAAAAGCAATTAGAGACCATGAAGAAAGAGAATACTTACTTTTAAAAGACGATGAAAGAGATGCTGTCAAACAGCTTTATGGTAAGAAAAAAGGTGATACTGTTGAATTTGAGAAGACATTTGAAAAAAGCGAAAATGAGAAAATTACCTATAAATATATACTAGAAGTCGAAGAAATATATAATAGAATACTCCCCGTTTTGAACGATGAATTTGTCAAAAGCCTTGCTATAGAAAATGTTGAAACATTGGAAGGTTTAAAGGAAAAGTTCAGAAACGAGGGTAAGGAAATATACGATAGAGAATTAGGCGATTCTTATAGAATGCAGATAATTGACCAAATACCATCAGCAACAGAAATTGATATTAGTGAAAAAACAATTCAAAGAGCTGTTGAAAATATAATAGATAATTTAAAAGAAGAAGGAAAATACGACGATTATATCAAAAGCTACGGTAGTGAAGAAAAACTCGTTGAGGAGTTTAAAAACTATTACATCAACCTTATCAAGAAAGACCTTGTAGTTAAAAAATTAGCCGAGGAAAACGATGTAAAAGTTAACGATGAGGATATAAAAGCATATGCGGAAATAGTTTCAGTTGAATGGGGAGTAAGCCCAGATAGAGCAGAAGCTTTGATTAAATCAAGAATAGATCTCAGAAACGAAGTTATAATGGATATAGTCGAATCAAAAGTCGCAAACTTACTTATAGACAAAGTCCAGGTTGAAGAAGTTTCTTTCAACAAAGATGAGAAAAATGAAGAAGAAAAGTCAGAATAATTTTTGAATTTGAAGTTTGAAAAAGATGAAAAGTGGTGATAAAGCATGGAAATGGATAGAGAACTTAAAAAAATACTCGATCAATACGTCCCAATAGTTATCGAAAGCACAGGTCGCTATGAAAGAGCTTACGATATTTACTCAAGACTCCTCAAAGATAGGATTATCTTCCTTGGCAGTGCAATAGATGACCATGTTGCTAACCTTGTTGTTGCACAGCTTCTTTTCCTTGAAGCAGAAAATCCAGATAAAGATATCCAGCTTTACATAAATTCACCCGGTGGTCTTGTAACGGCTGGATTGGCTATATACGATACAATGCAATACGTAAAATGTGATGTTGCGACGATATGCGTTGGTCAGGCTGCGTCAATGGGAGCTGTATTACTTGCAGCTGGTGCAAAAGGTAAAAGGTTTGCACTTCCCAACAGTAGGATAATGATTCACCAACCATTAGGTGGAGCGGAAGGCAGTGCCAAAGATGTTGAAATACTAACGAAAGAATTACTAAGAATAAAAAGGATAATAAACGAGATTCTCAGTAAACATACTGGGCAAGATATAGAAAGAATAGAAAAAGATACTGACAGAGATTTCTTTATGAGTGCACAAGAGGCTATGGAATATGGTATAATTGATAAGGTGATTAAACCAGGCGAGAGATAAAATATTTTAATAATTAGAATCAATTGGAGAGGTATTTTAAAGGAGGAGAGATTATGTCAGGTCACAATAAGTGGGCAAATATTAAGCATAGGAAAGCCGCACAAGACGCTAAAAGGTCAAAGATATTCACAAAATTGATTAGGGAAATTATTGTTGCGGCAAGAGAAGGTGGCGGAAACCCAGACACAAACCCAAGGTTAAGGGCAGTTCTTGAAAAAGCAAGAGAAGCTAATATGCCAAAAGATACAGTTGAAAGGTCAATTAAAAAAGGTACAGGAGAATTGGAAGGCGAAAAATATGAGGAGATTATATACGAAGCTTACGCACCAGGTGGAGTTGCACTTTACATACTTGCGTTGACAGATAACAAAAACAGAACAGCCCAAGAGTTAAGACACATACTCAGCAAAAATGGTGGCTCACTTGCGGAAAGTGGTTCAGTTGCTTGGATATTTGAAAGAAAAGGTGCTATCGAAATTTCTGCTTCGAAGATTTCCGATATGGATGAATTTACATTATTGGCAATCGATGCTGGCGCGGAAGATATAGAAGAAGGAGATCCAGTAATTGTCTACGTAGCTCCAGAATCGTTAACAGCAGTAAAAGAAGCACTCGCAAAGAATGGATTTGAAGGAGAATCAAAGATAACATACAAGCCAAAGAACACAGTTAAAGTGACAGGTTCAGACGCGGAAAAAGTACTTAAGCTCATCGATGCACTTGAAGATAACGATGATGTACAAGAAGTATTTGGAAACTTTGACATAGACGATGCAGAACTTGAAGCAATAATGGCAAAACTTGAAGGTTGATACCAAATTTCTACTTTTTAATAAGGTGCAAGTAGATGAAAAAAGTTAAATATGCATCTTTATTTTTAATAGTAATTTTATCTTTATTGAATACTAGTTTTATGTTTGGAGAGACGTTATTTTTTAACGTCTCTCCATTTGATAATGTTTATGGCTTTACACTAAGATACAATTTTAACTTTTGGAAGTTTGATGTAAGGTTTTACCTGCCCGTTGATGTAAAAATCAAAATGGGTTTTCCACAAATAGACGCCAAGTTTTCAGATATCATAGACAAATTTCATTTTGAAGATTATCCGTACAAAGTTACATATGATTTTATCAATCAAATACCTTTCACGACATTCATAAACCCCGCACAAAAAGTTTGGTATTCGACTTGGCTCAAAGCTGGTTATTATGGCGACAAACTTTTTTACATCGACGATAATTTTTCGATTATAGGAGATTCGAAAAATCTAAATGTTTCGTTAAACATACTTGGATACACATTATTTGTTGAGAAGATTGATAATAATTATATATTTGGAGCAGGTAAGGGTATTTACGCATTTTTTGGAAATAAATCCGGAATGGGAATAAATTATGTGAAAGAAAGTCTACTAATTTACTATTTGTTGTACTTAGCTGATGGAAAGATTAATTCTGAATTTGGCTTTTCCTTAAAAGGAGATAACTTTGAATTTAATATTGTTAATAATATAAATTCACCTGGGATAAATGGGAGTATTGTATGGAAGGTAGGTGAGATATATGTCGTTGGACGACAACAAGGAGAAAAAGTTCGCTTGGCTGTCGAGTTTCCAATCTGGTGAAGTTCATGAATTGCCATGGGAAGAATTCGAGTGGTTTGTTAAAAGAATAAAAGATATAATGAATTTAGATCTTTCTGGATACAAGCCGGAAAGAGTCAAAAGAAGAATAGAAATGCTTATTAGGAAGTACAATTGCAAATCGTATAAAGAGTATCTTGATATGATACTGAAAGATAACAAGAAAAAAGATGAATTCCTTGATAAGTTAACGATAAATGTTACAGAATTCTTCAGAAATCCTGAGAAGTGGTTCGAACTAAGGGATAAATTTTTACCTGAACTTTTGGCAAAGAGCGGTTCGAGGTTTAAAGCCTGGAGCGCTGGTTGTTCTTCTGGTGAAGAACCTTATACCATAGCCATACTTCTAGAAGAATTAAAAGCGCCCTCGAGTGTGAAAGTATTAGCCACTGATATAGATATGGGAGTTTTGACAAAAGCACAAATTGGTGAGTACGACGAGCGCTCAATGGTTAGCACTCCTCCGGAATACATTCAAAAATACTTCATAGTTAAAGATGGAAGGTACATAGTCAAACCAAACGTAAAGGCGCGCGTTCAATTTAGAAAGCATAATCTTCTTCAAGATCCATTCGAAAAAGACTTTGACCTTATAACATGTCGAAACGTTGTTATATACTTTGAGATGGAAGCGAAAGATATGTTATATCGTAAATTTTCTGAAAGTTTAAAACATGGCGGAATACTCTTTGTTGGAAATACCGAGAGAATATTCAATTACAAAGCACTCAATCTCGAAGTAGCTTCTCCGTTTATTTATAGAAAGATTTGAAAAAACAATTTAAAATCGGCAGAGAGTCTGCCGATTTATTATCTTCTTATCTTTTTAATATAAGTGAAGGGACTGATTTTGTGTTTTGGGTTGTCCTTGCTGTTACGCTTGACCAAATTACAAAACACTTAGCAAGTTTATTTCTTCAAGTAAAATATATACCGATATTTAATTTCTTTTATCTAACATTTGCGACAAATCGTGGCATTGCATTTGGACTATTTGCAGGTGTAAAGGAAATAGTAATATATCTATCGCTCGCGATAATCGTCGCAATTTCTTTAATACCTAGATACGTAAAAATCAGCCAAAGCACAGAAAAATACTTAGCTTTTATCGTTGGTGGAGCGCTCGGAAATTTGATTGACAGGATAAGGTTTGGCTATGTGATAGATTTTCTAACGATGAAATACTGGCCAACCGTTTTTAACGTTGCAGATATGTTTATTTTTTTCGGAAGCTTAGGACTAATTTTAATATTTATAAAGCAAGAAATAAAGGAAAAAAACAGTAAACACACCACAGATAATAGGAGGGAAAAATTTAGTGGATATACAAGTTACATCAAGGGAAAACGGATGGAGATTGGACAAATTCGTTATGGAGAAAACACCAGAATGGATATCGAGGACCTTCATACAAAGAGCGATAAAGAACGGGGAAGTATTGGTCAATGGGACTTCAAAGAAGCCGAGTTACAAGGTGAAGTCTGGGGATATAATTACCTTGAATGCTCCAGAGGCCCCCGAGATACCGGAAATCCTACCTGAAGATATACCACTTGATATAATATATGAGGATAGAGATATTCTTGTCATAAATAAACAGCCAGGTATAATAACGCATCCAATTCCATCTCACACATCTGGAACAATTGTAAATGGTGTACTGTACCACTGTAAAGACTTACAGGGGATAGGCGGAGTTCTAAGACCAGGGATAGTCCACAGGCTCGATAAAGATACAAGTGGTGTTATGGTTATCGCTAAGAACGACCTTGCGCATCAGTCACTCACAAAACAATTCAAAGATAGGTTAACAGAAAAATTGTACATTTGCCTTGTAAAAGGTGTACCAAAGAGAAAAGAAGGCGATATAGAAATAAATATAGCGAGAAATCCTGTTCTTAGAGTAAAAATGACAGTAACAAATTCAGAATACGGCAAACCCGCATTGACTCATTACAAAGTTGTAAGAGAATTTGGTGATATCGCCGCATTAGTCTTTGCATATCCAAAAACAGGTAGGACTCATCAAATAAGAGTCCATATGAAATACATAGGTCATCCGCTTATGGGAGATGAAGTTTACGGAAGGGCAAAAGAAGATGAAATATTCGGTATCAAAAGACAGATGCTTCACGCACTGAGCTTATCGTTTTATCATCCGAGAACAGGCGAAAAAGTTAAATTCATAGCTAAAATTCCTCAAGATTTCAAAGAGGCCATACAAAAGCTCGATGATTTCATTAGAAAAAATAAAAATCTTTAATAATGCTTTTACTATTTTAATGTTTCAAACAAATCTAAGATATCTGGTAATTTTCTATCAAAAATTTCTATTAGATTTGGGTCAAATTGCTTACCTTTCATATCACGCATATATTCAATCGCCTTTTCAACAGGCCAAGCTGGGCGGTAACATCTATCGTGTGTTAGTGCCTCAAAGACATCTGCAACTTGGACTATACGAGCTTCTGGAGTAATTTCTTCTTTTGTTAATCCATAAGGATATCCATTTCCGTCCCATCGTTCGTGATGCTGTAAAGAAATAACAGCACCTAACTCAAAGACTTTTAAATGGGAATTTCTCAATAGTTCAAATCCGATAAGCGTGTGCTCTTTCATTATTGAAAACTCTTCATCTGTTAATTTTGCTGGTTTATTCAAAATATGGTCGGGTATACCTACTTTTCCTACATCGTGCAATCCCGATGCATTCTTAATTAATTGAGCTTCTTTTTCCGCAAAACCATACTCGCATGCAAGAATGTACGATATTTCTGAAACTCTCTCCACGTGCTTTCCTGTTTCCTCAGATCTTGTTTCTATTAGATTAGCTAATCTATAAACAAGTTCATTTTCAACACTTGATAAAGTGGAATAAAAGTAAGATTGCTTTAAATTAGATAAAAGCGCGCGTATGTAGTCTTTATCTATATCGTTAAGCTGTTTTGAACTCTCAAGAATTAACTTCACATTCTTTCCCGAAATTTCTTCCTCGAAGGTGTATTTTAGGGAAAGTGAAGTTCTTATATGTTTAACAGACTTTGGGGGGAAAATTTGTTGTTTATCGACATATATTTTCCCTTGAATTTCGATATTTGGCATTTTCAAACTCAAAAACGAGCGGAGTTGGAAAAATGTTTCTATCAAAAGTTCCTCCAAATCCATTCGATTGGAGTTTTGAATAACGTGATCTATTGATTTTATAGCCTTTTCAAACGCAATCATATCTTTATATGCTCTTAAAAGCGAAAGAACGGTCAGTTTTAAGCTAAAATCGTTCATTGTTTTTTTCTCAATGTAAGCGTTTATTTGATAATCTTTTATCAAAATGTCTTGTGGAACTTTTTCAGGGTTGGCTGTCATCAATGCTACGCGTGTTATCTCATCAGATAATTCATTTCGGATATAATTTATCACTTTTATTCCAGAATTATCTTCTTCCATAACCAAATCTGTTAGAACAAGTGCGTATTTTCCAGGATTGTAAATCTTTGTGGAATCTGAATAGCTGTAAGAATGGTAAATTTCAATGGGGATATTTTCAACAGTTATATTTTTTATTGTATTTTCGATTTCATAGTGTATTGTTTTTGAGTCGTCTACTATTAAGACTTTGAATTTATCCATGTAGTCGCCTCCTATAATAAATCGTCTAAAAATATTATATCAAAAAATACATTTATTAAGCTTTAAATTGTATAACTTGAAAAGTGAAATGATTGTGGTAAAATAATATATGCAATTTTAAAATCACACTTTTCTGGGCGTAGTTCAGTTGGCTAGAACGCCAGAATCGGGATCTGGTGGTCGTGGGTTCAAGTCCCACCGCCCAGACCAGTAAAAAATATCCAGTCGGGGGTTTTCCCCGATTTTTTATCGTTCTTTTATTATCGCTCTTGACATAAAAGTGATAATAGATATAATATGTAGGGGGGTAAAAATTTATCGGAAGGAGTGAGAGTGTATGAGCTTGCGTGTCAAACTTCTTCTGGTAAGTATATTGCCTGTGGTGGTTTTGTTCTTAGCGGCTATCTATGGTGGTATTCTGTTTAATTCTTCTTTGAACGATTTCAAGCAAATTCTGGATAACTATGAGTCTATTGTGAAATATATTAATACTGAAACGTCGAATGTTTCGCAAGAGACTTTTCTAAAATTCGAATCTGAGAAGAAAAATTTTGAAGGGAAGTTATCACTCTTTAAATCGAGGATAGTCTTCATAGCGTATGTTGTTCCAATCACCGTTTTAATAGCAAGTTTTCCCACTATACTTTTTGTAGTGAACTATTTATTGAGATACTTACAGCCTGTTATAGGTGCATCCAGATCTTTAAGAAACAACAACTTAACAATTGAAATTAAACAGGTGAATAGTAAAGATGAGATTGGTACGCTTTTGAATGAATTTAAAGCTTCCATAGATTATTTGAGAGATAATTTGAGACAAGTTCGTGATGAGGCTATAAGTGTGGCGGATAATATAAACGAATTAAGCTTAGAAAATGATTCAATCGCAAAGTACATGATCAATATTGTTAATCAGATGAACGAAATTACTTCGAGGGTGGAGAGTATATCGGCAGCTATTGAAGAAACGACAGCCGGAGTTGAGGAAATCAGTAGTGCGACGAAGAATATAGCTCACAATACTCAACAGGCAGTTATGTTCGCTGAAGATAGTGTTAAACTTGCAAAAGATGCTGGTAGTGTTTTAAAACAAGTTATACTGACAACGAAAGGTATCTCCAGCTCAGCCAAAGATGTTGAGAATGTTGTTGAGAGCTTCAACAGAGGTGCAGAAGAAATATCTGGTTTTGTTGAAACTATCAATGCCATAGCCGAACAAACCAATTTACTTGCTTTGAATGCAGCTATCGAAGCAGCAAGAGCTGGAGAAGCTGGAAGAGGTTTTGCTGTTGTTGCCGATGAGATTAGGAAATTGGCGGAAGAAAGTAAAAGAGCGTCTGACAATGTAAGAAGGGTTGTTGAAGAGATTAAAGGAATCGCTGAGAACGCTAATAAAGTTTCTGGTGAAATTGTCTCCCGTG